>JAEXWS010000211.1 GCA_023406225.1 Bacillota bacterium | reverse complement strand
CCCCCCTCACCAGTCTGCGGACTGGTGAACGCCGCCCCCGGCGGCTGGGTCGAGGTATTTTCGGCAGGCGCATGTCCTGCCGAAAATGATCTCATTTGCTTCTTCCGCCTTTGGGCGGAAGAACTGGGGGAACCGCGGGTTCCCCCTAGCCCCCCTCCCTAGGGGACAAAGGACGGGGATTTGGGGGGAACCGTGGGTTCCCCCTAGCCCCCCTCCCTGGGGGGCGAGGGACGGGGATTTGGGGCTGGAGGGCCCCCTTCCACTGTGTTCCACGCGCCGTAAAAGCGGTCATGGCCCGCCCTGACCGGGCCGACGATTTCAAATCACTAAAGGAGAATATTATGGCTGTTAATTTAAAGGGCCGGAGCTTCCTCACCCTGGAGGACTTCACTCCCGCTGAGATCCGCTATCTGCTGGACCTGGGCCACGACCTGAAGGCCAAGCGCCGGATGGGCGTCTGCGAGCCCACCATGAAGGGCAAGCACATCGTGCTGCTGTTTGAAAAGACCTCCACCCGCACCCGCTGTTCCTTCGAGGTGGCCGCCACCCAGGAGGGCGCCCACGTCACCTATCTGGACGCGGGCAGCTCCCAGATGGGCAAAAAGGAGTCCCTGGAGGACACCGCCAAGGTCCTGGGCCGGTTTTTCGACGGCATCGAGTACCGGGGCTTCGACCAGGCCGCCGTGGAAGACCTGGCGAAGTTCTCCGGCGTGCCCGTGTGGAACGGACTCACCGACGCGGACCATCCCACTCAGATCCTGGCGGACATGATGACCCTGGAGGAGCACTGCGGCAAGCCCCTGAACAAAATGAAGGTGGTTTTCCCCGGCGACGTGCGCAACAACATGTGCTACGCCTGGATGATCGGCGCGGCGAAGATGGGCATGCACTTCGTGGCCATGGGCCCGGAGGAGCTGGCCCGGGAGATGGACCAGGAGCTGGTGAAGCGCACCTTCGCCACCGCCCGGGAAAACGGCGGCCTCATCGAGATCACCGACAATGTGAAGGACCTGAAGGACGCGGACATGATCTACGGCGACATCTGGGCCTCCATGGGCGAAGAGGCCCTGATCCCCAAGCGGGCGGAGCTGCTGTCCCCCTTCCGGGTGACGGAGGAGACGCTGAAGGCCACCGGCAACCCCGACGTGCTCTATATGCACTGCCTGCCCTCCTTCCACGACTTCGAGACGAAGCTTGCCAAGGAGTGGAAGGACAAGGGCGTGGACATCCGGGAGGTCACCGACGAGGTGTTCCGCAGCCGCCACAGCGTGGTCTTTGACGAGGCGGAAAACCGGATGCACTCCATCAAGGCCGTGATGGTCGCCACCATCGGCAAGTAGGGAAGGAGGGAGGCCCTTTGGGCAAGTCCAAATTCCAGATGCCCAGCGCGTACGCCATCCTGTTCCTGCTCATCGTCCTGGTGGCCGTCGCCACCTGGTTCATCCCGGCGGGCGCTTACGACTATGTGGACGGCGTGCCGGTGGCGGGGACCTACCACCTGACGGCCCCCAGCCCCCAGGGGGTGGGCGACATGCTGAAAGCCGCCTTCTCCGGCTTTTACGACGCGGTGGACGTGTGCATCTTCATCGTGATGGTGGGCGGCTTCTTAGGCGTCGTCATGAAGACCGGCGCCATCGACGCGGGCGTTTCCAACGTGATCCGCCGCCTGGACGGAAAGGAAAACCTGCTCATCCCCATTTTGATGCTGCTCTTCGGCCTGGGCGGCACCACCTACGGCATGTGGGAGGAGACGATGGCCTTCTACCCCTTGCTGCTGCCGGTGTTCGTCGCCGCCGGATACGACGCCGTGGTGGGCATCTCCGTCATTTTGCTGGGCTCCGGCGCAGGCGTCATCTGCTCCACGGTGAACCCCTTCGCAACGGGCATCGCCTCGGGCTTCGCGGGCGTGTCTCTCGGGGAGGGCATCGTGCTGCGCATCCTCCAGTGGATCGTGTTTGAGGGCGTGGCCATCTGGTTTGTCATGGCCTACGCCGCCAAGGTGAAAAAAAATCCCGCCCAGTCCGCCGTCTGGCGGGGGGAGGCGGTGGTCCACAGCAGCGCCGAGGAGCCGCCCCCCCTGACGGGGCGGCGGAAGGTCATCCTGGCGGTTTTCGCCGCCACCTTCCTGGTGATGATCTACGGCGTGATCCCCTTCGGGGACATGGGACTGCCCCTGCCCGCCCTGGGCTGGTGGTTCCCGGAGCTCTCCGCCCTGTTTCTGGTGGGCGGCGTGGTGATCGGCCTCATCGACCGGATGGGGGAGAGCGACATCGCGGATACCTTCGTGGCGGGCTGCGCCGAGCTTTTGGGCGTGGCGTTCATCATCGGCATCAGCCGGGGCATCACCGTTTTGATGAACGACGGCGGCATTACGGACACCGTCCTCCACTGGGGAGAGCAGGCCCTGTCGGGCGCGGGGCCCATCAGCTTCGTGCTGCTGGTGTTTTTGATCTATCTGCCCCTGACGGTGCTGATCCCCTCCTCCTCGGGCCTGGCCACGCTGTCGGTGCCCATCATCGCCCCTCTCGGGCAGTTCGCCGGAGTGAGCGGGGACCTGGTGGTGACCGCGTTCCAGTCCGCCTCGGGCCTGGTGAACCTCATCACGCCCACGGCGGCGGTGGTCATGGGCGCGCTGGCGCTGGGGCATGTGTCCTACGACAAGTGGTTCCGGTATGTCTGGAAGCTGATTTTGGCGTTTCTGGCGCTGACCCTGGTCTTTTTGGTAGCCGGGGCCTGGCTGTAGAAAAGGAAAGAGACGGCGTCAGCCGTCTCTTTCCTCAACTTGTCGAAAAACCTGTATTTCAGGAATACCTTGCTGTCTGGGGCGGGGGAGCGCGAGGGGGCGGGGGAGCGCGAGGGGGCGGCAGCCCGCCTCGCATGGGATCAAATGCCCCGAAAAGCCTGCGCCGGCAGGCGTTCGGTCAGCGAAGCGAGGAATTTTCCGGGGCTTTGCCCCGGGAAAGTAACGGCATTTTTAAGCTGTTGGAAAAGTCCTTCGGACTTTTCCGACAGCCTAAGGAAAGAGACGGCGTCAGCCGTCTCTTTCCTTTTCCAGCGTCTCACGCGTGACGGTGGTATGGTCCAGCCAGACATACTTCCCGTCCTCCAGATCCATGGCCCGGGCAGGGTCCTTTCCGTCCAGCAACGCGCAGGCCAGGGCCATCATGCTCTCGGCCTGTCCGGCGGCGTCGTTGCGGACGGTGCCCTGCAAAGTCCCCGCCTCCAGAGCCTCCAGGGCCGGGGGCGTGGCGTCCACCCCCACGATAAAGGGCAGGTCCTCCACGTCCATCCCGGCGGCAAGGCACGCGTCGATGGCCCCCAGGGCCATATCGTCGTTGTTGGAGAACACCACCTCGATGCCGTCCCCGAACCGCTCCAGCCACTGCTGCATCCGCACGTTCGCCTGGCCCCGCTGCCAGTTCGCCGTATCGTTGGCCAGCTTTTCCGTGGCCACGCCCCCGGCGGTCAGCGTCTTGACGCAGTATTCCGTCCGCAGCAGGGCGTCCTGGTGGCCCGGCTCGCCCTCCAGCATCACGTACTGCAGCACGCCGTCCCCGTTGCGGTCCAGGGCGGAAGGGTCCTTCCGCCAGGCCGCCAGCACCACGCCGCCCTGAAGCCGCCCGGCCCGCTCCGCCTTGCACCCCACGTAATAGGCCCGCTCCCAGCGGTCCAGGTCCTCCTTCACCGGCTCCCGGTTGAAGAAGATAACCGGCGTGTCCGCCGCCTGGGCCTTGTCGATGATGACCGCCGCCGCCGTCCGGTCCACGATGTTCACGCAGATCACATCGTAGCCCTGGTCCAAAAAGCGGTCCACCTGCTCGTTCTGGGACGCCTGGCTGCTGCGGGCGTCCGCCAGGTTCAGATTCAGCTTGATGCCCCGGGCCTCCTCCTCCTCTTTCGCAAGGCGCTCCAGATTCTGGGCCACGGTGGAGATAAAGGTGTCGTCCTGCTGGTACAGCGCCACGCCGATGCGCACCGTGGGCGTTTTCGGCTCTCCGCCGCAGCCGCCCAGCGCCAGCGCCAAAAGGCAGACCCCCGCCAGGCGGAGGAACCTTCCACTTTTCATCGCGTCTCCTTCCTCCCGCAATCAGCGGGTCACGGGGAACAACAGCTTTTGATGATCCGGGTCGTACATCGTCTCCCGGCGGACCATGGCGAATTCCAGAGGCTCCAGGACGGTGCGGGGCCGCCTGCCGGCGGCCTCCACCGCCGCCTGCACCGCAAGATACCCGGCGGAAAACTCGTTTTGCGCCGCGATGGCGGTGATGCCGCCCTGCTCCAGAGCCGCCGCCACCGCCCCCGTCGCTCCCATGCCATACAAAAGCGGCGGGTCCTCCCGGGCCTGGATGCTCTTCGCCGCCGTCTCCAGCGCCGCCGCCTCAAAGGCCAGCACCATATCCGGGCGGACGGCGGACAGCCGCCGTTCCAGCGCCTGGGCCAGCGTCTGCCCCTCTCCGGGCGCGCAGACCCGGACCTCCCGGCCCGCCGCCTCCAGCAGGCCGGCGGCGGCGTCCAGCCGCTCCCGCACGCCGGTATCTCCGGGGGCGCTGTCCAGCAGCAGCACCCGGCCGCCCACAGGCACGCCGCTGAGCGCCGCCTTCCCAAGGGCCGCGCCCAAGTCCGCGTTGTCCACGCCCACATAGGCCGCCGCGCCGCTGCGCGTCATGTCCGTCTCCATGGTGACCACCGCCGCCCGGCCCGCCGCCTGGGCCACGTCCTCCGCCAGGGCCGTCCGGTCCGCGGGCACCAGCAGCACCGCCGCGGCCCCCGCCTCCACCTCCCGGGCCAGCAGCTCCCGCTGCTCTTCCACGCTGCCCGTCTCCCGGGGCGTCAGGACCCGCAGCTCCGCCCCCAGATCCGCCGCCGCCTGCTCCATGCCCTGGCGGGCGGTGGTCCAGGCGCTGCCGTCGGATTCCCGCAGCAGGACGGACACCGCCAGAAGGTCCGTCTCACGGCGCGGCTTCGCAGGGTCCGCCGTCATGAGCAGAAACAGCACGCAAAGACCCAGCAGCGGCACCGCCAGCTGCCAAATGACCTTTCGTTTCATGGCCCCTCCTTCCGATACCGGGCGGACGCCTCCCCGTCCAGCGCGGGCAGGCGGATGCGGACCGTGGTGCCCGCGTCCGGCTCGCTGTGGATGGTGAGCCCGTAGGCGCTTCCAAAGGTGAGCTGGATCCTCTGGTGGACGTTCCTGAGGCCGATGCCGGAGCCCTTGGCGCCGGGCGTGACCTCCGGGGCCGCCGGGTCCAGCAGTCTCTCCACCACCTCCCCGGGCATGCCGGGTCCGTTATCCGCCACATCGATCACCACATCGTCCCCCTCCCGGAAGGCGCAGATGGCGATCTCGCCGTCTCCGTCGGCATAGGCCATGCCGTGGTAAATGGCGTTTTCCAGAATGGGCTGGACAATGAGCTTGATGGTGTAGAGGGACTCTACACCATCCTCCGCCGCGATCGCGGCGGAAAATTTGTTTTTGTACCGCATTTTTTGGATGGTGAGATAGTGCCGGGCGTGCTCCAGCTCGTCCGCGATGGGGATGATGTTGCTGCCCCGGCTCAGGGAGATGCGGAAGAACCGGGCCAGGGACGTGACCATTACCACCGCGTCCTCCGTGCGGCCGTTCTCCGTCATCCATACCACGCTGTCCAGCGTGTTGTAGAGGAAATGGGGGTTGATCTGGGATTGGAGCACATCCAGCTCGCTGCGGCGCTTTTGCTGCTCTTGTTCGATGATGTCGTCCATCAAATGCCGCATGGTGGACACCATGGAGCGGATGGAATGGCTCAGGTGCTCCACCTCATAGGGCCCGCCCACGCCGAAGTCCACCTGCTCTTCTCCCGCCTCCAGCTCCTTCACCGCCCGGTCCAGCTTCTTCACCGGCGCGGTGATCCACTCGGAGAGCCGCAGGTTTACGAACACCAGCAAAAAGATGGAGAAGAGGACGATGAAGAGGAAAAACAAGAGAAGCTGGCCGTAGTTGTCCCAGATGTCGTCCACGGGCACCACGCCCACCAGCTTCCACCCGGTGTAGCCCACGGTCTTTACCGTCACCTGCCGGTCCTTTCCCTGAAAGGTCTCTTTGTGGCTGCCGTCCCGGTAGCCGGCGGCGGCCAGGTTGTTCTCATGCTGCAGGCCGGCATAG
>JAEXWS010000181.1 GCA_023406225.1 Bacillota bacterium | reverse complement strand
CCCTCAGGCTGCCGAAAAAGTCCTTCGGACTTGCCCGACAGCCTAAAAATGCCGTTACTTTCCCGGGGCAAAGCCCCGGGAAAGTCCTCGCTTCGCTGGCCGAACGCCCACTGGCGCAGGCTTTTCGGGGCATTTGATCCCATACGAGGCGGGCTGCCGCCCCCTCGCGCTCCCCCGCCGCTCCGGGCGCGAGCCAACCTTTTTCGACAGCCTCAAAGGGCTTGTTACTTGTACATCTCCGGCTTTTCCATGGTCTCCACCTTCAGGAACTGAGAGGTGCCCCGGGAGGCGTTCAGCGCGTCGCCCGCCACGCAGGCCACATAGCCGTCCCAGGCGGAGGGGCCGGTGAGCTTTCCGGCGAGGACGGACTCCACCCACTTGCAGAACTCGATGTCGTAGGCCTCGATGAAGCGCTCTTTCCAGTCGGTCATGATGGGCATGGACTCGGCGGGGTTCATGGCGTCCCAGCCGGCGGGGCGGGAGCGGCGGACCACCGCGTAGGGGTCGGGCAGCTTCACGGTGCCGTTCTCGCAGACCACCTCGCACTGGATGTCGTAGCCGTAGCCGTCGGCCACCTGGACCTCCACATCGATGAAGCAGCCCTTCTTGGTGCGCATCAGCATGACCTGGGGATTATCGTAGCCCTTGTCGGAATTGGCGCTCTGGCGGACCTTGACGCACTGCACGTCCTCATACTCGTCGTCCAGCAGCCAGCGGCAGATGTCCAGCTCGTGGATGGCCACGTTGGTCACGCCGTTTTCGGTCTTGAAGCCCGGTCCCTGGGAGACGTTGCGGTGGCAGGCCTTGATGACCAGGGGCGCGCCGATCTCGCCGGACTCGATGATGCGCTTCATCTCCGCGTAGCCCCGGTCATAGTGGCGCATGAAGCCCACCTGCACCAGGCGCTTGCCGATCTCCTGCTCGCGGTTGATGATCTCCTCGCAGTCCTTGGCGTTCTGAGAGAGGGGCTTCTCGCAGAAGCACCACTTCTCCTCCGCCAGGGTCTTCATCACGTAGTCGTGGTGGGTGGGGTCGATGGAGGTGATGACCACGGCCTCCACATCGGGGTCCTTAATCATGCCGTCGCAGTCGCTGCCGTAGGACTTGATGCCGTACTTGGCGGCGGTGTCGTCGGCGGCGGCGGCCACGTAGTCGGAGACGGCGACCACGGTGGCGCCGGGGACGCTCTCGATGATGCGGCGGCAGTGGTCGCGGCCGATGGCGCCGCAGCCGATGATGCCAACTTTCAGGATCTTATCCATAATAAATACCTTCCTTTATGTTTAATAGGACACAACGGTCTTTCTGCATATTGCGCAGCGGGCGGCGGGAAAGCAGGCGTATTTCCAGGTTTCGACGCCCAGCGTCTCCATATGGAATCTGTTACAGTAAGGACGCTTCATCCGCGCCTCCCCAAACTCCCCCCTCCCGCGCCCTCCGGCGCAAAGAGGAAAGGGCTGGGAAAACCCCTCCGGGGTTTTCCAGTTCTTCCGCCTCCGGCGGAAGAAGCAATTCCAATCATTTTCGCCGCGGCGTGTACGCGGCGAAAATTCTCCGACCCAGCCGCCCTGGGCGGCGTTCACCAGTCCGCAGATTGGCGAGGGGGGATCTAAAGGGGGGACGAAGTCCCCTCTTTAATATTTCCGCGCGTCCTTCACATGGGCCAGATGGTCCTTGTAGGCCTCCAGGTTCTCGGCCCGCTCGGATACCTCCGTGTCGCCCACGCGCCACCAGGAGCCGTAGCCGTCGGTCATAGTCTTGGGAAGCACCTTGATGTCGAACAGCACCGGGCGGTTTTTCACCTTTTTCGCATCCGCAAAGGCCGCCGTCAGCTCCTCCATGGTGCGGACGGTATAGCTCTTGCAGCCGTAGCCCTCCGCCACCTTGGCGTAGTCGATGTCCATAAAGTCCCCGAAGAGGCCCTCCTTGCTGCGGTAGCGCAGCTCCGTGCACAGCGTCTTGTTGCCGTGGCCCACCTGGAGGTTGTTGATGCAGCCAAAGCTTGCGTTGTCGAACAGGCAGATGTTGATCTTCTTGTGCTCCTGGAGAGCCGTCACCAGCTCGCCGTGGAGCATGTTAAAGCTGCCGTCGCCGCAGAAAGCGTAGACCTCCCGCTTGTCGCCGATGGCCAGCTTCACGCCCAGGGCCCCGGCCACCTCATAGCCCATGGTGGAATAGCCGTACTCCATGTTGTAGGTATCCACCGCCCGGGGCCGCCACATGCGCTGCATGTCGCCGGGAAGGGACCCGGCGGCGCCGATGGCCACGTCCTCGGGGTCCATCATGGCATTGATGGCGCCCAGGGCCGCCGTCTGGGCCAGCTCCGCCTTCACGTCGTGGGCGAAGCGCCTGGCGGAGTCGGCGTTGGCGTCGTTGATGATGGGCTTCCAGCCCTTTTTGTCCTCGAACTTGAACCCGTCCAGACGGGCCAGCTCCTTCACCCACTTCTCCTTGGCGGCGGCGATCTCCGTGGTATAGCCGCTCTTGTAGCCCGCCAGCAGCTTTTCCAGCCGGGGCAGGGCGTCCTTGGCGTCGGCCACCACGGGCACGGCGTCCAGCTTCAGGGCCTGGAACTCGGAGACGTTGACGTTCACGAATTTGCAGGTGTCCTTAAAGAGCCACTTGGAGGCGGTGGTGAAGTCGGTGTAGCGGGTGCCCACGCCGATGACCAGGTCCGCCTTCCTTGCGATGTCGTTGGCGGCGGAGCAGCCGGTGACGCCCAGGCCCCCCAGGTTCAGGGGATGGTCCCACACCACGGCGCTCTTGCCCGCCTGGGTCTCCCCGAAGGGGATGTTCAGCGTCTCGGCAAAGTGCAAAAACTCCCCATGGGCCTCGGAGTAGCGCACGCCGCCGCCGCAGACCAGCAGCGGCCGCTTGGCGGCGCGGATGGCCGCCGCCGCGTCGGCGAGGGCCGCCTCGGTGGCGGGCCGGCGCTCCAGGCGCCACACGCGCTTGGCGAAAAAGCTCACGGGATAGTCATAGGCCTCGCCCTCCACGTCCTGGGGCATGGCGACGCACACCGCGCCGGTGTTGGCGGGGTCCGTCAGGACCCGGAAGGCGGAGAGCATGGCGCTCATGAGCTGCTCGGGCCGGACCACCCGGTCCCAGTAGCGGCAGACGGCCTTGAAGGCGTCGTTGGTGGAGATGGAGAGGTTGTGGGTCTGCTCCACCTGCTGGAGCACGGGGTCCGGCTGGCGGCAGGCGTACACGTCGCCGGGCAGAACCAGCACGGGGATGTTGTTGGCGGTGGCGGTGCCGCAGGCGGTGACCATATTGGCCGCGCCGGGACCCACGGAGGACGTGACGGCGAAGATCTGCTTGCGCTTCATCTGCTTGGCGAAGGCCACGGCGGCCTGGGCCATGCCCTGCTCGTTCTTGCCCTGATAGACCTCCAGGTGCCTGGCCTCCTGGGTCAGGGCCTGGCCGAAGCCCACCACGTTGCCGTGGCCGGGGATCATGAACACGCCCCGGACGAAGCGGCTCTCATGGCCGTCCACCTCGAGATACTGGTTCTCCAGGAACCGGACCAGGGCCTGGGCCATGGTCAGACGAACGGTTTTCATATTCCTTGCTACCTCCTGTTCAAGATGGGTTCAGCCCTGATAGATGTGGTCGTTGGCGTCGCTCTTCCACAGCCACGCGTGCTCGGGATCGTCGATGCGGGTCTTTTTCCAGGGGTCCCCTTCCAGATGCCGGATGCCCCAGGCGTAGCACATGGCGTAGCCCGGCGCGGCGACCTGGGAGTGGAAGCCGTGGTTGATGACGGAGAGGCCGTTGTGGCCGGTTTGATAGATCTCGCCGTTGCCAAAGCCCGCGCCGAAGCCGTGGGGATAGTCGAAGCGGTAGAAATAGACCTCCGGCTGGGGATGGTGGTGGGGGGGATAGCTGGACCACTTGCCAGGGTGGTTCAATATCTCGCCCAGGACCATGTTGGAGAAGGGGGCGTTTTCGAAATCGAAGAAGGTCTTGATCTCCCGCTCCATGCAGCCCAGCAGCTCGCCGTTGCTGCCGGCGTACTGGGTCTGGACGGTGTCGGGCGTGTACATGACCGCCTCATAGGGGGTCTTGTTGACCGTTTTCTGGATATACAGCTCGCTGTGGGCGTGGGCGGTGACGGTGATCTTGGTGCCGCAGCCCGCCAGCAGGCAGTAGGCCTCGTGGTGGAAGCAGTCGGGCCGGTCGGCCTCGCAGGTCCTGCCGGACCACGCATAGGTCACCTTGCCGGAGAACAGCAGCACGGCGGTCTCCTTCTCCGCCTCGTCGAAGGTGAAGGACTGCCCGTCCTCCAGCAGCAGGAGGCCCACGTCCATCTGGGTCCCCATATCGTCCTGATCGGCGTCGATATAGACGTTATAGCCGTTTTTCAGTTCATCGTTCTTGTTGAAATAAGTCATCGGACTTCATCTCCTATTCAAAATAAGCGCGCGCCCCGCGCCCCGGCGCCCTCCGGCGCAGAGGAAGGGGGTCTGGGGGGGAGCCTTCGGTTCCCCCGGTCCTTTTGCGGCCGGCAAAAGAAGCCATTGAAATCGTTTCCGCCGCGGCGTGCATGCGGCGAAAATTCCCCGGCCCAGCCGCCGACGCCGCGGCGTTCACCAGTGACCCGGGGCCCCCGCGCGGCCCCGCCGCGTGGGGAGAGGAGGAAGAAACGGAGCGGCGCGAGCCCTGCCCGCCAGGGCGGGGGCGGGTGGAGCGCAGTTTCTTCCGACCAGGGGGCGAAAGACAGCGCGGACGGGCGCAGTCCGCCGGAGCGTCCTGTGGGGAGCCTGCTCCCCCGGCGGTTTTACAGGCCCGTGTGCTCCCTGATGTATTTCCGCGCCTTGATGGCGTACTCCAGGGGGTTGGCCTTGGCGGGGTCCTGCTCGGCCTCCACCAGCAGCCAGCCCTGGTACCCGGCGTCCGCCAGGACCTTAAACACGGGGTCGAAGTCCACGTCGCCGTCGCCGGGGACCGTGAACGCGCCGCTGCGGACCGCCTGGAGGAAGCTCCAGTCGTTGGCCCGGGCCTCCGCCACCACCGGCAGCCGCATGTCCTTCAAATGCACATGGCCCACCCGGTCCACATACTTCTTCAGCATGGCCAGGGGGTCCTCGCCCGCGAAGGTGAAGTGGCCCGTGTCATAGCACAAAAAGACGTACCGGGGGTCGGTATGGCTCATCATGCGGTCCGTCTCCTCGCTGGTCTGGACCACGGTGCCCATGTGATGGTGGAAGCAGAGCTTAAAGCCCCGGTCCGCCGCCACCTTGCCCAGGCGGTTCAGCCCGTCGCAGAAGCGGTCCCACTCCGCGTCGTCCATCACGTGCTTGTGCCCGCCGGTGAGGACGGGAACGTCCATCTTGCCCTGGATGGACCAGCTCTGCTCGCTGACGTTGATGCGGTTGGCGCCCACGGCGGCCAGGAAGTCCAGATTTGCGATGAAGTCCTTCTCCTCCTCCTCGTAGGGACGGGTCAGGATAAAGGAAGAGTACCAGCGGCTGGCGATGCGCATGCCCCGCAGGTCCAGCGCCCTCTTCAGCTCGGCGGGATCGCTGGGATACTTGTTGCCGATCTCGCAGCCGGTGAAGCCCGCCAGGGCCATCTCGCTGACCGTCTGCTGGAAGGTGTTTTCGCCGCCCAGCTCCGGCATGTCGTCGTTGCACCAGCCGATGGGTGCGATCCCCAGGAATACGTGTTTCTGGTCGAACATAGGAACGTCCTCCTTATTAATAATGGATGATCTCTCTCAGGCAGTCTCCGAAAAATGCGCGCGGACGCGCCCGGAAAGGCGCGTCACATCTGTTCTGTGTCCGTTCACAGAAATCTGCGTCAAACAACTTGGAACGTAATCGTTTTTTCTAAAAAGAACGTATCATCGTTTTGACCAAAAATCAACTTCTTTTCAAAAACCCCGTGGATTTTATCCGATTTAGCCAAAGGACTGTTCAAAATTTTTATAAAACTGACAATCACAGATTTTCTGTTCTTTTCCATGGGGCCAAACAGCCTGCGCGGTATTTCGCGGCGCGGCGATGTTGTATTTATACAAAACACATATAATTTTTTGTTGATTCTGTCAGCACAAAAATGTTTCTATTGTGAAAACGCTAAAAAACCGTCACATTTTTCTTGGAAAACACACAGAAATTGTGCATTCTATTGACGCTTGCCAGCCCATCATGCTAAAATGTACCTGTATTCACCGGGGCATGCTAATCGTTTTCCTAAGCGGCAGGCCCCGGAATTTTGTTCAAAAAGGAGAAAAGAAGCATCATGAAAAAGTTTCTTGCGCTGACACTGGCTCTGCTAATGGCCCTGTCTCTGGCCGCCTGCGGCGACAAGCCCCAGGAGACCACCCCTCCCGCGGACGCTCCCTCCACCGGCGACACCGCCGAGACCCCCTCCGGCGGCGAGGAGTATAACATCTCCGTGATCCTGAAGACCACCGCCTCCGAATACTGGGGCTATGTGGTGGCCGGCGCCGAGGCGTACGGCAAGGATCACCCCAACGTACATGTCACCGTGAAGGGCGCCACCTCCGAGACCGCCTACGACGAGCAGCAGAACATGATCGAAACCGATATGAACAACGCCGATATCGACGGTTATGTGATCGCTCCCCTCCAGGCGGACATGGTCGCCAACATGATCTCCGGCCAGTCCAAGCCCATCGTGGCCGTGGATACCGACATCGATGCGCCCGAGG
>JAEXWS010000178.1 GCA_023406225.1 Bacillota bacterium | reverse complement strand
GGCCCGCCCTGGGCAGAGCTGTGTGCTTTCAAAATATTAAGGAGGAAGAACCGATGATCAAAAGAATGACCGCTTTAGTTCTTGCACTGCTCCTGGCGCTCTCCCTGGCCGCCTGCGGCGGCAGTCCCGAAAGCGCCAAGCCGGATGAAAACGCCGCCAAGCCGGACGGTGCCGATGGCAGTCTCACCGCCTGGGAGGAATCCTCCGGCATTTTCAACGGCGACGAAACCGAGGATGAACTGTATCAAAAAGCCCTGGACGAGGGCGGCACCGTGACCATTTACTCCATCTCCAGCCGCATTCAGGGCATGGCGGACGCCTTTGCGGAAGCTTATCCCGGCCTTAAGGTGGAGGCCTATGACCTGCACACCAACGAACTGATCGAGAAATTCAGCCGCGAGTATGATGCAGGCATCCACAATGTGGACGTGCTGCACATGAAGGACATGACCGGCACCTATTACATGGAATACGTCTCCGACAACATCCTGTACAACTACAAGCCCACCAACATCATGTCCCACATTCCCGCGTCCTACCAGGAGTACTACACGCCCTTGTATGTGGAAGCTTCCTTGTGGTTCTACAACACGGAGACCTATCCCGACGGCTGCCCCATCGACTCCTGGTGGGATCTGACCCGTCCGGAGTACAGCGGCCTGGTGGCCATGCTGAGCCCCCTGGAGTCCAGCGACTTCCTGGCGATCCTGACCACGCTGACCTTGGACGCGTACCAGGACGATCTTACGAGCCTTTACAAATCCGAGTTCGGCGCCGAGCTGAAGCTGGATGCCGACTGCCCCAATGCCGGCTATCAGCTCATCAAGGACCTGTTTGCCAACGACCCCGTTTTGCTGAGCTCCAACGACGAGGTGGCAGAGGCTGTGGGCACCCGCGGCCAGGGCACCGCTCCCTTCGGCTGGTGCGCCTCCTCCAAGATGCGTAAGATCGCCGACAACGATTGGGCCATGGAAGTGGCCAATCTGGCTCCCTTCTCCTGCTCCGCCGGCGTGAACACCCTGTATGTCACCGAGGGCTGCGAACACCCCTCCGCCGCCAAGCTGCTGATCCGCTTCCTGATGGGCGGGGAGGACGGCAAGTCCGCAGGCTATGACGCCTGGAACAGCGCCGGCGGCTGGCCCGTGCGGGACGATATCGACGCCAAGGAAACCCGCACCCTGGACGAATGCGGGATCATTCCGGGTGATCCTCTGGCCGTTTACGACAACATCCTGGACGTGACGGACTTCCTGACGATCCTGACCCAGAAATAAGTTTCTGAGAGGAGGCGGCCCCGTGGACCTTTATCACAACAAAGACGGCTCCCGGAAAAGCACGGAGTTCATGAGCGGCTTTTTCCTGAGCCTGATATTCCTGGCGGTCTACTTTGGCTGCTATGTCCTTCTGACGGAGTGGTTTTTTGACCACTTGGCGATCCCGGGGCACATTTTGGCCTCGAACATCCTGTGCACGGTGCTGGTCGCCGTGGCGGGCACCGCCATCTGCAGTCTTTCCTTTCTTCTGCCCTCCACCGGGGCGGGAAAGGCCGCATACCGCTATTTGGCCCTCTACTTTTTGATCTGCATCGCCGCAGTGTGGCTTTCCATGGCCGAGGAGGACCGAAGCATGATGCTGGAGGTGGTCTGCCTTTACGGGCTGGCCCCCGTCCTCATCGGAAACCTCTCCGCGGAGCTGATCTGCCGCCGCCTTCCAAAACGCCGGAAGACCTCCGGTGAGCAGCCTATTCCATAATATCCACAAAACATGGCCGCCGGAAAATTCCGGCGGCCATGTTTTTCAGGACGCGCAGTACGCCGCGACGGCCGCCGACATAAACGCCGCCGTCCCCGCTCCGAACCGGTCCAGATTCTTCCGGAACCGCGGGTCTTCGGCGTACATCGCGCCCAGCTCCGCCAGCATCTCCCGGGAGCAGGCATAGTAGTTGGCGGTCAGGAACGCCTGCCAGTCCGCCACCGCCGCCCGGGCCTCCGCCCCGGCGGGGTCGCTTCGCCGCAGCGCCGCGAACCGACGGAGCATGCCGTCCATCTCCCCGCTCAGCGCCTCCTGGTCCGCGGCGCTCCTGGTCTTCTCCCTGGTCCGGCTCTCCCGCCAGGCGGCGGTATCCCCCCAGCGCCGCTTCGCCTCGTCGGCGTACTGCCGCCGGACAGTCTCGTAATCCGTGGTCTTTTCCATCGTCTCGTCTCCTTCCAATCCCGCCTCCAGCAGCTCCAGGAGCCGGTCCAGCCGGTCCCGTTTCAGCGTCAGCAGCCGCCGCTGCCGCCGGAGGGCCTCCTGTTTGTCGTATTGAGGATCGGCCAGGATCTCCCGGATGTCCTTCAGGGGAAAATCCAGCTCCCGGTAGAATAAGATCTGCTGCATCCGCTCCACGTCCGCCTCCCCATACCAGCGGTAGCCGGCATCCCCGACGGCTGGGAAAAGCAGGCCGATCTGGCCGTAGTAGTGCAGGGTGCGTACGCTCACCCCGCACAGATCCGCCATTTCACCGACGGAGAGTCTCATCATGCGCCTCACCTCACCTGGAAGCATACCCTATGACGCAGCGTCAGAGTCAAGAGGGTCCTCAAAATTTTTTTACAGGTCCGATCCGACGGCGTGCAGGACCTGCTCCACCTGGCGGGCGGTGTCGTCCTCTCCCTCCCGGCTGGCCACGATCAGATCCGCGTAATGGGCATAGAGGGGCTTTCGCTGGGCGTATAGCTCCCGAACGGTCGTTCCCGCCGGGGCGGCAACGCCCCGGTCCGCCAGGTCCTCGGGCATCCGGTCCGCAATTTGGGCGAGGGGCGTCTCCAGCCAGACGACCACGCCGTTTTCCTTCAAATGCTCCATGGCTCCCGCCGAGAGGACCATGCTGCCGCCGGTGGCTACCACGGTGCGCTCCCGGTCCAGCGTCTCCCCCACCCGGCCCTCCGCCGCCAGAAGGGCGTCCAGGCCCTCCGTCCGCAAAATCTCCGGCAGGGTCTTGCCGGCGGCCTGAACGATCAACTCGTCCGCGTCCAAAAAGCCGTATCCCAGGCGTTCCGCCAGGGCGCGGCCCACCACGCTCTTGCCCGTGCCGGGCATTCCGATCAATATGATATTCTTCATGCAGCCATCCGCTCCATCCTTGCCGTCGCCGGCCCGCCGGGCCGGTTTTCCCCATTATACAGCGCCGGACGGACAACCGTCCACGGGCAAATCCCATGAAAAACGCCGCCGCTTCCGCTCCTCCTCCGTCGGGTCCGGCGGCAAAAGACAGCCTCTACAATCCCCGTCGAAAAAGAGGAATCGGAACTGTGGAATTTGTCAATTGCGGGCGGCGCTCAAATTCGGTACAATAGGTACGACCTTTCACATGGTACTACCTATGAAGATATGAGGTGACAAGTATGAGCACGCAGCCGACCCAGTCCAAGACCATCCGCGCCCAGCTTTTGGCCGACATGAAGAGCGGGGAATATGCGGCCTGCGAGCGCCTGCCCCGGGAGAGCGTCCTGGCGGAGAAAATGGGGATCAGCCGCACCCAGCTCCGGGACATTTTGGCCTCCCTGGAACGGGAGGGCTTCATCACCCGCCGCCACGGCGTGGGCACCATCATCAACCGCCACGTGCTGAACGTGGAGACCCGCATGGACATCGAGGTGGAATTTTTGGACATGATCCGCCAAAGCGGCTGTCAGGCGGACGTGGCCTTTGTGCGGGTATCCGACGGCACGGCGGA
>JAEXWS010000125.1 GCA_023406225.1 Bacillota bacterium | reverse complement strand
GGACCGCTCCGCGTGCAAGATCAGTGAAAAGGAGAAACAACATGCGTAGTTTTTCGGAAAGCTACCGGGAGGCCGGGGTGGACATCACCGCCGGTTATGAGGGCGTGAAGCTCATGGGGCGGCATGTCAAGCGCACCATGATCCCCGGCGTGATCTCCGATATCGGCGGCTTCGGCGGCCTGTTCGCCCCGGACCTTGCGGGCATGGCGGAGCCGGTGCTGGTCTCCGGCACCGACGGCGTGGGCACCAAGCAGCGCATCGCCCAGCTTCTGGACAAGCACGACACCGTGGGCATCGACTGCGTGGCGATGTGCGTGAACGACATCGTCTGCTGCGGAGCCAAGCCCCTGTTCTTCCTGGATTACATCGCCATCGGCAAGAACCTGCCCGAGAAGGTGGCCACCTTGGTCTCCGGCGTGGCGGAGGGCTGCGTCCAGGCCGGCTGCGCCCTCATCGGCGGCGAGACCGCCGAGCATCCCGGCACCATGTCCCCCGGGGATTACGACCTGGCGGGCTTTTCCGTGGGGATCGTGGACAAGGCCAAGATCATCGACCACAGCGCCATGCGCCCCGGGGACGTGATCCTGGCCCTGCCCTCCTCCGGCGTCCACTCCAACGGCTACTCCCTGGTGCGCAAGGTCTTTGACGTGGAGCACGCAGACCTGGGCGCGTACTCCGCGGAGCTTGGGACCACCATCGGCGAGGCCCTGCTCACCCCCACCCGCATCTACGTGAAGCCGGTCCTCCGCTGTTTGGAGGCCGCCGCCGTCCGCGGCGTCAGCCACATCACCGGCGGCGGCTTCTATGAGAACATCCCCCGCTGCCTGCCGGAGGGCCTCACCGCCAAGATCGACGTTTCCGCCCTCCGGGTCCCCCCCATCTTCCGGATGCTCCAGTCCCTGGGGAACATCCCGGAGCGGGATATGTTCAACACCTACAACATGGGCGCGGGCATGACCGTGATCGTCGCCGGGGAGGACGTGGACAAGGCCGTTTCCGCCCTGGGCGACGCCTATCCCATCGGTGAGATCGTCTCCGGCGGGGAGCGGGTGGTCCTATGCTGAAAGCCCGCATCGCCGTGTTCGTCTCCGGCGGCGGGACCAATCTGGAGCATCTGCTGCTGGCCCAGGAGCGGGGGGACGTCCCCCACGGCGAGATCGTTCTGGTCCTCTCCAGCAGCGAGGGGGCCTACGCCCTGGAGCGGGCGAAAAACCACGGCGTGCCCGGCTTCGCCGTGCCCCGGAAGCGGATGGGGCAGGCGGAATTTGAGGCCGCCCTCACGGAAAAGCTCGCGGAGGCCCGGGTGGACCTGATCGTGCTGGCGGGCTTCCTCTCCATTTTGTCGGAGGAATTTGTGAGGCGGTGGCCGGAGCGCATCGTGAACGTCCATCCCTCCCTCATCCCCTCCTTCTGCGGCCGGGGCTATTACGGGCTGAAGGTCCACGAGGCCGCCCTCGCCCGGGGGGTCAGGGTCACCGGGGCCACGGTCCATCTGGTGAACGAGATCCCCGACGGCGGGCGCATCCTGCTGCAAAAGGCCGTGGACGTCCTGCCGGGCGACACGGCGCAGACCCTGCAAAAGCGGGTGATGGAGCAGGCGGAATGGGTGCTGCTCCCCCAGGCGGCGGAGCTTCTCTCCGCTATGATCGTGAAGGAAAAGGAGAATGCGTGATGAACGTCTATGAGATCGGCTCCCTCGCGGAAAAACTCCGCTCCAACCCCTACCCCGGGCGGGGCATCGTGCTGGGCCTGACCCCGGACGGAAAACAGTCCGTGGCCGCCTATTTCATCATGGGCCGCAGCGTCAACAGCCGCAACCGCATCTTTGTTGAGGAGCCAGACGGCATCCGCACAGAGGCCTTCGACCCCTCCAAGCTGTCCGACCCCAGCCTTATCATCTACCATCCGGTCCGCCAGGCCGGCGGCAGCCTCATCGTCACAAACGGCGACCAGACGGACACGGTGCGGGACTTTATCACGGAGGGCAGGCCCTTCGCCCAGGCCCTGCGGACCCGGGAATTTGAGCCGGACGGCCCCAACTGGACTCCCCGCATCTCCGGTCTTCTCTCCGAGAGCGGGGACTATAAGCTCTCTATTTTAAAGTCCGCCGACGCGGACGGCTCCGCCTGCGTCCGCCAGACCTTCGAGTACCCCGCCCTGCCGGGCCTGGGGCATTTTCTCCACACCTACGTCACCGACGGGGACCCCATCCCCACCTTCCAGGGGGAGCCGGAGCGGGTGGCCGTGGACGGCGATCTGGACGCCTTCACCGCGCTGCTGTGGGAGAATCTGAACGCCGAGAACAAGGTCTCCCTGTTCGTGCGGTACACAGACCTGGAGACCCGGACCTTCCGCCAGCGCATCGTGAACAAACACCAGTAAAAAGGAGTGTCCTCCATGAACGAACTGGAACTGAAATACGGCTGCAACCCCAACCAGAAGCCCTCCCGCATCTACATGAAGGATGGGAGCGATCTGCCCATCACCGTGCTGAACGGCAAGCCCGGCTACATCAACTTCCTGGACGCGCTGAACTCCTGGCAGCTGGTGCGGGAGCTGAAGGCCGCCACCGGCCTGCCCGCCGCCGCGTCCTTCAAGCACGTCTCCCCCGCCGGGGCCGCCGTGGGCCTGCCCCTGAGCGACGTGGACCGGCGCATCTACTTCGTGGACGAGGGCGCGGAGCTCTCTCCCATCGCCTGCGCCTACATCCGGGCCCGGGGCGCGGACCGGCTGTGCTCCTACGGCGACTGGGCGGCCCTCTCCGACGTGTGCGACGCCGCCACCGCCGCCTACCTCAAATACGAGGTGTCCGACGGGGTCATCGCCCCCGGCTATACCGACGAGGCGCTGGAGATCTTGAAAACGAAGAAAAAGGGCGGCTACAACGTGGTCCGGATCGACCCGGACTACGTCCCCGCGCCCCAGGAGTACAAGGACGTGTTCGGCGTCACCTTCCAGCAGGGCCGGAACGAGTTCAAGATCGACGGCTCCCTGCTGGAAAACATCGTGACAAAGAACAAGGACCTGCCCGCGTCCGCCAAGATCGACATGATCGTAGCGCTGATCACGCTGAAATACACCCAGTCCAACTCCGTGTGCTACGTGAAGGACGGGCAGGCCATCGGCGTGGGCGCGGGCCAGCAGAGCCGCATCCACTGCACGCGTCTGGCGGGGCAGAAGGCGGACGGCTGGTATCTCCGCCAGCACCCGAAGGTCCTGGCCCTGCCCTTTGTGGACGGCATCCGCCGCCCGGACCGGGACAACGCCATCGATATCTACACCTCCGACGAGTACGAGGACATTCTGGCCGACGGCGTGTGGCAGCAGACCTTCACCAAAAAGCCGGAGGCGTTGACGGCGGAAGAAAAAAAGGCGTGGATCGCCGCCCAGTCCGGCGTGACCGTGGGCAGCGACGCCTTCTTCCCCTTCGGGGACAACGTGGAGCGGGCGCGCAAGTCCGGCGCGGCGTACATCGCGGAGCCCGGCGGCTCCATCCGGGACGACCATGTGATCGCCACGGCGGACAAGTACGGTATGGTGATGGCGTTCACCGGAATGCGGCTGTTCCATCATTGATCTGCACCCCCCATTTTCTTTGTCTTGACAAAGAAAACGGGCCGTGCACGGTCCAAAAGAAACCGCTGAAGGGCGGTCCCAAAATGACCCCTCCGGGTCATTTTGGGGGTCACGGGCCCGCTGAGAGACTTTGGGCGGTGACCCTGCGGCTTTCATCCGGCTCGCGCCGGGGCGCGGTGAATGTTTCGGCTTTCCGCCGCGTTTGGGGGCCTTTTTGTCGGGAGGTGGTTCCGGACACCTGGCCCTCCTCTTTTGCTGCCGCCGCCTGGCGCTTCCGAAAGAGAGCGGTGCGGCAGTGAAAAGAGAAGCAGGGTGTGTCCGGGCGCGCCCCGTTCCTGTGGTTCCATGGCAAAACGGCTCTTGGAATCCTCACAAAACAGTCGGCAGGCACGGGCCAAAGCCCTCCGCCCCCGGAAAGCCCGAAAAAGTCCCGCGGTCTTTTTCGGCCCGGGGCAGGTCTTTTTCTTCGTCCTTCTTTTTCCGCGCCAGAAAAAGAAGGGCCCCCGCGCGGGAAACGCCCCCGCGGCGGGGGCGTTTCCCGCGCCCCAAACCGGGGACAGAAATCAAGGAGGCTCTCTCTATGAACATCCTGGTCGTCGGCGGCGGTGGCCGCGAGCACGCCATTATCAAAAAACTCAGGGAAAACCCCTCTGTTGAAACGATCTACGCCCTGCCCGGCAACGGCGGCATCGCCGCGGACGCAGTGTGCGTCCCTCAGATCGGGGCCAAGGACATCTCCGCCATCGTGGACTTCGCCAAAAGCCACGCCGTCGGCTTCGCCGTGGTGGCTCCGGACGACCCTCTGGCCCTTGGGTGTGTGGACCGGCTCCACGAGGCCGGCATCCCCTGCTTCGGCCCCGACGCCAAGGCCGCCCGCATCGAGAGCAGCAAGGTCTTTTCCAAAAACCTCATGAAAAAGTACGGCATCCCCACCGCGTCCTACGCGGTGTTCGACGACCCCGGGGCCGCGCTGGACTATCTCCGCGCCGCCTCCTTCCCCATCGTGGTGAAGGCCGACGGCCTGGCTCTGGGCAAGGGCGTGCTCATCCCCCGGGACCTTCAGGAGGCGGAGGCGGCGGTGCGGTCCATCATGGAGGACAAGGTGTTCGGCGCCTCCGGCAACGAGATCGTCATCGAGGAGTTTTTGACGGGCCCGGAGGTCAGCGTCCTGGCCTTTACGGACGGGACCGCCATCGCGCCCATGGTGTCCTCCATGGACCACAAGCGGGCCGGGGACGGCGACACGGGACTGAACACTGGCGGCATGGGCACCGTGGCCCCCAACCCCTACTATACGGAGGAGACGGCCCGGCTTTGCATGGAGACCATCTTCCTGCCCACCCTGGCCGCCATGCGGGCGGAGGGCTGCCCCTTCAAGGGCTGCCTCTACTTCGGCCTCATGCTCACCCCCGGCGGCCCCAAGGTCATCGAGTACAACTGCCGCTTCGGCGACCCGGAGACCCAGGTGGTCCTGCCCCTGCTGAAAACGGACCTTTTGACCGTGATGCAGGCCGTGGAGAACGAAACGCTGGCGGAGCTGACCCTGGAGTGGTCCGACGGGGCCGCCGCCTGCGTCATCCTGGCCTCCGGCGGCTATCCGGAGCATTATGAGAAGGGAAAGGTCCTCTCCTTTCCCGCCGCCCTGCCAAAGAACGTCACCGTTTACCACGCCGGGGACAAGCTGGCCGAAGACGGCGCGCTGGTCACCAGCGGGGGCCGGGTGCTGGGCGTCACTGCCGCGGCGGCGGACTTGAAGGCCGCTCTGCGCGACGCCTACGCGGCGGCGGACACCATCCACTTTGACGGCGCCTACATGCGCCGGGACATCGGCCGGCGGGCGCTGGCCGCCATGGAGGAGACGTAAATGGTACAACGCATTTATGTGGAGAAAAAGCCCGCTCTGCGCCAGGAGGCGGCGGGGCTTTTGAACGAGCTTCGGACCCTGCTGGGCGTCACCGCCCTGACGGGGCTGCGGCTCATCAACCGCTACGACGTGGAGGGTTTGGACGAAGAGAGCTTCCGCCGGGCGGTCCATCTGGTGTTTTCCGAGCCCCAGGTGGACGACGCCACCGCCGCCCTGCCCGCCGGGGACTTTTCCGCCTTCGCCGTGGAATACCTCCCCGGCCAGTTCGACCAGCGGGCGGACTCCGCCGCCCAGTGCATCCAGCTTTTGACCCAGGGCGACCGGCCCGCGGTCCGCACCGCCAGGGTCTATCTCCTCTCCGGCGACCTGACCCCCGGGGACGTGGACGCGGTCAAACGCTATGTCATCAACCCCGTGGAGGCCCGGGAGGCCGGACTGGAAACGGTGGACTCCCTGGCCATGGAGGTGGAGCAGCCCGCTCCCCCCGCCGTTCTCACCGGCTTCGCCGCCATGGACGACGGCGCCCTGGAGGGTCTGATCGCCTCTCTGGGCCTCGCCATGGACCTGGGCGATCTGAAGTGCTGCCGGTCCTATTTCGCCCGGGAGGGCCGGGACCCCACCCTGACCGAGCTGCGCATCCTGGACACCTACTGGTCCGACCACTGCCGCCACACCACCTTCTCGACGGCGCTGACGGACATCGCCTTTGAAGACCCCGCCGCCCAGGCCGCCTACCAGCGGTATCTGGCCGTCCGGGAGGCCACCGGCGCCGGAGACCGGCCCATTACCCTCATGGACATGGGCACCCGGGGCGCCAAGTACCTGAAAAAAGCCGGAAAGCTGGTGGATCTGGACGAATCCGAGGAGATCAACGCCTGCACGGTGAAGATCGGCGTGGATGAGGACGGCGAGGAGAAGCCCTGGCTGCTCCTGTTCAAAAACGAGACTCACAACCACCCCACCGAGATCGAGCCCTTCGGCGGCGCGGCCACCTGCATCGGCGGCGCCATCCGGGACCCCCTGGCGGGCCGGGGTTATGTCTACCAGGCCATGCGCGTCACCGGCGCGGCGGACCCCAGGACCCCCATCGCAAAGACCCTGCCCGGCAAGCTGCCCCAGCGGAAGATCGTTCAGGCGGCCGCCCAGGGCTACAGCTCCTACGGCAATCAGATCGGCCTGGCCACGGGGCTGGTGGACGAGCTCTATCACCCCGGATACGCCGCCAAGCGCATGGAGATCGGCGCGGTGGTGGGCGCGGCGCCCGCGCCCAACGTCCGGCGGGAGGTCCCTAAGCCCGGCGACGTGGTGATCCTGGTGGGCGGCCGCACGGGCCGGGACGGCTGCGGCGGGGCCACCGGCTCTTCCAAGAGCCATGACACCAAGTCCGTCTCCACCTGCTCCGCCGAGGTCCAAAAAGGCAACGCCCCGGAGGAGCGCAAGCTCCAGCGGCTGTTCCGCCACGGCGAGGCCGTGCGCCTCATCAAGCGGTGCAACGACTTCGGCGCGGGCGGCGTGTCCGTGGCCGTGGGCGAGCTGGCGGACTCCCTGGACATCGATCTTAACCGTGTCTCCAAGAAGTACGAGGGCCTGGACGCCACGGAGCTGGCCATCTCCGAATCCCAGGAGCGGATGGCGGTGGTGGTGGAGGCCAAGGACGCGGAGCGCTTCATCGCCATCGCAAACAGCGAGAATCTGGAGGCCGCCGTGGTGGCCTCCGTCACCGACACCGGGCGCATGGTCATGCGCTGGAACGGCCGCACCGTGGCGGACCTCTCCCGGGCCTTTTTGAACACCAACGGCGCGCCCAAGGTGGCCGCCGCCGTGGTGGAGGCCCCCAAGGCCCCCGCCCCCGCCGCCGTCCCCGGCTTCCGGGACGGCCTGCTGGAGATCGCGGGGGATCTGAACGTGTGCTCCAAGCAGGGCCTGGCGGAGCGGTTTGACGCCACCATCGGCGCCGCTTCCGTACTGATGCCCTTCGGCGGCAAATACCAAAAGACCCCGGCCCAGGCCATGGCGGCCAAGCTCCCGGTGCTGGGCCATGAGACCACCACCTGCTCCATCATGGCCTGGGGCGGCAGTCCCGCGGCCATGGACGAAAGCCCCTTCCGGGGCGCGTATCTGGCGGTGGCGGAGTCCGTTGCCAAGGTGGTGGCCGCCGGCGGAAGCCGGAAAAAATGCTGGCTGACCTTCCAGGAGTACTTTGAAAAGCTGGGGACGGACCCCAGGCGCTGGGGCAAGCCGGTGGCGGCGCTTTTGGGCGCGCTGTCCGCCCAGCTCGACCTGGAGTGCGCCGCCATCGGCGGCAAGGACTCCATGTCCGGCTCCTTCAACGACCTGGACGTGCCCCCCACGCTGATATCCTTCGCGGTATCCCTGGGCAGGACGGGCCGCATCCTCTCGGGAGAATTCAAGGCCCCGGGACACAAGGTCTATCTGCTTGCTCCCGAGACGGATGGAGACGGCGGGTTGAAGCCCGAGAGCCTCACCGCCGTTCTGGACGCCGCCGAGGCGGCCATCGCGGAGGGCAAGATCGCCGCCGCGTCCGTGTTGGGGACGGGCGGCGCGGCCGCCGCCGTGATGAAGGCGTGCTTCGGAAACGGCCTGGGCTTCGCCTTCTCCGGCGCGGCGGAGATGCGGGACCTGTTTGCCCGCCGCCCGGCGGCGCTGCTGCTGGAGGCCGTGGGGGAGCTGGAGCTGGGCGTGTGCCTGGGCGTGACGAACGAGAGCGGCGTCCTCACCTGCCGGGACCAGTCCGTGGCCCTGCGGGAACTGGCCGTCCCCTACGACGGCGCGCTGGAGGACGTGTTCCCCATGGAGGTCCCTGCGGACCCGGAGCCCGTCCCCGTGCTGGAGGCCCCGGCCTTCTCCCGGGCCGCCCCCAAGGCGGGCGCGGCCCGGCCCAGGGTCCTCATCCCCGTGTTCCCCGGCACCAACTGCGAATATGACAGCGCCCGGGCCGTGGAGCGGGCGGGCCTGGACCCGGAGATCCTGGTGCTGAACAACCAATCCGCCCAGGGGGTGGCCGACTCCGCCGCCCGCTTTGCCCGGGCGGCCCGGGAGAGCCAGATCATCTTCCTCCCCGGCGGCTTTTCCGGCGGCGACGAGCCGGACGGCTCCGGCAAGTTCATCACGGCCTTCTTCCGCAGCCCGGAGGTGGCGGACGCGGCCATGGACCTGCTGAAAAACCGGGACGGTTTGATGCTGGGCATCTGCAACGGCTTCCAGGCCCTCATCAAGCTGGGCCTCGTTCCCTTCGGCGAGATCGTGGACACCGACGCCGCCTGTCCCACGCTGAGCTATAACGTCATCGGCCGGCACCAGTCCAAGATCGTCCGCACCCGCATCGCCTCCAACCGCTCCCCGTGGCTGGCGGGGCGCTCTGTGGGCGACGTGGTGAGCGTGCCCGTGTCCCACGGCGAGGGCCGCTTCCTGTGCAGCCCCGAGCTTTTGGCAAAGCTGGCGGAAAACGGCCAGATCGCCACCCAGTACGTGGACCTGGACGGCGCGCCCACCATGGATGTGCGCTTCAATCCCAACGGCTCCGCCTGGGCCGTGGAGGGCGTCACCTCTCCCGACGGGCGGGTGTTTGGCAAGATGGGCCACGCGGAGCGGGTGGGTCCCGGACTGTACCAAAACGTCCCCGGCGACTACGACCTGCGCCTGTTCGAGTCCGCAAAGGATTATTTTGCGCTGTGACATTGCATTTTTACAAATCTGTGGTATCCTAATTGAAATTCTGTGAAACGAGGTGGCCGCATGGCATATTTTTTCAAGGAACCCTCCCACACCTTCAGCGAGTATCTGCTGGTACCCGGCTACTCCTCCGCCGAGTGCATCCCCATGAACGTGTCCCTGGAGACGCCGGTGGTGAAGTACAGGCGGGGCGAGACCTGCCCGCTGACCATGAACGTCCCCATGGTGTCCGCCGTCATGCAGTCCGTCTCCGGTGAAAACATGGGCATCGGCCTGGCCAAGGAGGGCGGCATCGCCTTCATCTTCGTCTCCCAGCCCATCGAGGCCCAGGCGGAGATGGTGCGCAAGGTCAAAAACTACAAGGCGGGCTTCGTCTCCAGCGATTCCAACCTCCGCTCCACAGACACCCTGGCGGACGTGCTGGCGCTGAAGGAGCGCACCGGCCACTCCACCATGGCCGTCACCGACGACGGCACCGGCAGCGGCAGGCTCCTGGGCCTGGTCACCAGCCGGGATTACCGGGTCAGCCGCATGGACCCGTCCACAAAGGTCGAGACCTTCATGACCCCCCTCTCCAAGCTGATCTACGCCCCCGAGGGCACCAGCTTGAAGGAGGCCAACAACATCATCTGGGATCGGAAACTCAACGCCCTGCCCATCGTCTCCGCCGACGGGCGGCTGGTCTCCTTCGTCTTTCGGAAGGACTACGACACCCACAAGGGCAACCCCCTGGAGCTTTTGGACGGCCAGAAGCGCTATGTGGTGGGCGCGGGCATCAACACCCGGGACTACGCCCAGCGGGTGCCCGCCCTGGTGGAGGCCGGGGTGGATGTGATGGTCATCGACTCCTCCGAGGGTTACTCCGAGTGGCAGGCCCGGACGCTGAAATGGATCCGGGACAACTACGGCGACACCGTGAAGGTGGGCGCGGGCAACGTGGTGGACGGCGAGGGCTTCCGCTTCCTGGCGGACGCGGGGGCGGACTTCGTGAAAGTCGGCATCGGCGGCGGCTCCATCTGCATCACCCGGGAGACCAAGGGCATCGGCCGGGGCCAGGCCACGGCGGTCATCGACGTGGCGAGGGAGCGGGACCAGTATTTTGAGGAGACCGGCGTGTACGTCCCCATCTGCGCCGACGGCGGCATCGTGCAGGATTACCACATCACCCTGGCTCTGGCCATGGGCGCGGACTTCTGCATGCTGGGCCGGTACTTCTCCCGGTTCGACGAGTCCCCCACCAGCAAGGTCCTCATCGGCGGCAGCTATATGAAGGAATACTGGGGCGAGGGCAGCGCCCGGGCCCGGAACTGGCAGCGCTACGACCTGGGCGGCGACAAGAAGCTCTCCTTCGAGGAGGGCGTGGATTCTTACGTCCCCTATGCCGGCGCGCTGACCGACGGCATGGCCACCACCTTGAGCAAGGTCCGCTCCACCATGTGCAACTGCGGGGCGCTGACGATCCCCGAGCTGCGGGAAAAGGCCAAGCTGACCCTGGTCTCCTCCGTCTCCATCGTCGAAGGCGGCGCTCACGACGTGCTGCTGAAGGACACCACCAACTCCGGCGGCCGAAGCTGATTTTCTTCCCAAACGCGCCGTCCGGCTGAGAAAGAGCCGCCCCGGTCCTGCCGGACCGGGGCGGCCCTCAGCTTGTCGAAAAAGCCTCGCAGAGTTCGCGCCCGGAGGCGCGAAGAAAATGAAATCCATGTTCTCCGACGACATGTGCGTCGGAGAACATACATCTCGGCCCGTAAGTGTGCGAACTGTCCGCCCAAAGCGGACAGCGCGTGCGCGCGACGGGCTGCAGCCTGCTCGAAAAAGTGCCGAAGGCACTTTTTCGACAACCTCAGCCGCCCCGGTCCTGCCGGACCGGGGCGGCTCTTTACAACTCCTGAAAAAACCTGTAAACTGGCGGTAGCTGAAAGCCGGTCCCATCCGGCGGAATGGAGGCGCACATGAAAGGGTTTGACTGGCGGAGACCGGCGCGGGCGGTCGGTCTGTTTCTCCTGCTGGCCGTTTTGGGCGGCGGCGGATTGTTTTTCTTTCTGCTCTTCGGCATGCTGGGGGCCTTTCCCCTGTATGTGACCTATGGGCTCACGGCCCTGGGCGCGGCGGCGCTCATCGCCGTCTTTCTTCTGGGGTGCGGATACCTCCCCCAGGGCGGCGGGCGCTGGGTGGGCCGGGGGCTGCTTTGTCTGGCGCTGGCGGCGGCGGTGTACATCGGCCACGGCGTCTGGCGGGACAGCATCCCCACTCTGGACGACCGGGGCATGCTCTTGTGGGAATATGTCCCCTTTGGTCATAGCACCCGGACGGCAACGCTTCCCGAGGCGTCCACGCTGCGATTCACCCAGGGCGCGCGTTTGCGCATGGACGGCGCCACGGCCCTGTACCCTGTCTACGCCGCCTTCGCCCAGGCGGTCTATCCCGACGGCGGGGCCGAATACTCCCCCTACAACAGCATGGTGATGTGCAGCGGCACCGTGGAGGCCTATGAGGCCCTGGCCCGGGGCGAAACGGACGTGATCTTCGCCGCCGCGCCCTCACAGGACCAATTGGACATGGCGGAGCGGCTGGGCGTGACCTATCATTTCACGCCCGTCGGCAAGGAGGCCTTCGTGTTCTTCGTCAACAGCAAAAACCCCGTGGAGGGTCTGACGGTGGAGCAGGTGCAGGGCATCTACACCGGCGAGATCACCAACTGGAAGGAAGTGGGCGGGCCCAACCGGCGCATCCGCCCCTTCCAGCGGGCGGAGAACAGCGGCAGCCAATCGGCGCTGGAGCGGCTGATGGACGGCCTGCCCCTGCTGGAGCCGGAGCGGGAGGACCGGGTGTCCGCCATGGACGGCATCATCCACGCGGTGGCCAGCTACCGCAACTACCAAAACGCCATCGGCTTCACCTTCCGGTTCTACGCCACGGAAATGGTGGAGAGCGACGACATCCGCCTGCTGGCCCTGAACGGCGTCTCCCCCACCCGGGAGACCATCCGGGACGGCACGTATCCCATCAGCTCGGAATTTTACGCCGTCACCGCCGCCCCCGCCGGACAGCCGGACCCCCGGGAGACGGACCCGGACCTGGATGCGTTTTTGGAGTGGATCTGCTCGGACCAGGGACAGTTCCTCGTGGAGGAGACGGGCTATGTAGGCCTGAAATAACGGTTTTCGCGGCGGTTCTGCGATTTTCAGCGTGGTTGGGGTGGGAAAATAGGGTAAAAAATTACTTTCCCTCTACGACTTTCAGTGTGGCTGCTTTTTTAGAAGTCAAGGATACTGCCCTGATGGGCTGGCATCAAGTAAGAAATGTGATAACGAAAGAGGGACTATCGGCTTGCTGCCGATAGTCCCTCTTTTGCGTTGAGTGGAAACGGGCGAAATCGTGACGCCCCCGACAGGGTCTCCAAAAGGCTCTTGCGCCGTGCCTTGTCCACTGCTGCCCATCTTCGCTGTCTCCCGGCAAATGGGAAGGTTAATAAAGACGCCTTATACCACAATAGGGTGTAGTAAATCAGACCGATAAATAGGGATTTGTCGGGATAAAAATTTTATTCATAATTTCATCTTATCCGAGTTACTTGTCAATCCATTCTTCCGGTGAAAGAAATGCGGCTTGAATTTCATTAAACAAGGTGGAAGTGTGATACCCATCAGCAACGGCATGCTGTGCCATAACAGATATTGGCATCAGTGTGCGCCCATTCCGCTCAAAAAACTTTCCGGCTTCAATAACGGGAAAATAGCAGCTGCTTTGTTGATAGGGCACCGGAGAATAGTGAGCAAAACTAACCCACGGCAACATACCTACCATGCAAAGATTAGGTGGCGGCGCAATAGGCTTTGCACTGGGGCCGTGATTATTGCTATAGAGTGTACGGTCGTTTAGATACTGTGCCAGAAATGAGGTGAACGAGGGAGAATACTCTGTCCACATATTGGAAATGGTCTTGTCGTCGTCATGGAATACCGCATATGACGGATGCAAAACATCAAAGGTCCCAAGTTTGTCGTCCAGTGTGGAAATTCGCATTTCCGGCTGTGCGGCCAATTGCCGACTTACTACATATAAATAGGCGGCCATAAACGGGATGTCTCGTTCTTTGGTTGCTTTGCGTGTTTCGGTGATGTCGATTTCCACGGTAAGAGAGTACCCTGTCGGAAGCATTTTTGTAAAGTAATAAAAATATTGCCGTCTTTCCCATGTTTCGAAATGAATAGGATGAAAGATTGTGTTTAGTTCCTGCATAGCTTGCATCTCCTCGACTATTTGGTGCTTTGAGTATAGCATAGGGGCAAGAGAATCACAATCAACGAACCGTAGAGTGCTTTGTGCTGCATCCTCTAAACAACTCCGATTTTTTGAGTACGCCTTATCCGCCTAAGACGTACTTTAAGAACATTATAATAGATTGACCCCTCATTGCAAAACAATCCTGCTCCCCCAAGAATAAAGGCCGAACCAAATTTCAATGCTTCAACTTTGACCATTTCAACCTATCCACTCCAACTCACCCACGCTGAAAGTCGCAGAACCTTCGCGGCGGCGGGGTTGAGATATCCCCGCCGCCGTGGTATACTATATAAATTGAATCATCCCGCTTAACAGAGGAGAATCCGACTATGAGACACACCATCGCGCTTCTGCTGGCCGCACTGCTGGCGCTCGGACTGAGCGCCTGCGGCGAGACGGACCCGGACCAGGCCCAGGAGAGCATCCAGGTATTCGCCATGGACACCGCCATGATCTTCAGCGCTTACGGCGAAAACGGCACCAAGGCCGTCTATGATGCCGAGGAGGAGGCCTACCGGCTGGAGGCCCTGCTGTCCCGGACCCGGGAGGAAAGCGAGGTCAGCGCGCTCAACGGCGCGGACGGCGCCAAGACGGCGGTTGGGACGGAGGTCCGCTCCCTGCTGCAGGCGTCCGCGGAGTACAGCCGTTCCACCGGCGGCGCTTTCGACATCACCATCGCGCCGGTGGCCTCCGCCTGGGGCTTCACCGGGAAGGCGTACCGGGTGCCCGCCCAGAGCGAGCTGGACGCGCTGCTGCCCCTGGTGGGCATGGAGCATGTGCATACGGAAGGCGGCGGCGCCTGGCTGGACCCCGGCACCCAGATCGACCTGGGCGGCATCGCCAAGGGCTACGCCTCCGACGTGGTGGCGGACATCTTCCGGGCCCGGGAGGTCCCCCGGGGGCTGGCCTCCCTGGGCGGCAACGTGCTGGCCTGGGGCGACAAGCCCGACGGCACCGCCTGGCGGGTGGGCATCCAGGACCCCCGGCACCCGGACACGGTGGACGCATACGCCGGCATTTTGAATCTGAAGGACTGCTACGCCGTCACCTCCGGCGGCTATGAGCGGCGCTTTGAAGAAAACGGAACAACCTACCACCATATCATCGACCCCGCCACCGGATATCCGGCGGAGAGCGGCCTCACCTCCGTTACGGTGGTGGCGGACGCGGGCGGGCCGCCCCTGAACGGCGCGCCTGGGAACGGCACCATGTGCGACGCGCTCTCCACCGCCCTGTTCGTCATGGGCGCGGATGCGGCGGTGGACTTCTGGCGCAGCGGCATCTATGACTTCCAGATGGTGCTGGTGACGGAGGACGGCCGGGTGCTGGTGACGGACGGCCTCGCGGACGCCTTCACCCAGGCCGAGGGGAGCGGCTACGCCTATGAGACCGTCTCCTAAGCTGCGGCCCAACGGCTGGGACGCTCTGGTGGTTTTGCTGGTGGCAGTCCTGGCCGCCGGCTGCGCCGGGTGGCTTTGGCTGCCGCGGCAGGATGCGGGCGGGCCGCTGACGGCGGTGGTCTCCATGGACGGGGCCACGGTGGAGCGCCTGCCCCTGGGCACACCTGCCGAGCGGACCTACATCCACAACGGCTACACCCTCCACGTTAAACTGACGGAGACGGAGGTCTGGGTGGACGCGGCGGACTGTCCCACCCAGGACTGCGTCCACACCGGCCGCATCTCCCGGTCCGGGCAGAGCATCGTGTGCCTGCCCGCCCGGATCATCATCCTGCTGGAGGGCAAAACGGACGGCGGCGGCGTGGACGCCGTCATCGGATAGGGGGCGGAGCATGAAACTGACGACCAGGCAGCTCACGCTCTGCGCGGTGCTGACCGCCATGGCCCTGGCGCTCTCCTACCTGGAAAACCTCTTCCCCCTGTCCCTGGCCATCCCCATCCCCGGCGTCAAGCTGGGCCTTGCCAACATCGTGACGCTCTTCGCCCTGTACGCGCTGGGGCCGGGGCAGGCCCTGCTGATCCTCTTTTCCCGGTGCTTTCTGGGGGCGGTGTTCGCGGGCAACCTGAACGCCCTCATTTTCTCCCTGCTGGGGGGCGCTGCCGCCATGGGCGTGATGATCGCCCTATCCCGCTGGCGGCGGCTGTCCGTTTACGGGGTGTCCACGGGCGGGGCGGCGGCCCACGGCTGCGGCCAGGTGGCGGCGGCGGTGCTGACCTTGGGAAATCCCGCGCCGCTTTACTACCTGCCTGTTCTTTTGGGCGTGTCCCTTTTCACGGGGGCGCTGACCGGGCTGATCGCCGCCTGTTTGTTCCGGGCGCTGGCCCACACCGATTTGATGAAAGCGTGATGGATATGGACGAAAAAAACATCAGCAAAAAGGACCAGATCATCCTCCAGCAGCTGGATGTGATCCGCACCATGACGGAGCACAACCTCAGCCGCATGGGATCGGACTTCTGGGGCGCACCGGCCCCGGCGCCGGGGAGCGGCGCACCGGAGAGAAA
>JAEXWS010000103.1 GCA_023406225.1 Bacillota bacterium | reverse complement strand
GGAAAAGTCGAAACTTTTTCCCGGGGCCTTCGACCATTTTTTTCTTGACAAATCCGCTCCGGGCGGATACAATCATGCTTAAATTATTTTAGTTAAAATTTTTTAATTAAAATAATTGTAATATCAGCAACATAAGGAGTACGCATATGGAATTCGAGAAAGTACGCGACATCATTGTGGAGACCCTGGGCTGCGACGCCGAGCAGGTGACCCTGGAGGCCACCCTGACCGACGACCTGGGCGCCGACTCCCTGGCGTCCGTGGAGCTGGTGATGGCGCTGGAGGAAGCCACCGACATCCACATCGACGACGCCGACGTGGCCGGTTTGAAGACCGTGGGCGACATCGTGGCCTATCTGGCGGCCCACAAGCAGTAAAAACCGCCCCGCCGGAGGGTCCTTCCCTTCGGCGGGGACCGCTTTCTTTGCGAGAAAGGAACACTATGACCAATCAAGAGATCTTTGACCTGATGGACCGCTTCGAGCGCAGCTCTTTACAGCGCATGAAGCTGTCCGGAGAGGGCTTTTCCATAGAGCTGGACCGGGCCGCCCCCGTTCCCGCGGCCGCCTCCGTTCCCATGGCCGCCCCTGCTTCCGCTCCCGCCGCCCCCGCGGCCCGGGAGCCGGAGGGCGACTTTATCTCCGCCCCCCTGGTGGGCACCTATTACGCCGCTCCCGCCCCGGACCAGGCCCCCTTTGTGACGCCGGGCGCGCAGGTGAAAAAGGGCCAGACCGTGTGCCTCATTGAGGCCATGAAGATGATGAGCGAGGTCCCGGCCCCCTGCGACTGCGTCATCGAGGAGGTCCGCAAGGTCAGCGGCGACCTGGTGGCCTTCGGGGAGCCCCTGTTTCGTTTCCGGACGGTGTAAGCCATGCTGAAGCGTGTGTTGATCGCCAACCGGGGCGAGATCGCCCTGCGCATCCTGCGGGCCTGCCGGGAGCTGGGCATCGAAACGGTGGCCGTGTACTCCGAGGCGGACGCGGAGGCCCTCCACGTCCAGCTGGCGGGGCAGGCCGTGTGCATCGGCCCCGCCCGGGCGGCGGAGAGCTATCTGAACCAGGACGCGCTGTTGACCGTGGCCAAGGCCACCGGGTGCGACGGCGTCCATCCCGGGTACGGCTTCCTCTCCGAGAACGCCGATTTCGCGGACGCCTGCGTTCGGGAGGGGCTGACCTTCATCGGTCCCTCCGGAGACGCCATCCGCAGGGCCGGGTCCAAATCCGCCGCCCGGGACCTGATGCGGGCCGCGGGCGTGCCCGTCACCCCCGGGTCCGACGGCCCCGTATCCTCCGTCGAGGACGCGCTGGCGGCGGCGGAGCGGGTGGGCTACCCCGTGCTGCTGAAGGCCAGCGCCGGCGGCGGCGGCCGGGGCATCCGGCGGGTGGAGCGCCCCGGGGACCTCTCCGCCGCCTACTCCGAGGCCCGGGCCGAGGCGAAGGCCTGCTTCGGCAATGAGGAAATGTATCTTGAAAAGCTGGTACTCCGGCCCCGGCACATCGAGTTTCAGGTCCTGGCGGACCGCCAGGGCCATGTGATCCATCTGGGGGACCGGGACTGCTCCGTTCAGCGGCGGAACCAAAAGCTCATTGAGGAGGCCCCCGCCCGGTGCCTGACGGCCGGGCTGCGGGCGCGGATGGGCGAGGCCGCCGTGCGGGCGGCCAAAGCCGTGGGCTATGAGAACGCGGGCACCGTGGAATTTCTGCTGGACGCGGACGGAGAGCATTTCTACTTCATGGAGATGAACACCCGCATTCAGGTGGAGCACGGCGTCACGGAGATGGTCACCGGAACGGACCTGGTGCGCCAGCAGCTCCGGGTGGCCTCCGGATTGTCCCTGGACATGACCCAGGAGGACGTGCGGATGGAGGGCCACGCCATCGAGTGCCGCATCAACGCCGAGGACCCCGCCCACGGCTTTCGCCCCTGCCCGGGGAAGGTGGAGTTCCTCCACTTCCCCGGCGGCGCGGGGGTCCGGGTGGACTCCTGCCTGTACAACGGCTGCACCCTCTCCCCCTACTACGACTCCATGGCGGCGAAGCTCCTGGTCCACGCCCCCACCCGGCTGGAGGCCATCCGCAAAATGCGCCGCTGCCTGGAGGAGTTCGCCCTGGAGGGCTTCCCCACCAACGCCGAGCTGTCCTACGAGATCCTATACCACCCCCTGTTCATCCGGGGAGCCTGCACCACGGCCTTTCTGGATGAGCATCTGCCCGCGCTTCTGGAATTTGACCGGAAGCTGCGAGAAAGCGAGGCGGAGGCGTGAACGGTATCTTTGCAAAGCGCCGGGCCCGGCTCCTGGCCATGAAGGCCATCCGGGACAACCGGAACCTGGCCGAGGCCGGCGTGGAGTGCCCCAGGTGCGGCCAGCGCAGCGAGCGGAAGCTGGTGGCCCAGGGTCTATCCGTATGTCCCAAGTGCGGCTACCACTTCCCCATCGGGGCCTACTACCGCCTGAGCACCATTCTGGACCCCGGCTCCTTCCGGGAGCTGAATGAGAAGTACCCCGCGGGGGACCCCCTGTCCTTCCCCGGCTACCGGGCCAAGCAGGAATCCGCCCAGCGCAGGACCGGCCTCACGGAGGCCGCCGTGACGGCGGTGGGGACCATCGGAGGCGTGCGCTGCGTGACGGGCGTGCTGGACAGCCGCTTTTTCATGGGCTCCATGAGCGCCGCCGTGGGCGAGAAGATCGCCCTGGCCATCGAGTACGCCGGGAAAAACAAGCTTCCCCTCATCCTCTTCGCCGCCAGCGGCGGCGCGCGGATGCAGGAGGGCATCCTCTCCCTCATGCAGATGGCCAAGACCAGCGCCGCCCTGGCCCGGTTTTCCGAGAAGGGCCTTCTCTATATCTCCGTTTTGACGGACCCCACCACCGGGGGTGTCACCGCCAGCTTCGCCTCCCTGGGGGACATCATCCTGGCCGAGCCCGGCGCCCTCATCGGCTTCGCCGGGCCCCGGGTCATCCAGCAGACCATCGGGGAGACCCTGCCTGAGGGCTTTCAGCGGGCGGAGTACCAGGAGGCCCACGGCTTCGTGGACCAGGTGGTGCCCCGCATCCGCATGCGGGAGACTTTGGCGCAGCTCCTCCGGCTCCACGAGAAAGGAGGCCGCGTATGACCGAACTGACCGCCGCGGAGCGGGTGGCCATCGCGCGCCATCCCCAGCGGCCCAACATCAGCGACTATATCGGCGGGCTCTTCACGGACTTTTTCGAGCAGAAGGGCGACCGCCTCTGCGGCGAGGACGCCGCCATTTTGGGGGGCGTGGCCCTGTTCCACGGCCGCCCCGTCACCGTCATCGGCACCCGGAAGGGCCGGACGCTGGAGGAAAACCTCGCCTGCAACTTCGGCATGCCCAATCCCGAGGGCTACCGCAAGGCCCTGCGGCTCATGCGCCAGGCGGAGAAATTCCGCCGCCCGGTCCTCACCTTCATCGACACCTCCGGGGCCTATCCGGGCCTGGAGGCCGAGGCCCGGGGCCAGGGCGAGGCCATCGCCCGGAACCTCTATGAGATGAGCCGCCTCACCGTGCCCGTCATCGCCGTCATCACCGGCGAGGGCAACAGCGGCGGCGCGCTGGCCCTGGGCGTGGGCGACCGGGTGCTTATGCTGGAAAACGCCGTGTACGCCATCCTCTCCCCGGAGGGATTCGCCTCCATTTTGTGGAAGGACGCGGCCCGCAGCGGCGAGGCCTGCGCGCTCATGAAGCTGACGGCCCCGGACCTGCTGGCCCTGGGCGTCATCGACGACATCATCCCCGAGCCGGAGGGGGGCGCGCATCTGGCGCCCGCCATCGCCTTGCGGCAGGTGGAGCGGGCCATCAGCCGCCATCTGGCGGAGCTGGACAGGGAAAAAGGTCCGGCCCTGGCCGCGGCCCGGTACCAGAAATTCAGAAAGATGGGAGCGGCCGCTCCCGAAAAGGAGAACCCATGAACGGAATCAAGGTCAAGGGCATCGGCAGCTACCTGCCGGAGCAGATCGTCACCAACGAGGATATGTGCCGTCTCGTGGACACCACCGATGAGTGGATCACGAGCCGCACCGGCGTAAAGACCCGGCACAAGGTGGCCGGGGGCGAGACCCAGTGCGACCTGGCGCTGAACGCCGCCCGGCGGGCGCTGGACGCCGCCGGGGTCTCCCCGGAGCAGATCGGCGTTTGTCTGGTGGCCACCCTGACGCCCCACTACATCACCCCTTCCACCGCCTGCTTTCTCCAGGGGACCCTGGGCTTTCCCGAGGACACAGTGTGCTTTGACTTCAACGCCGCCTGCTCCGGCTTCGTCTTTGGACTGCACACCATCCAGGCCCTGCTTGCCTCCAGCCGGCGGAAATACGGCCTCGTGGTGGGGGCCGAGGTGGTGACCCGCATCACCGACTATACCGACCGGGCCACCTGCATCCTCTTCGGAGACGGCGCGGGCGCCGCCGTGGTGGAGTCTTCCGAGGATTATCCCAAGCTCCCCACCGTCATCGGCGCCCGGGGCACCTGGGACGTGCTCAACGGCCCCGGCGTGGGCCTGGGAAAGCCCTCCGTGCTCTATATGGAGGGGCAGGCGGTGTATAAGTTCTCCGTGTCCACCGCCCCCAAGGTGGTGGAGCAGCTTTTGCAGGAAAACGGCCTCACCCGGGACGACATCGATTACTTTGTATTCCATCAGGCCAACCTGCGGATCATCGACGCGGTGTGCAGGCACGCCCGCATCCCGGCGGAGAAGTGCTACAGCAACATCGGCCGCGTGGGCAACACCAGCTCCGCCTGCATCCCCATCGCCCTGGACGAAATGCTCCACAAGGGCATGCTCCGCCCCGGCAGCAAGGTGCTGTGCGTGGGCTTCGGCGGCGGCTTCACCTGGGGCGGCACGATTTTGGAATTTTAACGGAGCGCCCCGCATTTGATCCAGCCGGGCAGGCAAAGCCCGCCCGGCCCAAGGTTTCCACCTCCGGTGAAAACCCTTGTACGCCGCGCTTGCGGCGTTATGCGATAAGGAGACTTCCATGAAAAAGTTAAACGAGATCCTGGGGACCGAGTTCCCCTTCATCCAGGGCGGCATGGCGAATATCGCCACCGGCGAATTCGCCGCCGCCTGCTCCAACGCCGGGGCTTTGGGCATGATCGCCACTGGCGGCTGGGACGGGGACCGGCTCCGCCGGGAGATCCGCCGGGCCAAGGAGCTGACCGAAAAGCCCTTCGGCGTGAACCTGATGCTCATGAGCCCCCACGCGGACGACATCGCCCGCATCATCCTGGAGGAGGGCGTGCGGGTGGTCACCACCGGCGCGGGCAACCCCGGCAAGTACATCCCCGCCTGGAAGGATGCGGGCATCAAGGTCCTGCCCGTGGTGGCGGCGGCGGTGCTGGCGAAGCGGCTGGAGCGCTACGGCGTGGACGCCGTCATCGCCGAGGGCACGGAGTCCGGCGGCCACGTGGGCGAAATGACCACCATGGCCCTGGTGCCCCAGGTCATCGACGCGGTGGACGTGCCCGTGGTGGCCGCCGGCGGCATCGCGGACGGCCGTCAGGCCGCCGCCGCCTTCGCCCTGGGGGCCTGCGGCGTCCAGGTGGGCACCTGCCTGCTGGTGAGCCGGGAGTGCCCCATCCATGAAAATTACAAGCAGGCCATCCTGAAGGCCAAGGACAGCGACACCACCGTTACCGGCCGCAGCGTGGGCGGCCCCGTCCGGGTGCTGAAAAACAAGATGGCCCGGGAGTATCTGGCGCTGGAAAAGCAGGGGGCCACCCTGGAGGAGCTGGAGCGCGTGACCCTGGGCGGACTGCGCCGGGCCGTGCTGGAGGGCGACGTGGAGCACGGCAGCGTCATGAGCGGCCAGGTGGCCGGCATGCTCCACGAGATCAAGCCCCTGCGGCAGATCTTCGAGGAGCTGTACGATGGCGGCAGATCCGTTTTACAGGCGGCGGGACGGGAATGGCAGTGACGATCCGGGGGAAAACCCTTCCCCTTCCCATCATCCAGGGCGGCATGGGCGTCGGCGTGAGCCTGGAGCGCCTGGCGGGCGCGGTGGCGGCCTGCGGCGGCATGGGGACCATCTCCACCGCCGTAGGCGGCTTCGCGGAGCCGGATTTTGCAGCCGACCCCCGGGGCGCGAACCTGCGGGCCCTGGAGCGGCAGGTGAAGCGGGCCAAGGAGCTGGCTAAGGGCGCGGGGCTGGTGGCCGTTAACGCCATGGTCGCCACCTCCCAGTACGCGGACAGCGTCCGCACCGCCTTAAAGGCAGGGGTGGACGCGGTGGTCTGCGGGGCGGGACTGCCCCGGGACCTGCCCGCCATCGCCAGGGACGTGCCTGAGAGCGGCGCGGCCCTGGCCCCCATCGTCAGCGGCGGGCGGGCCGCGGCCCTCATCTGCAAGCTGTGGGACCGCCACTACCAGACGGCCCCGGACTTCGTGGTGCTGGAAGGCCCCCTGGCGGGCGGGCACCTGGGTTTTTCCAAAGAGGAGGCCGCGGAGGCCCAGGCGGGCCGTCCCAAGCCTCTCGGCGGGCTTTTGCGGGAGGTTTTGGACGCATTGGCCCCCTTCCGGGATAAATTTCAGCGGGATATCCCCGTGTTTGTGGCCGGAGGCGTGCAAAACGGCGCGGAGATGCGCCGGTACACCGACCAGGGCGCGGCGGGGGCCCAGTTCGCCACCCGCTTCATCGCAACGGAGGAGTGCGACGCCTCCCCCGCTTACAAGCAGGCGCTGCTGAGCGCCCGGGCGGAGGACGTGGCCATCGTCCAAAGCCCCGTGGGGATGCCGGGGCGGGCCCTGCGCTCCCCCCTCATCCGGCGGGTGGAGGCGGGGACCCAGCCCCCGGTGGCCCAATGCCGGAACTGCCTCTCCGTCTGCGACTGGAAAACGGCCCCCTACTGCATCTCCAAGGCCCTCATCGCCGCCCGGAACGGCGACTGGGAAAACGGCCTTTTCTTCTGCGGGGCGGGCGCGGGGGCGGTGGACCGCCTCTCCACGGTCCGCGAGCAGATGGACCAGATCATGAACGAATGGAGGACCGCGCCATGAAGCTCGGTTTCTTATATGCCGGACAGGGCAGCCAGCACCCAGGGATGGGGGCGGACCTGTACGCGGCCTATCCCGCCTTCCGCGCCGTTTTGGACGGCGCGGAGGTGGATTTCGACCTGAAGACCGTCTCCTTTGAGGACCCGGAGGGCCTGCTGAACCAGACCCGGTACACCCAGCCCTGCATGGTGGCCTTCGCCGCCGGGCTGACGGCGGTGCTGGCGGAGCGGGGCGTGGTCCCCGCGGCGGCGGCGGGACTGTCTCTTGGCGAATACTCCGCCCTCCACGCCGCCGGAGTGTTCGACGCAGCCACGGCCATCCGGCTGGTGGCCTTCCGGGGCAGGGCCATGGAGCAGGCCGCCGCCGGCCGGGAATCCGCCATGATGGCGGTGCTGGGCCTGGACCGGGAGCCTCTTCAGGCCGCCTGCGCCGCCGCGTCCTCCCTGGGCACGGCGGTCATCGCCAACTACAACTGCCCGGGCCAATTGGTCATCGGCGGCGAGAAAGCCGCCGTGGACCAAGCCGCCGCCCTGGCGAAGGAGGCCGGCGCCAAGCGCTGCCTGCCCTTAAAGGTCAGCGGCCCCTTCCACACGCCTCTGATGGCCCCCGCCGGAGAGGCGCTGAAGGACTATTTCCGCACCGTCTCCTTCGCCCGGCCCCGCATCCCGGTCCTCTTCAACTGCCTGGGAGACGAAATGCCGGAGGGCGGGACGATCCCCGAACTGCTGGTGCGGCAGGTCCAAAGCAGCGTTTTCATGGAGGATTCCATCCGCAAGATGGCCTCCATGGTGGACGCCGTTGTGGAGATCGGCCCCGGCAAGGCCCTCAGCGGCTTTGTCCGCAAGACCGTCCCCGGCTTCCCCGTCTGCGCGGTGGAGACGGCGGCGGATGTGGAGGCCCTGCCCGAGACGCTGGAGCGCATGAGAGAGGAGAGCAAATGATGAATGGGAAAACAGCCGTCGTCACCGGCGGCAGCCGGGGCATCGGCCGGAGCGTGTGCCTGGAGCTGGCCAGAAACGGCGCGAACGTGGTTTTTTGCTACGCGGGGAACGAGACGGCGGCCGACGAGACAGCCGCCGCCTGCGAGGCCCTGGGGGCCAAGGTCCTGGCCGTCCGGTGCGACGTGTCCGACGCCGCCCAGGTCCAATCCCTGATGGACGCGGCCGTAAAAGCCTTCGGCCGCATCGACATTCTGGTGAACAACGCGGGCATCACCCGGGACAACCTGCTGATGCTGATGAAGGAATCCGATTTCGACGCGGTGGTGGCCGCCAACCTGAAGGGAACGTTCCTCTGCATGAAGGCCGTATCCCGGCTGATGATGAAGCAGCGCTGCGGCCGCATCGTGAACCTCTCCAGCGTGGTGGGCCTGCGGGGCAACGCGGGCCAGGTGAACTACGCCGCCAGCAAGGCGGGCGTCGTCGGCATGACGAAGTCCCTGGCCAAGGAGCTGGCGGGACGGGGCGTCACCGTGAACGCGGTGGCTCCCGGCTTCATTGAGACAGACATGACCGCCGCCATGGCCGAGGCCGCCAAGACCGCCACCCTGGCCTCCATCCCCATGGGCCGCCTGGGCGCGGCGGAGGACGTGGCGAAGGCCGTGGCGTTCCTGGCAAGCGACGACGCCGCCTACATCACCGGGCAGGTGCTGGCCGTGGACGGGGGGATGGCCATGTAGGCCGCTTTGAGGGGGCGCTTATCTCCCCCTCGAACTCCCCCGCCCCCAGTGACGCCGGTCACTGGGGAACGCGCCCAAGGCGCTTGGGTCGGGGAATTTTCGGCAGGCGCATGTCCTGCCGAAAATAATTGGATTTTCTTCTTTCGCCATTGGCGAAAGAACTGGGGGAACCTGTGGTTCCCCCTAGCCCCCCTCCTCCGCGCCTGCGGGCGCGGGACGGGGTTGTTTTTTGGGGGAGCCTGTGGGTCTCCCTCCCCTCCTTTGCGCCTGCGGGCGCGGGACGGGGACCATATCTATTCTGGAGGTACACTATGGAACGACGCAGAGTCGTGATCACCGGCCTGGGGGCCGTCACCCCCATAGGCCTTACCGCGCCGGAGAGCTGGCAGGCCGTGAGAAACGGCGTGTGCGGCGTCGCGCCCATCACCCAGTTCGACCCGGCGGAGCAGAAGGTCAAGCTGGCCGCCGAGGTCAAGGGCTTCGTCCCTGAGGACCACATGAGCAAGCCCGAGGCCAAGCGCATGGGCCGCTTCACCCAGTTCGCCGTCGTCTCCGCCCGGGAGGCCATGGCCGACGCGGGCTTTACCCTGCGCGAGGAGGAGGCGGACCGCTGCGGCGTCATCGTCTCCAGCGGCATCGGCGGCCTCTCCATCACCGAGAGCGAGCACGACCGGGGCCTCGATCGGGGCTGGGACCGGGTCTCCCCCTTCTACATCCCCACCGCCATCTGCAACATGGCCGCCGGGCAGATCGCCATCGACACCGGGTTCCGGGGCATGTGCTCCTGCCCCGTCACCGCCTGCGCCGGCGGCACCAACGCCGTGGGCGACGCCTTCCACTACATCCGGGACGGCTACGCCGAGGTGATGCTCTGCGGCGGCACGGAGTCCAGCGTCACGCCCCTGGCCATCGGCGGCTTCACCTCCATGAAGGCCCTGAGCCAGAGCGAGGACCCCGCCCGGGCCTCCATCCCCTTCGACGCGGAGCGGAGCGGCTTCGTCCTGGGCGAGGGCGCGGGCATCCTTTTGCTGGAGGAGCTGGGCCACGCCCTGGCCCGCGGCGCGAAGATCTATGCCGAGGTGGCGGGCTACGGCGCCACCTGCGACGCCTACCACATGACCGCCCCCCGGCCCGACGGCTCCGGCGGCGCCAAGGCCATGGCCGCGGCCCTGGCGGACGGCGGCGCGCGGCCGGAGGAGGTGGGCTACATCAACGCCCACGGCACCTCCACCCACTTGAACGACGCGGGCGAGACCGCCGCCGTGAAAGCAGTGTTCGGCGGCCATGCCTATAAGCTGGCCATGAGCTCCACCAAGTCCATGACCGGGCACATGCTGGGGGCGGCCGGGGCCGTGGAGGCCATTTTCTCCGCCCTGACCCTCCGGGACGGCTTCCTGCCCGCCACCATCCACTACCAGACGGCGGACCCGGAATGCGATCTGGACGTGGTGCCCAATCAGGGCCGGACGGCGGACGTGCGCTGTGTCCTCTCCAACTCGCTGGGCTTCGGCGGCCACAACGGCAGCCTGCTCTTTAAGAAATGGGAGGCGTAAGCATGGGGATGCAGTTCAATTCCAATCAAATCGCGGAGATCCTGCCCCACCGCTATCCCTTCGCCCTGGTGGACCGCATCGTGGACGGCGAGCCGGGCAAATGGGCCAGGGGCATCAAATGCGTCAGCGTGGGGGAGCCGTTTTTCTGCGGCCACTTCCCCCAGGCCCACGTGATGCCCGGCGTGCTCATCCTGGAGGCCATGGCCCAGGTGGGCGGCGTGGCGGTGCTGGCCCTGCCGGAGAACAAGGGCAAGATCGCACTGCTGGGCGCGGTGAAAAACGCCCGGTTCAAGCGCCAGGTCACGCCCGGCGACGTGCTGGAGCTTGAGTGCGTGCTGACGAGGCAGCGGGGTCCCGTGGGCGTTGGGGAGGCCCGGGCCACCGTGGACGGCCAGGTGGCCGTCACGGCGGAGCTGACCTTCGCCATCCGGGCGGAATAACGGTTGCCGTTCCCCCACGAATTTGCTACAATGGATAAAATACGCGGAAAAGGGAGCGGCCGTTATGCTGAAACACGCCTTTTTTAATGTGTATACGAAATTTAAACTGCACTTTTACCAGGAGATCTTCCGCCGCTTTCAGGACCGGGAAGCCAGTTTGACCACGGTGGAGACCTTCTGCATGGAGTCCATCCAGGCTCTGGGCAGTCCCACGGTGAACGAGTTCGCCACGTTCATGCGCATCTCCCCGCCCAACGCGGCCTATAAGGTAAACAGCCTCATCAAAAAGGAGTACATCCGCAAGGTCCGCTCCCAGAGCGACAAGCGGGAGTATCACCTGGAGGTCACCCAAAAGTATATCGATTACTATAACATCAGCACCTCCTACATGGTGGAGGTCATGGACCGCATCACCCGGCGCTTTCCGCCGGAGGACTGCGCCAAGCTGGAGGAGATGCTCACTGTGGTCAGCCGGGAGCTGATGCCGGAGGTGGACATCCCGGAGGCGGCCATGCCGGAGAGCTGAAAACGCAAAACAGGGGGGCGCTGCCGCAGGACAGCGCTCCCCTGTTTCATGCGATCCCGCCCGGCGGCGGTCTACCGCTCCTTCATGAAAAAGCCCTTTCCCGCCAAAACGCGCCCTACAAGGGCGAGAAGGTACGCGGCCTTCCAACGCCGGCCGCCGATCCACATGAAAAAGAGCGCCTCCCGGAGCAGAACGGTCCCCAGCGGCATGAACTTGGCGCCCTTCTCTTCGCTCCTATCCTCCCTGTTTTCATTCCAAACTGACGCGTTTTTCCTAAAACAGCCCCTCCGGGATGCGGATGTCCGCCCGGGGCACCTTGTCCCAGGCGAAGTCCGCCAGCAATTCCTCCGCCGTCCGGGGCGCCGCGCCGGGGTTGAAGCCCGCGAGACACGCAAGCTTCCCCAGCACCTCCGCCGCCGTGCAGCGGCCCCGCAGGACCTCCAGCCCCGCGTCCGCGTCCCGCTTGCTCAGCCGCCGCCCGTCGGAGGCCAGCAGCAGCGGAAAGTGGTAAAACGAGGGGGCGGGCAGGTCCAGCAGGCGGTAAAGGTACAATTGACGGGGCGTGGAGGCCAGCAGGTCCGCCCCCCGGACGACCTCCGTGACGCCCATGGCCGCGTCGTCCACCACCACCGCAAGCTGATAGGCGAACATCCCGTCGGACCGGCGGAGGAGAAAGTCCCCGCAGTCCCGGGCCAGGTCCTCCCCATAGGGGCCCAGGTGGCCGTCCGTAAAGGCCACGGTCTCATCCGGGACCCGCAGCCGCAGGGCCGGACGGCGGAGGCGGGCCTTTTCCGCCGCCTGGGCCGCCGTCAGGCCCCGGCAGGCGCCGGAATAGACCGTCTGCCCGTCCTGGCGGTGGGGGGCGGAGGCCGCGTGGAGCTCCGCCCGGGTGCAAAAGCAGGGATAGACCAGTCCAAGGCCCTCCAGCTTCTCCAGCGCCGCGCGGTACAGCGCCGTGCGCGCCGACTGGTCGTAGGGGCCGTGGGGACCGCCCACGCCGGGGCCCTCGTCCCAGAAAAGGCCCAGCCACCGGAGGTCCTCCTCCATCTGCACGGCGTACCGCCGGGGACAGCGGGCGGTATCCAGGTCCTCGATGCGCAAAACCACCCGCCCGCCCTTTTGCCGGGCGCTGAGCCAGGAGAGCAGGCAGCAGAGGATATTCCCAAGATGGATGCGCCCGCTGGGCGAGGGAGCGAAGCGTCCCACCGTCATGCCGTCACCCGCTTTCTTTCAGATAGGTCCTATTATATCCGCCCCGCGGGCGGAGGACAAGAGGCGCGCCGCAGAAAAAGGGACCGTCCGTTCGGACGGTCCCTTTTGGCTGTCGAAAAAGCGCCTTCGGCACTTTTTCGAGTAGGCTCGGCCCGTCGCGCGCACTCACTGTCCGCTGAAAGCGGACAGTTCGCACACTTACGGACCGAGATGTATTTTCTCCGACGCACATGTCGCCGGAGAAAATGGATCTCATTTTTCTTCGCGCCTCCGGGCGCGAACTCTGCGAGGCTTTTTCAACGAGCTAAAGGGACCGTCCGAGCGGACGGTCCCTTTTTCATGAAATTCAGTTCTTGGTGTGGATGGCGCGCTTTTCCACATTCAACGCCGCTTCCCGCATGGTCTCGGTGACGGTGGGATGGGAGTGGATGGTGGAGATCAATTCGTCCACGGTGGCCTCCAGCCGGATGGCCAGCGCGCCCTCGGCGATGAGGTCCGTGGCCCGGGGCCCGATGATGTGCATGCCCAGGACCTCGCCGTACTTCGCGTCGGCGATGATCTTCACAAGGCCCTCGCCGCCGTTGAGGATGAGCGCCTTGCCGTTGGCGGACATGGGGAACTTGCCCACCTTGTAGTCCAGCCCCTGGGCCTTGCACTGCTCCTCCGTCAAGCCCACGCCCGCCGCTTCCGGCTCCATGTAGACGCAGGTGGGGTTCGTCTTTTCGTCGTACTTCGCATCCAGCCCCA
>JAEXWS010000097.1 GCA_023406225.1 Bacillota bacterium | reverse complement strand
ACCCCGGACAGGTCCAGGCCCACAGCCCGCAACTGCCGGGCGGGATCGGGCTGAAGAATGTAAACGACCGCATCCAGCTGCACTTCGGGAAAAAGTACGGCGCATTCGTGTCCAGCGCCGTCGGCCGTGGGACCGAGGTCCGCATCCGCATCCCGAAATTAAAAGAGGAGGCTGACCCAGGCGCCTATGAACATACTGATTGTTGAAGATGACATCATGCTGCGAAAGTGGCTCTCCATGCTGCTCTCCGGCCTGGCGGACCGCCGGCTTCAGATTTTTGAGGCCGGGGACGGCGCCGAGGCCCTGGAGCTGTGCGCCGGGCATGCGGTGGATCTGGTCATCACTGATATCAAAATGCCCCGGATGGACGGACTGCAATTGATCCGAAGTCTGAAGGAGTCCTTTCCCGCCGTCCGCACGGCCGTCCTCAGCTCTTACGACGAGTTTTCCTTTGTCAAAACGGCGCTGCAATGCGGCGCGCTGGACTATATCCTGAAAGCGGAGATGACGGTGCAGGACCTCTCGAAACTGCTGGATAAAGTGCAAAGCGACGTTCACATGGAGCATCTTTTGACCAAGGGGATCTTTCCGGATTACCACACCATCCTGGAGGACCAGCAGACGCTGGCGGATTTCCTTGCCGGCGGCGGCTCCGACAGCGCCCTGCTGGAAAGCCTGCGCCTGCCCGCCGACGCCCCGGCGGCCGCCGTGCTCTTGGTGCATCTGGCGGATCAGCGGGATGTGGACATCCCCATTTTCGAGGCCGCGGACATCTGCGGAAAGGCGATCGCCTCAGAAAAACTCCGGGGCGCCGCGGTCCCGTACCGGGGGGAGAACTGCATGCTGCTGTACGGCTGCACGGACTCCGTGGCGGAGTACCAGAGGATGGAGGCCGTCAAGCTGATCAGCCTGGTGGACCACAATTTTCAAAAATATCTGAACCTTCCGATTGCGTTCAGCCTCCATCGGTTTTACCGCCCGGGAGAAACAAGCCTGCGGTCCTTGATCGGCGAGATGTACCGGACACTGAGCTGCCAGCAGTATTATGGGGGCAGCGTCAAGTGCGTGGACGCTCTGGCGGACTTTGGCGGCTGGAAACGGAAGATCCAAAAGAGCCTGGAGGCAAACCAGAACCAGGAGGCCGCCGCGCTGCTGCAGCAATACCTTTCGCAGGCGCATCAAAAGCGCCTGGCTCCGGACGCGCTCCGGGCGAATCTGCTGGTGCTGGTGAACCTGTTCGCCGCCTCCCATACCCAGGCCAAGGGCCGTTCCGCCCCGGACGAGGACCTGCATGTTCAGATGGTGGACATCGCACACGCGGAGACCCGGGAGGCGGCGGAATCCTTGACGGACGTGTTTTTGCGCACGTTCCTCCTCACATTAAATGAAAAGTCCATGGAGCTCTCTCCCGCCGTTCGAAGCGCCCTGGCCTATGTGGACGCGCACTATGCCGACCGCATCTCTCTGGACGCCGTGGCCGAGCAGGTTTTTATGAACCGCTCCTACTTCTGCCAGCTTTTTAAGCGGGAGACCGGATTCACCTTCGGGGACTATGTGGAGCATGTGCGCATCGAAAGGGCGAAGATGCTTCTTTCCACCACCAATCTCCCCATTCTCTCCATTGCGGAGCAGACCGGATTTCACAACCAGGCGTATTTCACCAAGGTCTTTAAAAAAGCGGCGGACATCAGTCCCATGCGCTACCGGAAGCTGCACTTTCAGGATGCGTGTCCGCCGTAAAAGCCGCCTCCGGGAGGAGGGGGCTTTGAATAAGGAAAAGGACCGCCCCGCCTTTCGGCGGAGCGGTCCTTTTCCTCTTTTACAGGGTGACGCCCATGCGGGCTTCGTAGTACCGGACCATGGCGGAGTGGTCCTCGTCGGCAAGGCCCTGGTCCGCCAGCCAGTTGAGATTGTCGGCCATGACCCGGGTCAGCGGAAGCTGAACGCCCAGCCGCTCCGCCAGTTCCAGCGCGCCGTTTGCATCCTTGAGCTGGATGGCCGCGCGCCCGGAGGCTGGGAGAAAATCGTGGTTCAAGATCCGCTCCGCCCGCATGTCCAGCGCCGTGCTCTGGGCGAAGCCTCCCCTGATGGCCTCATACAGCGTCCGGGGGTCGAGGCCCGCCTTTTTGGCGAGGGCGAACGCCTCTCCAATGGCCGCCAGCGTCACGCCGCTGATCATATTGTTGGCCAGCTTCGCGGTGCTTCCGCAGCCGGGGCCGCCCATATAGGTGACGGAGCTGCCGATCATCCGCAGATAGGGGAGAACGGCGTCGAGAACGTCCTGGTCGCCGCCCGCCATGATGGACAGCGCGCCCCGCTCCGCTCCCGCCTGCCCGCCGCTGACCGGCGCATCGATGAGATGCATTCCCCGGTCCCTGGCGGAGCGGTAAAGGTCCCGGATGATGAACGGCGAGGTGGCGCCCAGGTCCACCAGGACCGTTCCCGGTCCGGCGGTCTTGAGGATGTCGGAGACCGCCGCCTGCAAAATGGCATAGGTGGGCAGGCACATCATGATAAGATCGCAGGAGCCGTACAGCGCATGGGGGTCGGCGGCGGGGACCCCGCCCCGGCGGGCAAACCGCTCCCGCAGCTCCGGGACCGGGTCGTAGCCGACGATCTTCAGGCCGCTTTTGTCGATCAGGTTGGCCGTCATGGCGTAGCCCATCACGCCAAGGCCCAGAAAGCCGATGGATCGCATGAAGGGGATCATCTCCTCCGTCGTGCCGCCGAAACGCCCGGGCGCGCCGCCTGTTCCGAAGCGGCGCGCGGGCCTTTGGCGGTCAGTTCTTTGTGTGGATCGCGCGTTTCTTTGCGTGCAGGGCGGCCTCACGGACGGTTTCCGTCACGGTCGGGTGCGAGTGGATGGTGGCGATGAGCTCGTCGAGCGTGGCCTCCACGCCGATGGCCAGCGCGCCTTCGGCGATGAGGTCCGTGGCCCGTGGCCCGATGATGTGCATCCCCAGGACCTCGCCGTACCTCTTTCCGGCGATGATCTTCACAAGGCCCTCGCCGCCGTTGAGGATGAGCGCCTTGCCGTTGGCGGACATGGGGAATTTGCCCACCTTGTAGTCCAGCCCCTGGGCCTTGCACTGCTCCTCCGTCAAACCCACGCCCGCCGCTTCCGGCTCCATGTAGACGCAGGTGGGGTTCGTCTTTTCGTCGTACTTCGCATCCAGGCCCATGATGTTCTCCGCGGCCACCTCGCCCATGGCGGAGGCGGTGTGGGCCAGCTGGGCGTGACCCTTTACGCAGTCGCCCACGGCGTACACGCCGGAAACGGAAGTCTCCATCCGCTCGTTGACCAGGATGCTGCCCTGCTCCGTTTTGATCCCGCAGGCCTCCAGATTGAGGGAGGCGGTGTTTGCCCTCCGGCCCACCGCCACCAGCACCTTTTCCGCCTCGAAGCCGACCGTCTCCCCCGCCTTGTTCTTGCAGACCACCTTCGCGCCCACGGGAGACGCTTCCACGCTCTGCAC
>JAEXWS010000041.1 GCA_023406225.1 Bacillota bacterium | reverse complement strand
AGTTCTTCCTTCAGCGCAGGGCCCGGCGGCAGGACAGCGGCGCGGCCCGGAAAACGGACCTGGAAAAGCGCCTGGACGCCATTGCGGACTGCCTGATGGCGTCCTCGATGGACCGCATCCAGTACCTATGCAAGTGCTACATCAAGGACCGATGTGTGGACGTGGAGGACCTGCGGCGGCTCCACATCATGCACGAGAAGTACCATAACCTGGGCGGGAATGGGGACCTAGACAACCTCATGGAACAGGTGGACGCCCTGCCTCTGAAAGTGTGACCCTGCCGCCGGGGGCGGCTGAACATAAACAAACTGGGCAAAAGAAAGGAACGGTACATCATGGAAAAGAAAATCGAAGAGATCCTGGAAGCCTACAAGAACGGCGAAAAGACCACGGAGGAGGCCAACGCGGAGCTGAAGGCGGCGGGGGCCAACTTCCACCTGGATGATGAGAAAAATCCCTCCGGCGGCTGGACGCAGGCGGAGATGGACGCGGGCTTCCTGCCCGGTGTGCCCGCTGACCCCAAGCCGGACAAGCCCGACATGGGCCGCGTGATCCCCCTGGCGGGGCAGACGGTCATCCAGGAGTGCCGGAGTGGTCGGTACGCCGTGACCTATGACGAGCTGGGCTACGCGGTGAAGGCCGTAAAGCTGTAAGAGACGGAAACGCCCCCGGGCCAGAGCGGTCCGGGGGCACGCGGAAAGGAGCGAAAATATGAGCGGACATGTGAAAATGTGGTGGAAGGCGGCGGGCATCCGGGCGGTCAAGACCGTGGCGCAGACTGCCGTGGCGACCATCGGCACGGCGGCGGTGCTGGGCGAGGTCAACTGGATCATGGTGGCCTCCGCCTCGGCGCTGGCGGGGGTGTTGTCCCTGCTGACGAGCGTGGCGGGACTGCCGGAGGTCACAGTATGAGGAAACCTGCGGATCACGTCAAGGCCATGCCCTACACCCTGGCTCTCGCCGGAGGGAAGGCGCTGAGCGCCAATTTCAAGGTGCGGGAGTTCGCCTGCCATGACGGAACGGACACGGTGTTTATTGCGGACGAGCTGGTGACGCTGCTCCAGGCCATCCGGGACCACTTCGGAAAGCCCGTGACCATCAACAGTGGGTATCGGACAGAAACTTGGAACACCAGGAACGGCGGCTCACCCCGGAGCCAGCACAAGTATGGCAGGGCGGCGGATATCTGCATCAACGGCGTGACGCCGCAGCAGATCGCGGCCTACGCCAAGACGCTGATGCCGGACTGGGGCGGCGTTGGGGTGTACCCCACTTTCTGTCATGTGGACGTGCGAGCCGGGAAGGGCCGGTGGTGACCAACACCAATATGTGAGTAAGAACCCCCGGAGGCTTTGCGGCTTCCGGGGGTGTTTTTTTGTGTTTTTGTAATTGTTGAGTTATGAGAAAAGATATAGTAAAATATTGAAATAAAAGTTGTCGAAGAAGGTATTAACATGTCTAAACGAGGTGCCTTAAAAAATCAAAATATTACAGTCAAGGCGGAGCTTGATTATGAAAGATTGGCACAGGAAATTGTCAAGGCGCAAAAGGAAGCAAATAATATTGAGTCAACGAGTGCGTTTCTAAAAAACTTTATGATGGTACTTTTTTATGTTCTGGGCGCTACACTGATTTTTCTTGCAATATGCTGTATTGTTATCCTTATCAAAGAGCCGGATAAATACCCTGGTTACGTAATCGCTTCCATGATGATTATTGTACTGGTTTACGGAATAGGAGCAATTATTTTAGGAAAAGACATTAATAAAATTACCGATAGAAACTATATCGTTGGATTTTTCTCTGCAATTGTATCAATGACAGCGCTCATTATATCCATTGTTTCTGTTAACCAATGACTAGACATTTTATTCCCTGCCAACCGTTCCCAAGAATCCGATGGGATGCACCACATGGTCCCGCATGGCATCCAGGTCCAGTTTAGAGTCCAGCAGCATGATCCCCCGCCGGATGCTGGTGTAGCCATATTTCCCGCGTATGCGGTCCACGGTCCGCTCCAAGTCCATGCGCCGCTGGGCGCGGTTGTCCTCTGAGAACAGAGAGAATTGTGGAGCCTCGTCCTCCAGACTGAGTCCGGCCGCTTTGATGGATAGGCTGCGCACCGGACGCTCCGGGCGGTTGGCGAAGTAGAGCTTAAGCGCCGCGTCCACGATCTCCGTGGAGCTGTTGGTGGGCCGATAGAGCTTTGTCTGCCGCTCGTACCAGACCAGGGAAGTGTCACGGACACCGAGCTGCACCGTGGAGCAGACGCTCCGCTGCGCCCGCAGGCGGGCCGCCACGCTCTCTCCCAGCGCGTACAGGGTGATTTTCACATCATCGTCCGTCTTCAGGTCCCGGGGAGCCGTGGTGCTGTTGCCGATGGTCTTGACGGGTGGCGCGGCATAGTAGGGGGAAACACCGGAGCTGTCCTGCCCGTTTGCAAAAGCCCACAGCATGACGCCCACTTTCCCGAGACCGTGCCGCAGCATGTCCGGGTCGCTCAGGGCAAGGTCTCCGATGGTGCGGATGCCGTAGCCGTTCAGCTTTCTGGTGGTGGCGGGGCCAACGTACAAGAGGTCGCTGACAGGCAGGCTCCATATTTTCGCCTGATAGTCTGCTGATCCAATGACCGTTGTGGCGTCTGGCTTTTTCATATCGCTGCCCAGTTTGGCGAATACTTTGTTAAAGGACACGCCGACGGAGACCGTCAATCCCAGCTCTTTTTTGATACGCCCGCGGATGCTGTCCGCTATGTTTTTTCCGTCTCCGAAGAGGCTGCCGCTGCCCGTCACATCCAGCCAGCATTCGTCCAGGCCGAAGGGTTCCACCTGGTCCGTATAGGAGACGTAGATATCCCGGGCCAGGGCTGAGTATTCCAGATAGCGGTCATAGTGGGCGGGGACAAAGACGGCCTCTGGACAGAGGCGGCGGGCCTCCCAGAGGGTCTGGCCGGTATAGATACCGTACCGCTTGGCCTCGTAGTTCTTCGCCAGAACGATGCCGTGGCGCGCCTCCTCGTCGCCTGCTACCACCACGGGCTTCTCCCGCAGAGAGGGATCGTACAGGCACTCCACGCTGGCGTAGAAATTATTCATATCACTGTGCAGGATCGTCCGCATAATCACCACCAGAACTTTTGTTCGATAATGACAGTATATGCGGCTGACCCAGCACAATTCCACGAACAAAGTCTGGAATTTGAGGAGGATTTTGCCAATGTGCGGACGGTACAGTTTATTCCCGGAAGATAGCCAAGAAATTGCCAGCATCGTGCGGGCGGTGGAGGACCGAATCAAGACAGGGGAAGTCTATCCCACGAACCAGGTGCCGGTGCTGATGGAGGCGGGGGAGGAGATCGTCCCGGAGGCGGCGTTCTGGGGATTCCCACGGTTCCAGGGGAAGAGCGGGCAGATCATCAACGCCCGCAGCGAGACGGCGCTGGACCGGCCGATGTTTCGCAGGTCAGTGATGGAGCGCCGATGCGTGTTTCCCACCACGGGCTTTTATGAGTGGGGGCCGGGCGAAGACGGAAAGAAGAGGAAATACCGCTTCAATCTGCCAGAGACTCGGGCGCTGTATCTGGCGGGGCTTTGGAACGACTTCGCGGGGGAGCGGAAGTGCGTGATCCTGACCACGGCGGCCAACACCTCCATGGAGGGTATCCATGACCGCATGCCGGTGGTGCTGAGAAGGGAAGAGTTGGAGGCGTGGGTGCGGGACAGCGGGCAGGCAACGGAGATATTGCACCGGGTGCCGCCGGAGCTTATAGCAAAAGTAGATTGAATGATGTACGGCCCTTGGGGAGATTCCCAAGAGCCGTTTTCGTGTGTAAATTCGTGTGCAATTTTTGCTGTTGTGTGCAATTGCTTTCTTTAGGTAAAGCGCAATGATACTAAACCCAACAACAGGTCAATGCATTGCGGCTCTAAGAAAAAATAAAAGAAGCCCTGAATTATCAAGGCTTCTTTTTTGGTGACCCGGCGGGGATTCGAACCCCGGACCCACTGCTTAAAAGGCAGTTGCTCTGCCGGCTGAGCTACCGGATCGTGTGCCGTCATGCCGACGGGATGAAAAAATGGCTGGGACGGCTGGACTCGAACCAGCGGATGAGGGAGTCAAAGTCCCTTGCCTTACCACTTGGCGACGCCCCAATGCGGAAGGAAACAGGGGACCGGGGCTGCCCCGGTCCCCTGTTTTGTCTGGGGTGGGAGATGGGACTCGAACCCACGACACCCGGAACCACAATCCGGTGCTCTAACCAACTGAGCTACACCCACCACATATCAAAAAACCTTTGGCTGACATCCGCTCCAGGAAGGGCTGGTACGCCAGAAGGGACTCGAACCCCTGGCCTACTGCTTAGAAGGCAGTTGCTCTATCCAGCTGAGCTACTGGCGCGAATTTGGAGCAGGTGACGAGAATCGAACTCGCATCCCCAGCTTGGAAGGCTGGTGCCCTAACCATTGTGCTACACCTGCGTTTGCCCTCCGTGGAAATCGTCAGCTTGGATATGATACCATGAAAGCAAAATCGTGTCAAGCATGAAACGCGGTTTCTTTGCAAAAATTTGCTTTTCTCCTCAGAACGCGCAGAGGGACAGGAACGCCCGGAACAGCCGCCCGCCGTCCGCCGCGCCCTTTTTGGCGAACGCGCCCCGGAGCCGCTCGGGGTGCCACTGGACCGCCCACAGAGGCAATTCCCTGTGGCACAGCGCCTCCACCACGCCGTCCGCCGTCCACTGGACGGCCGAAAGCCCCACGCCCAGACGGTCCGCCGCCTGGTGGTGGGCGCTGTTGACGATGGGGCGCCCGCCCCACAGGCCGCCCATGGTCCCCTCCGCCGCCCGGACGGCGTGGAGGCGGTCGATCCCCGCGGCGGCGCTGTGCCCGGGCAGGTCCTGGAGCAGCGTGCCTCCGAAGAAAACGTTGATGGTCTGGAGGCCCCGGCATATCCCCAGCACCGGCTTTTTCGCGGCGGTGAAGCGGTCCAGCAGGTCAAGCTCCGCCGCGTCCCGGTCCGGCTCCAGGTCCCATGAGGCCGTGTTCTCCCGGCCGTACCGCCAGGGCTCCAGGTCCCCGCCGCCCGGCAGCAGCAGGGCGGCGCACTGCTCCGCCCGGGCGGGGTCCCAGGTGCAGAGCGCCTCTCCGCCAGCGGCCCGCACCGCATCTATATAGTTGACATAACGCTTTTCGTCTCCCCAGATCATGACACGCGGCATCATAAAAATTCCTCCCGGTCCCGTTGTTTGCCATGGCATTCTATGCCGCGCTGTGCTACAATACTCCTATCATTGACAGGGAGGCTGTTTGAGATGACCAGAGACGAGAGACTGACCGCGCTGTGCCGGGACATGGTCCGCCGGCCCAGCCTTTCCGGGCAGGAGCGGGAGATCGCCGCATTTTTGAAGTCCCACATGGAGGCGTCCGGCTTTGACAGCGTGACCGTGGACAAGTACGGCAGCGTTTTGGGCTGCGTCCGGGGCAGGCGGCCCGGGAAGCGGGTGCTGATGGACGGACACATCGACG
>JAEXWS010000040.1 GCA_023406225.1 Bacillota bacterium | reverse complement strand
GCCTGGGACTGACGCCCGCGATGGAGATATCCGCCGCCCTGCCGTACTTATGCTGACTCCAGGTCGCGCCGCCGTTCCTGGCGTTCCAGTATTCCGTGCGGTATGCGCTGTTGATGTTCACAGGCTTTCCAAAGTGGTCCCGGATGGCCTGCACCACCTCGATCAGCTCGTCCGCGATAAACACCGTGTCCGTTCCGTCATGACAGGCGAACTCCCGCACCCGGAAGTTTGCGGATACCCGCTTGCTCCCGGACAGCGCCAGGGTATAGGGCATCACCTTCAGGTTGTCCGCCGGCTTTTTCACGGCTCGCCTCCAAACTGTTTGGTCACCTGATTGATCCCGGTGGCCGCAAATCCGGAAACGATGCCCACAGCCACGGCTGTAAGATAGTCTGTGGCTGGAAAATCCGGCATGAGATACATCCCTGCAACGCCCAGGAAGCCCCCGGCGAAGCCGGCGATCACAGGGATAAATTTATTGTCCAGCGGCGTGGCCTTCACCGCCTGCCCGATGAGATAACAAATGGCCGTAATAGACGCAACGCCTGTGATGCCAAGAGATGTGATATCCATAAAAGCCTCCTTTTAAAAACCGTTATTCATAGAGCGCATAATATGCCCTCAGTTCCGCGCAGTCAGCAAACACGCAGTCGTGGAAAGCCTTGGCCATTTTCTCAAAGTCCAGCTGCAAAGATGCCTCCCGCTTCTTGTCATAGGGGACATAGGCATCCGGGAACTCCACGTCCTGCACCAGCAGAAACCAGGGCCGCACCAGGGTCGCGTCTTGATTGGCGGCATTGAACATGTCGACAAACTTTTTGGTCTCGGGCCACCTGCCGCGGGTGTTATCCAGCAAAAGCGCACGATCCACCTGATTGGAAAATTTCTCCCTGCCGCCTCGAATGTACTGCATTGCCTCGATCATCGTGAGATATGCGCAATAAAACTCCAGCGGATTACAGCGGGCAATATAGGGATCGCCGGCCTTGCGCCACTGGGCCCGGTAATAGAATGTGCAGCCGGGCTGGTCCGGCAGGTGCCCGATCCGCCCATGGCCCAGGTTGCCGAAGGAACTGGAGGTGAAAGAAGGACTTTTCTCAAGCTTCCCAAAGCTCTTCTTTTCCAGGCAGTCCGTGTTTCCCATCAACTCCAGGGTCTTGACCTCCGCGACCTCATTGACTTCAAAGAGAGGGATCCCGGCAAAGCCTTGGTGGGCAAACGTGTCCGCCAGCACATGCATGGTGATGCCAACACGCAGAAGCTTTTGCTGCGTGGTCGCATCCGCATCCGCCCAGAATGTTTTGGCGGCCTCCACAATCGCCGCCGTCGCTTTGCTCTCCGTGCCGCAAATCAGACCGGGGGCCTGCGCAACCACTTTTTTCCCGTTTGTGATCCCGGGATCCACATCGGCTGAGATGCGGGCCGTATTTCCGGGAAGGAAGTGAAAGACGGGCCATATGTTCAAAATATCCCGCACCTTGCCATAGTAAAAGGGCAGGGTGTCCACCATGTTGCTGAATATCAGGCGCGAGGTGCCCTGGGTGGTCACGTCGTAGCACTCGTCCACGTACTGGGCCGCGCGGGCCACCTCGACCGCTTCGTTTTTAGAAAACCCTGCCCGAACCGCCGCAGTATAGGTCACATAATAATGAAAATTGATTTCCATACTCCGCCTCTCCCTCAAACGCCATTGGCCGCTGCAAATATCCTGATGTAATCCCGCAGGACTAGGCATGCATCCATCACCAAAGTCCGCTGGGCCTGCGCCTGAAGCTTAAAGCCGCGGATATACGGCTCGTCCTCCTCATAAGCGGGGATGCGGTATGCACAGGGCTCTGGATATGCCCATCTGAACTGTTTGAACCAGGTTTCAGGCAAGTCCACGTCCTTTGGGACCGAGGCGAAGTAGACGGCCAGATCCAGCAGACCCGTCCGATCCTCGGCCCCTGTTTCTTCAAAGGATGACTCGGCGCCCCGGATATACCGCAGAGCTCCCCGCAGCGACTGGTAGGCTGCGGCAAACCGCAGCGGATTGACGCACGCCGCTGCCGGGACCCTGGGCCACGGGGACAGGTAGGTGAAAACCGCACCGGGGCGGTCCGCAAGTCCGCCCAGCTGTTCGCAGCCCAGGGTGCCCACAGGCGGCTCCTCCGGCACATAGGGCTGCATCTGCTCAAAGGCGGCCTCCAGCGGCCCGTCCAGCGCGGCCTCCAGCCGCTGCCGGAGGCCCTCCCGGGGGACATCCCCGGAGATAAGGATCGTTTCGGCGGCATTGACCGTCGGCGCCGAAACTCCTGCAAAGCCCTGGTGCAAAAAAGTATCCGCCAGGGTGTGCATGGCAATTCCGATCGTTTGAAGCCGCGCCTCCCTGGGACCGTCCGCGTCCCAGAGTTTCCGAGCGTGTTCGATCACGAGATGGATCAGCCGCCCGCCCGGACGGCAGACCAGCGGAAGGCCATACAGAAGCTCGGGGGTCGCCGGGTTCAACATGGCCGGGTTCACGGTACTCATGATATCCATCGGGTCCCCGGGAAGGTAGTGAAAGACGGGCCATATTCGAAGGGGCTCCTCCACAGCCCCGGAGCCCTCGGGGACGACTGCTCCGGGAACGGTGAAGTCTTCGCAGTCGTCCACATACCGCGCCGCCTTAGCAATGGCCAGTGCGTCCGCAGCGGCAAAGCCCGCCGCCAAGGCAGCGGTATACGACGCCAAGTAATAAAAATTCTCAGCCATAATCCATGATCCTTTCCTTGTTCTCCGGGCGGTATTGCCCAGGGGGCGGACAGACGCCGGAGGCGGAGGCCGGACAGCCCCCGCCTCCGGCGGTCGTCAGCGATCCGCGGTGTGCTTACTGGTCCATCCAGGTGTTGTTGGACGTCAGCTCCACCGCCCGGTGATATGTATTCACAGGATAATTGATCTCAAACTTCTGGGTCATGCGGTTCAGATCGATCACTTCGCCTTCCTCAAACTTGCCGAAGGCGATCCAGTAGCGGGGATGCGGGGTGAAGGTATACTTCAAGCTGGGGGACGCCACGCACGCCTGGGTGGGCTTTCCGGACATGCCCACGCCCACAGAGGCAGTTCCGGACGGGATCATGCTGTCGCACACCACGCCCAGCTTGCCGGCCTTGGTGGGATTGTCGGACGGGCCAAAGCGGAAAGCATCCTTCTCCCGGGTGAGCAGAAGCGTATTTTTCGAGGTGTCAGTGGGATCCGTGGGCACGATTTGAGACGCCCGGAACACCACGCCCGGCGTCAGGTCGCCCTGCTCGCTCCAGGCCAGGCTGTAATCAATGCTCCACTCGAACGACAGTTTGGTGCCCGGGTGAGCGGTCTTGCTGAACCAGACCAGGGGGCGGATATCGTCCATCTGACCGTCATACGTCTGATAGAGACAAAAATCGCCGCAGTCAGTTCCATTGTGGATCACTTCGAGATCGTACTTCGTTGCCATCTTTTGTTCCTCCTTGTTTTTGTCCGGTAGGTTTTGTAGAGGTTCCTCTGCTGTGGCCATCATAGCATGGGACTCCGAAAAAAGCAGGAAGCTGAACGGAAACATTTCGGAAAGTTCAACTTTCTGCTAGTCTCGCGTAATAGGCAGCCTTGGCCCGGTTGCCTTGGGAACGATAATACTGCTCGGCCATGCCGAGCAGCTCCAAATAGCGTATATCATAATACGCCTCCGCAGTGGCGCTCCACTCATAGCATTCATTCAGCAAGAAAGGTTCTGTATACAGCTCGATCGCCGCAAGGCAGCAGGCGATCTCCTCCCGGCTTTGGTAAAGACGCCGGAAACGGGCGATATCGCTATCCAATCGATCGTAATCCAGCCAAATCGTGTCTCGGTGGATCTGCAAGGGAAAGGCAACTCCTGATCGATCCAGCTTCCTGATCGCCCCACAAACTTTATACAAGCTGTCCATGGCATGCTCAATGTCTGTCTCCGGCCACAAAATTTCCGCCGCCTGGGACTTGCGGAGCGGTTTCCCAGACTCTGCGAGTAAAAGCGCAAGCAATTCCTTCGCTTTCTGATTGGCAATGTGAATCAAAATTCCGTTCTGGTAAAAGGCAAGAGAGCCGAAGCATGCGGCTGAGAGCCCCGTTAAGGGGGGGGAAAGGTCCCATCAGCGCTCCCTTTGTGGGTGTAAGACAGATAGAGTCTTTTTCCACCAGACAATAAAGCGCATCCCCGGAACGAAGTGAAAGACGATCGGTAGCATAGGGCGGTAGATACAGCATGCCGTTCTCATTCATTTTTACAATCATGATCTCTTCTCCTCTCTTTGCCGGTAACAGAATATAACGTTTTTTGAATATTTATGTCAATATTGTACTATATATGTCGTAGAAATGAAATGCTCCTTTCAGCCTTTAAACAAAAACACCCCCGGAAGCCGCAAAGCCTCCGGGGGTGTTTTCTTGCACATTGGCGCTGGGCGTCACCGCCACCCAACCTTTCGCATATCTGCCTCGAACGTCACTCTACCGCTGGTTTCAGTCCCGCAGCCCGGAGCCGCGCGTCGAACGCCCCGCCCCGATAGCAGAACATCAGCGTCCGCACCTGGTCACGGGTAAGGTCGATCACGGCCCCGTTGCCGGTGGGGTCGCTGCCGTCGCCCTGGATGATCCCGGCATCCATCAGCATCTTGATCGTCCCCTGAAACGCCGCAGGGACATCTTTTAAATATTGATAGCGCACCGCCTCTCCCTCCAATCTTTCCCGGAATGCCTCCCACAGCGCCGGATCGTCCACGAAGGGCGCCGGACACCTCTTTCCGGTCACGTCGTAATGCCGTACCACGCGGGAAGCGCTGATGCCGTACCGTTCCATCAACTCCCGCGCCAACGCCGCCGCCCGGTCGATGCTCCCCTGCCGGAGTCCGCCGGTCTTATCCCACATGCAGATCTCGATGCCAATGGAATTGGCGTTGCGGCACTCCGGATGGCAGTAGACGCCTTTCGTCCCGCAATGCCAAGCCATCCGCAGCTCCGGCACGGACCGCCACACCTCCGACTCATCTACGAAGTAGTGGGCGGAGGCGCCCCGTGATCCTGTAGCGAAATACGCGGCGTTTCCAACAGCTGTGTCCCCTTTGTTGCCGGTGTAGTGGATCACCAGATACCGAATCTGGCCGGCGGTCCGAAAACCGCCATAATTTCCCGAATCGGCCAACCGCTCTTTCATGTCCGGTCACCCGCCCTCATGTGTCTTTGCCCTGGGAGAGCTGCTTGTACACCTGGTTGATGCCTGTGGCAGCCAGACCGGAGACGATGCCCACGGCAACAGCGGTCATGTAGTCCATAGCTGGGAAGTCCGGCATGGTGAACATACCCACCACACCCAGAACAGCGCCTGATACTCCCATGATCACAGGGATGTACTTGTTGTCCAGGCTCGTCACCTTGACCAACTGCCCGATAAGATAGCAGATGACGGTGATTACCGCTACGCCGGTGATTCCAAGGGAAGTAATGTCCATAAAATACTCCTTTCTGCCCTCTGCAACCGTATATTCGAAAGTTTTCTAATATCTTACACAATTTACCACTCAATGTCAATTTTTACTGTCTTTTGAAGGTATTTTTTCTGTTATAGCCGCGCGGCCTTCACCGCGTACCCATCCCCGTCATAGGTCACAGCGTAGCGGCCGCCCCGGCACTCCTGGAGGACCGTCTGTCCCGCCAGGGGGATCACGCGGCCCATGTCGGGCTTGTCCGGCTTGGGGGTATCGGGCGAGCCGGGCAGGAAGCCCGCGTCCATCTCCGCCTGCGTCCAGCCGCCGGAAGGATTCTTCCCGGCGTCCAGGTGGAAGTTGGCCCCCGCCTCCTTCAGTTCCGCGTTGGCCTCCTCCGCGGTCTTCCCGCCGTTCTTGTAGGCTTCCAGGATCTCTTCGATTCTTTTGTCCATGATGTGCCGTTCCTTTCTTTTGTCAAGTTTTTATGTTCAGCCGCTCCAGGCGGCGGGGTCATACTTTCAGGGGCAGGGCGTCCACCTGTTCCATAAGGTTGTCCAGGTCTCCATTCCCGCCCAGGTTGTGGTACTTCTCGTGCATAATGTGGAGCCGCCGCAGGTCCTCCACGTCCACGCATCGGTCCTTGATGTAGCACTTGCACAGGTACTGGATGCGGTCCATCGAGGACGCCATCAGGCAGTCCGCAATGGCGTCCAGGCGCTTTTCCAGGTCCGTTTTCCGGGCCGCGCCGCTGTCCTGCCGCCGGGCCCTGCGCTGAAGGAAGAACT
>JAEXWS010000036.1 GCA_023406225.1 Bacillota bacterium | reverse complement strand
GTTGAACGCATATTTGAATCAGCGGTTTCTTTGCGACTGCGGCAGAGAGCATTACGCGCCTCTCCGGGCCGTCCGCGTGGGACGCTTCGCGCTGAAGGAGCTGCCCGCGCTGGTCAAGCTGATGGGCTTTCAGAGCCTGTATCTCATCAGCGACCCCGTGACTTATGAAATCGCCGGAAGGGCCTGCGCCGACATGCTGAGCGGCGCGGGCATCCGCCACAAGATCGTCCAATTGTCCCACCTGGGCTTTGACGAGGCGGCGCTGGGCGAGCTGACCATCCGGATGCCCATGGACTGCGACTTGATGGTGGCCGTGGGGACCGGAGCCATCAACGATATGACCCGGTACTTCAGCTTCAAGATGGGGCGGCCCTTTTACACGGTGGCGACCGCCGCGCCCATGGACGGGTTCGCCTCCAGCATCGCCGCCATCCAGGTGGACCATTTGAAAACCACGTTCGACGCGCAGACGCCCATCGCCGTCATCGGCGATACGGATATTTTGAAAGGCGCGCCCTACCCCATGATCGCGGCGGGGCTGGGCGACCTTCTGGGCAAGTTCACCTGCCTTTGCGACTGGAAGCTGGCCGAACGCATCACCGGAGAGCACTACTGCGGGCATATCGCGGACCTGGTGGAAAGCTGCGTCAGAAACGTGCTGGCCGGCGCGGACAAGGCAAAGGACCGGGACCCGGAGACCCTGGGGACCATCATGGAGGGCCTGGTCCTGGCGGGCGTGGCCATGAGCCTGTACGGAAATTCCCGTCCCGCGTCCGGCTGCGAGCACCATATGTCCCACTACTGGGAGATGATGTTTGAGCAGGCCGGGAAACGCCCCGCCCCTCACGGCACGCAGGTCGGCGTGGGCACGGTGCTCATATTGAAGCTGGTGGAGCGGCTGCTGGAGACCGACGTGGACTTTGCCGCCGCCCGGGCAGCGGCCCGGGCCTACGATCCCGCGGCCTGGGAGGCCGCGGTCCGCCGGGCCTACGGCCCCGCGGCGGAGGGCGTGGTGGCCATGGAGGCCCGGGCCCGGAAGAATGAGACGGCTCCGCGGCTGAAACGCATCGACGCGATGGAGGAGCATTGGGAGGAGATCCGGGCTCTGCTCCGGGCGCTTCCGGCCTCTGAGAAGATCGGGGCGCTCCTCCGTTCGCTGGGCTCCCCCAGCCGGCCGGATGAGATCGGCGTGGACGGCGAATTGCTCAAAAACACATTCCTCTACTGCAAAGAAGTCCGGGCCCGCTACACGATCCTCCAGATGGTTTGGGACCTGGGTTTGCTGGACGCTTTGTCCGATCAGGTGATCGCCGGTCTTTGAACGGCGCCCAGGCGCCCCTGCCGGCCGCGCACAGGGAGGGCGATCCCTCCGCCGGATGCGCGCGGTCCGCCCCTTTTTGGAAATTTGTTGATCCGTTGCGGTCAACGGATTCAAAATAAAATGAAAAGAAAAGAGGTAAAAACGTATGAAAAAGTTTCTTGCTCTCGCATTGGCTCTGGTCATGACCCTGAGCCTGGCGGCCTGCGGCGGTCAGGCCGGGACCGCCGCCGACCCCTCCGGCTCCGATGCGCCCGCCGCGGCCCCCGAAAAGCCCGCGGACCCCATCACCATCAGCATCTCCCACTCCTACACCGAGCTGGACCAGGTCAGCGTGGAGCTGAACAACGCCAAGAAGAACATCGAGGAGCGCACCAACGGCGCCGTGATCGTGAACCTGTATCCCAACAACACCTTCGGCAACCTGGTGGACGGCGTCGAGGCGGTGGCCGCCGACTCTCCGCTGCTGCTGATGGCGGCCTACAGCCAGTGGGAGGACCTGTACTATGACGCCAGCGCGCTGCAGTGCGGGTTCGTGTTCGAGACCGGCGAGGAGTTTTTGGACGTGATGAACACCGAGCTGTTCCAGAAGATCGTCACGGAGATGGACAAGGTCAACATCCATGCCCTGAACTGTGCCTTTGTGGGCGGCATGCGCCACGTCATCGGCAAGAAGCCCTACACCACCCCCGCCGAGATCAAGGGACTGAAGCTGCGCGTCCCCAACTCCACCACCTATCTGGAGTGCTTTGAGGCCATGGGCGCCAGCCCCATGGGCATGGCCGCCGCCGAGCAGCTCAGCGCGCTGTCCGCCGGGACCATCGACGCGCTGGATCAGTCCATCAGCTTGATGTACTCCACCAAGAGCTACGAGCTGGTCAACCAGGTCACCCTGCTGGCGCAGCAGCCCCTGGCGGACGCCCTGTTCTGCTCCACCAAGTGGTGGAACACCATCCCCGCCGAGTATCAGGAGATCATCGAGGAAGAACTGCACGAGGCCGGCATCCGCTACAACCAGTATTCCGTTGAGAATGAGGGCACGATGCGGGAGGAGATGGAGGCCGCCGGCGTCGTGTTTCACGAGGCCGACCGGCAGGCGTTCCTGGACATGGGCTGCGGCGATCTGGTGCTGAAATACGGCATCGGCCAGGAGCTGCTGGATACGCTGGAAGGCATCCGAGCCGGGAAGTGATGTTCCAGACGCTCTGAATACCTGTTCAAAACCGGTTTTAAAGGCATGGTCCGGGGAGGGGCGGTCTTTCTTCGGGCCATGCCTTTTTTGCAGAAAAATGATTGGCGTGTTGAGGAGTCCTATGAAAAAAATAATCGCCTATTTCAGGGACGGCAAATTTGAAGAGGTGCTCGGGTGCGTGGCCATCCTCGTGGTCATCGTGCCCGTCATCGTCAACATTGTGAACCGCTCCCTGTTGAACTTCTATTCGATCAATCTGGAGGCGGCCGCGCTTCTTGCCTATGTTTGGATCGGCTACGGGTTCTTTGGATACATGTACAAAAAGGACGCGCATGTGGACGTGAAGTTTATCGTGAACAAGCTGCCTCCGCCCGTCCGGGCCGCATTTGACCTGCTGCGGGACGTGCTCATCCTTGCGTTCTCGGTTTATCTGGTGTACTGGGGCTGCAAGCTCTTCAGCACAAACATCAACCGGTACGCCACCGGCACGAAGATCCCCCTGGCGGTGGGCTATGCCAGCATCGTGTTCGGCTTTTTCAGCGGCGCGGTCCGCAGCTTCTGCGCCATCATGGGACGCTTTGTGAAGAAAAAGGAGGGGACGCGCCAATGAGTGGGATCGATATCTGGCTGCCGCTGATCCTGGTCCTCGCCCTCCTGGTGGTGCGGATCCCGGTGTCCATGGCGTTTCTCAGCGGAGCCGTATTCTACTTCGGCTTCATCGCCAGGGAAATGCCTTTGAACATGATCTTGTCCAAGATGGTTTCCGCCGGCATGAACATGAACCTGATGGCGATCCCCTTCTTCATCACCGCCGGACTGCTGATGAACCACACCGGCATCACTTCCCGCATGATGCGGTTCGCGGACCTCTGCGTGGGGCATATGTGGGGCGGTCTGGCCCAGGTGAACGTGCTGCTGTCCACCCTGATGGGCGGCCTGTGCGGCTCCTCCAACGCCGACGCCGCCATGCAGTGCAAAATGCTGGTGCCGGAGATGGAAAAGCGCGGCTTCAACCGGGCGTTCTCCGCCGCCGTCACCGCGTCCTCCGCCCTCATCTCCCCCATGATCCCGCCCGGCGTCATGCTCATCCTCTACGCCTCCATCACGGAAAACTCCGTTCTGGATATGTTTATGGCCGGCTATCTGCCCGGCGTTTTGATGTGCGCGGTGTTGATGCTGGCCGTGACCTATGTCTCCCACCGGGACGGCTACAGGCCCTCCCGGGAGAAACGGGCGCCGCTCAAGGATATCCTCCGCAGCCTGGTGGAGTGCTTTTGGGCCATTTTGATGATCGTCGTGCTGATCGTGGGTTTGCGCAGCGGCATCGTGACCGCCACCGAGGGCGGCGCCGTGCTGTGCCTGCTGTGCCTGATCGTGGGGATGTTCATCTATCGGGAGCTGCGCGTGAAGGACCTGGCGGCTGTTGCGAAGGAGGCCTTCACCTCGGTCGCCAACATCTTCGGCATCATCATCTCCGCCACGGTGTTCGGCCTGTATCTGACCTACGCCCAGATCCCCCAGCAGATCACCCGCCTCATCCTGGGCATGAACGCCGGAAGGATCGGCTTTTTGCTGGTGGTGAACGTGATCCTGCTGGTCATGGGGATGTTCGTGGACAGCTCCGCGGTCTTGATGATCGCCGTTCCCCTGCTTTACCCGGTGGCGATGCAGCTTGGCATCCATCCCATCCACTTCGGCGTCGTGTGCATCCTGAACCTGTCCATCGGCGCGCTGACGCCGCCCTTCGGCGCGGTCATGTACCAGTGCTGCAACCTGTGCGGGATCGAGATGCCCGAGTTTTTGAAGCAGGGCAAGGAGCTGATCGCGGCTTTGCTGCTCTCGCTGCTGATGGTCACCTTCATCCCCGCCATCTCCACGTTTCTGCCTGCCGTCATGAAGTAACAGATTTTGCTGGAACCGAGGCTGCTTATGAAAAAATCGTATTTTCCCGGGGACGGCGTCTGGCTCAAGGGAAACATTCACAGCCATTCCTCCGTGTCGGACGGGATGTTTGCGCCGGAGGAACTGGCAAGCGCCTATGTCCGCGCGGGATATGACTTCCTCTCCATGACCGACCACAATGTGTTCGTGCCCCACAGCGGTCTGCCGGGGGAGCGCCTTCTCCTGCTCACCGGGCTGGAGCACGACATCGAATACGGCCCCGACAAATGCACCCACATCGTGGGCCTTGCGGCCGCGGGCAGAGGGGACACCGGCTATCCTTGCAAGCGGTATTCCGCCAAAGAGCTGACGGACCAGAAACTGGTGGACATGATGCGCGAGGACGGACAGTTTGTCTCCCTGGCCCACCCGGTCTGGTCCCGGATGGAGCCGGAGGAGGTCCTGGGGCTGGACGGCTTCCACGCCGTTGAGGTATTCAACAACGGAACCGAGCACCTGTGCCACGGCGGCGGCGCGGAGCTCTTCTGGGACCTGCTCCTGCGCCGGGGCAGGCGTGTTTACGCCACGGCGGTGGACGACGTTCACGTCTCCGACGACCTGTTCGGCGGCTGGGTCTGGGTAAAGGCCGCCGCGCGCAGCGCGGAGGCGGTCCTGGACGCGCTTTTCGCCGGAGCCTTCTACTCCACCTCCGGTCCGGTCATCCGGGATTTCGGCTTGGACGGAGGGGCTGCGTACATCGCCTGCTCCGGCTGCCGGGAGATCCACTTCGTCACATACCCGCCCCGGGGACGCTCCTTCTTCGCCGGGGAAAAGCCGCTGACGGAAGCCGCCCATGCGCTCCAGGGGCGGGAGAGCTACGTCCGGGCCGTCTGCGTCGATTCCGATGGACGTTCCGCATGGACGAATCCCATTTTCTTTGATGGACGGACGTAAAACAGGATAAAATGGACCGCATTTTGCGGAGACTCCGGCGCCTGAGGGACTCTTGGGGCGCCGGAGCCTTCTTTTTCAGCCGCGCGGCGGTGCGGGGGGAACGGCAGACCCGCCCGGAAACGCAAAAACTCCCCCTCCGGCCGGAGGGGGAGTTTTTGGAGCGGGATCATTGGACTTCCACGCCCATGGCGGCTTCGTAATATTTGACCAGCGCGCACTGGTCCTCGTCGATTAGCCCGTGCGCGTCCATCCAGTCCATCTGCTCCTTCACCAGCTTCGTTGCGGGCAGATCCACGCCCAGATGCTCCGCCAGCTCCATGGCGTTGTTCACGTCCTTCAGATGGACCGCGATGCGGGCGCTGGCGGAAAAGTCCCGGCTGAGGAGCTTGGGCACCTTCCCGTCCATGACCGCGCTCTGGGCGAACCCGCCCTTGATGGCGTCGAACAGCGTCCGGGGGTCCAGCCCGGCCTTTTTGGCGAAGGTGAACGCCTCATCCATGGCCACCAGGTGGATGCCCACCATCATGTTGTTCGCCACTTTGGCGGTGCTGCCGCAGCCGGAGGGCCCCATATAGGTGACGGTTTTGCCCATCATGCGCAGGTACGGCTCCACTTCTTCAAAGACGGGCTTTTCTCCGCCGCACATGATGACCAGCGTGCCGCCGTTCGCGCCGGTCTCCCCGCCGCTGACCGGAGAATCCAGCAGGTGGAAGCCCTTTTCCAGCGCCGCGGCGTGGAGCGATTGGATGACATAGGGAGAGGTGGACCCCATGTCCACGAGAATGGTCCCGGGTCTCGCGGACTCCATGATCTCCGTGATGGTGGCCTTGACGATGGCGTTGGTGGGCAGGCACATAAAGATGACGTCGCAGGTTTGGTAAAGGGTTTTGGCGTCCTCCAGCGCTTTGCCGCCCCGGGCGGCGAACCGCTCCCGAAGCGCGGGGACGGGATCGAACCCATACACATCCCCGCCGCTTTTGTCGATCAGGTTGGACGACATGCCGTAGCCCATAATGCCAAGGCCCAGATAGCCGATGGTTTTCATGATCGCGATCCTCCTGTTGATTGAGTGGTTATTTCCTGCGGGAGTGGGTATGTACGGCGCGGCCCAGAGCGTCCAGCGCCGCTTCCCGCACGGTCTCGGTGACGGTGGGGTGGGAGTGGATGGTGGCGGCGATCTCATCCAGGGTCATCTCTCCGCCGATGGCCAGCGCGCCCTCGGCGATGAGGTCCGTGGCCCGGGGCCCGATGATGTGCATCCCCAGGACCTCGCCGTATTCCGCGCCGGCGATGATCTTTACAAGGCCCTCGCCGCCGTTGAGGATGAGCGCCTTGCCGTTGGCGGACATGGGGAATTTGCCCACCTTGTAGTCCAGCCCCTGGGCCTTGCACTGCTCCTCCGTCAAGCCCACGCCCGCCGCTTCCGGCTCCATGTAGACGCAGGTGGGGTTCGTCTTTTCGTCGTACTTCGCATCCAGCCCCA
>JAEXWS010000051.1 GCA_023406225.1 Bacillota bacterium | reverse complement strand
GGCCTGGCTGGCCATCTCCAAGCTGACCAGCCAGGCCCACGCCCAGGGGCGGGAGAATGAGAAGCGGAAGATTTTCCGGGTGGCGATCTGGCTGTTTCTCTGCCTGGGGCTGGTGGGGAGCCTTCTGATGTTTACCCAATCGGAAGCCCTGGCGCGCTTTCTGGAAAACTCTCTGGCCGCTCAGGCGGTGCACGCCTTGGCCCCGGCGGTGTTCTGCGTGTGCCTGCTGGCCTGTATGCGGGGCTATACCCAGGGCCAGGGGAACATGACGCCCACTGCCGTCTCCCAGATCCTGGAGGCCCTGTGCAAGCTTTGCGTGGGCCTGCCGCTGGCGTGGTATCTGCTGCGGCTCGGCAGGAGCCTGGAGACGGGCGCCGCGGGCGCCATCCTGGGCGTCACCATCGGCACGGCCGTTTCTATGCTCTTTTTGATCTTCTATATGCTCATCCACCGGAGCCGGACGGAGTCCCTGGACACGCCGGGCTCCTCCCGGCGCATCGTCTGGAACATCCTGGCCATCGGGGTCCCCATCACCCTCAGCAATTCCGCCATGAGCATCCTCAACATCATCGACACGAAGATCGTCATGGGCCAGCTCCAAAACGCCCTGCGCCTGACGGAGGAGCAGGCGGCGCTGCTCAACGGGCAGTACAGCATGGCCATGGATATGCCCAACATGGTGGCCTCCTTCGTCTATCCCGTCACCATGAGCCTGATCCCCTTCGCCGCCGCCGCCCTGGCCCGGAAGGACGTGGCCGCGACGGACCGCATCGTCTCCTCCGCCTTCCGCATCATCTCCATCCTGGCCCTGCCCGCGGGCGTGGGTCTGTGCGCCCTGGCCACGCCCATCATGACCCTGGTGCTGCCCGCCCAGCGGGAGGATGCCCTGGCGGCGGGCCCCCATTTGCAGATCCTCGGCGTCGCGCTGATCTTCATCTGTCTGATGATCCTTACCAACGCCATCCTTCAAACCTACGGCAAGGAGAACATCCCCATTTTCACCGTCATCGCCGGCGGCGTCACCAAGATCGTCATGAACTACATCCTGGTGGGAAATCCCGACATCAACATCCACGGCGCGCCCATCTCCACCCTGTGCTGCTATGTGGTCATCGCGGGGCTGAACCTGTTCTTCGTGTGGAAATACTCTCCGGAGAAGCCCCGTTACCTCCAGCTCTTCGCCAAGCCCGTGGCCGCCTCCCTTCTGATGGGCGGCTCCGCCTGGGCGGTGTACGGCTTTTTGGACCGGGCCATGTCCGGCCGTTCGGCTTACGGCGCCAACGCCGCGGCCACCCTGGGGGCCATCTGCGCCGCCGTGGCGGTGTACGGCGTGCTGGTGATCGCCCTGCGCATCCTGCGGGCGGAGGACGTGAAAAGCATCCCCCACGGCGCGGCCCTCATCCGGCTGCTGCACCTGAAATAAGCGCCGGTCCCGCCCGGGCCGCCCACACTTTGTTCCTAAGGCGTGCCCCGGCGGCGGAATGTGCAAAAAAACCCTGGAAAATCAAGGGGTTCCCATCGAATTTTCTTGCAAAGGCAGGCAATGTATGGTAGATTTTCAATGTAAGCAGAATTACGGATACGAGGACTTCCTCCGGGTGATGCGGCTTCTCCGCGCGCCGGGAGGCTGTCCCTGGGACCGGGAGCAGACCCACCAGTCCATCCGGAGGAATTTTCTGGAGGAGACCTACGAGGTCCTGGACGCGCTGGACCGGGACGACGCCCCCGCCATGTGCGAGGAGCTGGGGGACGTTTTGATGCAGGTGGCGTTCCACGCGGTGATCGAGGAGGAGCGGGGGCGCTTCACCATGGCCGACGTGGTGGACGGCGTGACCCAAAAGCTTGTCTACCGCCACCCCCACGTCTTCGGGACCGTCCGGGCGGACACCAGCGAGGAGGTCCTGACGAACTGGGAATCCCTCAAGCGGGCGGAGAAGGGACAAGCCTCCACCGCCGACGCGGTGGAAGCCGTGCCCCACACCCTGCCCGCCCTGTGGCGGGCGGAAAAAATCCAGAAAAAGACCGCCAAGGCGGGCTTTGACTGGGACGACCCCCTCCAGGCGCTGGAAAAGCTGGAGGAGGAGGTCCGGGAGCTTCGCGCCGCCCTGGAGGCGGGCGGGGCCGCCGATGCCCCCCACGGCGTTCGGGAGGAGGTGGGCGACGCGCTGTTTATCGCGGCGAAGATCGCCCAGATGTCCGGCGTGGACCCCGAGGACGCGCTGCACCGGGCCTGCGACAAGTTCGACCGGCGCTTCCGCGCGGTGGAGGCCGCCGCGGACAAGCCCCTGGACGCATACGGCGGCGCGGGCCTGACCGCCCTGTGGAAGGCCGCCAAGGAAAGAGAAGAGTCTTAACCGCGTTCCCTCGCGTTAAGAAATAAAGAAAGACCCACATTTTTATAGGAGGAATTTACCAATGAACAAAGCTGAACTGATCAATGCCGTCGCCGCTTCCGCCGAGGTTTCCAAGAAGGAAGCGGAGGCTGTTGTCACCGCCACTTTGGAGGCCATCACCGCCGCTCTGACCGAGGGCGACAAGGTCCAGCTGGTGGGCTTCGGCTCTTTTGAAGTGAAGAAGCGCGCCGCCCGCATCGGCCGCAATCCCAAGACCAAGGCCTCCATCGAGATCCCCGCCTCCACCGTGCCCGTGTTCAAGGCCGGCAAGGCGCTGAAGGACGCGGTGGCGAAGTAAAGAGGGGACTTGCGTCCCCCCTTTACGCTCCGGCGGACCCGCGCGCGGGGGGGCCGCGCGGGGGTCCGCCTCCGCTATTCCCCCTACACCAGTGACGTCGGTCACTGGTGAACGCCGCCCAAGGCGGCTGGATCGGGGAATTTTCGGCAGGCGCACGCCCCAGGGCGGCATCTCTTGCCGCTTTGCGGCAATTCACCTCCTGTCCTGCCGAAAATGGATTGGAATTGCTTCTTCCGCCGTTGGCGGAAGAACTGGGGGAACCGAAGGTTCCCCCTAGCCCCCCCCCTTTGCGCCTGCGGGCGCGGGACGGGAGATCGGATTTGCGGGCTGCCGGCGCTGGATGCGCCGGCAGCCCTTGTTTGGAGGATTTTGCGATGCGTTTGGATAAGTATTTGAAGGTCGCCCGGCTCATCAAGCGGCGGACGGTGGCCAACGAGGCCTGCGACAACGGCCTCGTCACCGTCAACGGCAGGCCCGCCCGGGCCAGCTACGAGGTGAAGGTGGGGGACCAGATCGCCCTGCGCTTCGGCGTGCGCACCGTCACCGTGGAGGTCCTCTCCGTCCAGGAGACGGTCCGCCAGGCGGACGCCGCCGCGCTGTACCGGGAGATCGGGCGGCCCCAGCGGAACGAGGGCTGATTCTCCATTCATAATCCCACGCCCCGTCCCATATAGTGGGGACAGGGGAGGGACGATGCATGAATGATTATGGCGCCATGCCGCCGTCCGCCCACCGCCTGGAGCTGGTGGGCCGGGAACAATTGACCATCTCCGGCGTGGAGGACGTGGAGCGGTTCGACGAGACCGGCATCGTCATGTCCACCACCGCCGGGACCCTGGTGATCACCGGGGAGGATCTGCACATCGGAAAGCTCTCCCTGGACGGGGGAGAGCTGCATGTGGACGGACGGATCGACGGGATCTCCTATGAGGAGGGCGGAGGGGAGAAGGGCGGCTTCTTCCGCCGGCTGTTTGGGTAAGGCCCTATGGAGAACTATGTCTCCGAACAGCTTCTGGTCTTTGGGCAGTCCATTCTGCTGGGGCTGTCGGCCGGGGTGGTGTACGACCTGCTGCGGGCGTTCCGCCTGCGCCTGCCCCGCCTGACGGCTCCGCTGGACGTTTTGTACTGCCTGGCGGTGGGCGGCGCGCTGTTCCTTTTCACCCTGCGCCGGGCGGAGGGACAGCTCCGCCTGTATGTGCTGCTGGGGCTTCTGGGCGGGGCGGCGCTGTTTTTCAGCGCGCTCTCCGCGGCGCTGCGCCCCGTGTGGGACTTCTGGGTGGACACGTTGGCGCTTTTGGTGCATTTGCTGTCCATCCCTCTGAGCTGGGCGCAAAATTTCTGTAAAAAGACGGCCAAATACGGAAAAAATCTCTTTTATTTTGCAGGCAAATGCTATACAATAAGGAAAACTGGTCACAAACGCTTTTTGCGGCGGGGAGGTGGACGTCATGGCGAAAAAGGCCGCGCAGAAAAAACAGCGCGCCCGCGCCAGCGTGCTCACCAAGCTGCTGATCCTGGTGCTGCTGGTGGGCCTCGGCGTCACGCTGCACCGCCAGCAGGCCCGGCTGGAGACCGCCCAGGCCGCCGCCGCCGAGCTTCATGAGCAGGTGGAGTCCCTGCAGCAGAAGAACGACGCCCTCGCGTCGGACATCGAAGAGGGGACCACCCAGGAGAAGATGGAGGAGCTGGCCCGGGATCAACTGGGCATGGTCGCTCCTGGCGAGCGTGTGTTTTATCCTACGAGCAACTGACCGGCGCCGGGCGACGAGGGGGTACGCACCCACTCGCTTGTGCCAGCGCCGGTTTTTTTGTTCCCCGGCGGCAGGGGCCGCGGAAAATCACCGGAAGGAGAAACAATTTACCGTATGGAGCCACAGGTTGGGAGCATTCTGGAAGGCAAGGTGACCTCGATCACCAAGTTCGGCGCGTTTGTCGCCCTGGACAATGGGAAGTCCGGCTTGGTGCATATCTCGGAGATCGCCAACAGCTTCGTCAACGACGTCCACGATTTCCTGCAGGAGGGGCAGACCGTGAAGGTGCTGGTCCTGTCCGCGGAAAACGGAAAGATCAATCTCTCCATCAAGCGCACGCTGCCCCCCCAGGAGCGCACCGCGCCCCGGGGACCGCGCCCGGGCGGGATGCGTCCGGCCGCGTCTTTCGCCGCCCGTCCCGCGCCCTCCCGGGTCCCCCGGGGCGCGCAGATGCCCCCGCCCCCCTCCGGGGACCAGACCTTCGAGGACAAGCTGAAGCAGTTCCTGTCCTCCTCCGAGGGGAAGATGGCCGATTTGAACCGCAGCATCGACGGCAAGCGGGGCGGCCGGAAGCGGAAGGGATGACCGTCCCGGAGGGCCTCTATGGGAGGCCCTCCTTTTTCGCGCCTGAACCCGGGCGCGGCGGCGGGTCCGCATAAAAAAGAGCCGCCCGGCGCAGCGCGCCGTGCGGCCCAAGCGGGTGGGATATTGGAAAGCTTCCTTGATCATGATACACCGCCCCGCGTCCTTTTGTAAACAGGAGGTTTTGGCGAAACCGCACTTCTTTTGGCAAAACCCGGGAGAGCTTGTGAACTTTTTTCCACCGGCGCGGCTTTCCCCTTTCCAAACCGGACAGCCTGTGGTATACTGATCCAAAGGGAGGACACTCCGGCCTCTCTTCCACACGAAAGGAGCGATCTCGATGAAATACACCTTTGCATGCAAGAGAATGTCCTTGAGCGACTCCATCAAGGAGTACACCCAGAAGAAGGTCTCCAAGCTGGACCGGTACTTCCGGGAGGAGGACGCCGCCGCCTTTGTCACGTTTGCGGTGGAAAAGGAGCATCTGTGCTCTGTGGAGATCACCATTCGCAGCGGCGCGACGCTGCTGCGTGCCCAGACGGAAGCCCCGGATGGGGATATGCGCGGCGCCATCGACGCCGCCGTGGGCTATATCGAGCGCCAGATCCTAAAGAACAAGACCCGCCTGGCCAAGCGCCTGCGCAGCGAGGGCTTCCCCGCTCCCGCCCCCGCCGGGGACTTCGAGGTGGCGGAGGAGAAGGAGTTTTCCATCGTCCGCACGAAGCGCTTCGCCGTGAAGCCCATGAGCCCCGAGGAGGCCATTTTGCAGATGAACCTGCTGGACCACAGCTTCTTCGTCTTCCGCAACAGCGACGACGAGAGCCTTTCCATCGTCTACCAGCGGAAAAACGGCGGCTACGGCCTGATCGTCACGGACGAAGAGGAATAAGGAAAAAACGGGGGGACCGCGCCGCGGTCCTCCCCTTTTTTTGCCGTTTGATGAAAAAAGCCCCCTTCCCAGCGGATTCCCTTGTGTTTTCCCAGGAAATTTGTTATACTAAGCACCATGCATGGAACGAAATCAGAGGAAAGAAAGTACGGATCAATGAAAATGATTTTTTTGGTGGACGGCGACAACAACATCGGCACCGGGCTGAAGGGCATCGAGATGCTCTCCGAGCAGGATACCGTCCTCATCTTTTACCAGAAGGGCCTGGCCCTGACGAAGATCGAAAAGCTCTGCGCCGCCAGCAAGGCCGACGTGCAGTATGTTGAGAGCGTCCGGGGGGGCAAAAACTCCATCGACTTCCAGATTATCACGGAGCTGGGGGTGCTGGTGGGGAAGCGGGAGGCGGATTTCGCCTACGTCATCAGCCAGGACAAGGGCTACGCCGCCTCCATCGACGCCCTGCGGGCCCGGTACGCCGACGCCTTCCAGGAGGTGGCCCTGCGCCCCTCCATCGAGGAGTGCCTGCACCTGAGCTTCCTGCTGAAGGCCGGCTCCCGCCGGGAGCTGTGCAACGCCCTGACCCGGGAGTACGGCGCCGCCCAGGGCGCCCTGCTCTACAACCACCTCAAGCAGGTGTTCCAGGGCCAGGAGGAGGCGGAGAAGCCCGCCGGGAAGAAGGCGGGCGGGGATGAAACGCCCGCGGAGAAGCCGGCGGAAAAAGCCCCAAAGGACCCGGAGGCCGCGCCGGTGAAGGCCGTGCGCGCCGCCCGCCGCCCCAGCCGGGGCGGACGGCGGAAAAAGCCCGCCGAGGAAAAAAGCGCGGAATGAGCGAAAGCCCGGAGACTTCGGTCTCCGGGCTTTTTTCAGGCCCTCCGGCGGGTGAGCAGCAATCCGCTGGTGATGGCGGTGAGGGGGGCCACCGTCACCAGGCCAAAGGAGCCTACCACGGTGTGGACGATCTCCGCCGCCACATATTTGTAGTTCAGGATGAAGGCAGGGGGAGTGCCCTGGGCCATAAACACCATCAGCAGGGCGATGTAGCTGCCGGAGTAGGCCAAAAGCAGGGTCGTGGTGGTGGACCCGCAGGCCGCCCGGCCCACGGCGAAGCCGGAGGCGATGGCCTCCCGGGGGCCGATGTCCGGCTTTTTCTGCACCACCTCGTGGACGGCGGAGCAGATGTCCACGGACAGGTCCATTACCGCGCCGGAGGACCCCAGGAAGATGGAGGCCATGAAGATCTGGGTCAGATCCAGATACTGGTATCCGGCGTAGAGCAGGCTTTCGCTGGATTCCATCACAGCCCCGTGGATGCGGAAGAGGTCTGTGAACGCCACGCCCAGCGCCGCCGTCACGGCGATGCCCAGGGCCGCGCCGGAGGCCGCCGCCAGGCACCGCCGGTCAAAGCCGTAAATGAGGCTGAGGATCATACCCGTCAGCACCAGCACCAGGCCCAGCGCCACCCACACCGGGTTCCATCCCCGGAGCAGGGCGGGCACCAGCACCTTCCACATGAGGAGGATCGTGTCCACAAAGGATAGGATGGCCCGCAGGCCCGTGGGCCCGGCGAACAGCACCAGCAGCAGCAGGAACAGCCCCGCCAGCAGAGCTTCCTTGTCCAGGCGGTAGTGGTCCGTCATGGTGACGGTGGAGATGGCCCCGCCGGCATGGCTTACCGCCACGAAGGCCACGTCCCCAGGGGCGAAGAGCTTGTCCTGGGCCAGGGAGCCGTTCAGGCGGTTCACGGCCTCCGCCGTCTCCCCCCGGAACCGCCCGCCCAGGAGCTTCACGGTGCACCGCTGCTCGCCGGTGCGGATAAGGCCGGTGTCCACGATGCTGCTCTCGTCGGTGGAGAGGACCTCCGCCCGGACCCGGTCGGCGTTTTGATAGGTCAGGGCCCCCTCGTAGCCGGTGGGGAGCAGCAGCAGCGCCGCCAGCAGGGCCAGGGAGGCCAGCACCGGACCCCGGGTCCGGCGGAAATCAGTCGGGAGCTTCATAGAGGTTCCTCCAGAAACAGCGCGGCAGGGAGCGGCGTTCGCCGCTCCCTGCACACGGAGATGAATGCGGATCAGATCACTTCACGTTCAGCATGGCGGCCAGCTTCGTGTAGATGGCGGTGTTGTCATAGTAGCCGTTGAAGCTGTCCGCCCCGGCGCCGTCGGCAAAGACGGCCACGGGCAGGCCCGTGTGGGAGTAGCTGGAGAAGTCGATGCCGGATTTGTTGTTCAGGATGTGGGTGACGGTGACGGAGAAGGGGTTGTAGGTGCCGTAGAGCACGGACTGTTCCTGGGTGTACCTGTCGGAGTCGAAGTCGGTCATGGCCAGCTCGTAGGCGGTCTTCAGCCGCTGCGTCTCATAGTGCGTCAGCACCAGCTTGTCGTCGGCGGAGCCGGACATCTTCAGGCCGAAGAGCTTTTCCACGTCCTTCATGGCCGTCTCGAAGGGAGTCTTTTCGGCCTTGTACTTTGCCACATACTGCTCGTCGAACTGGGCGTAGGAGATGGTCTGGCTGGTGAGGTTGGTAAGATAGGTGTCGTAGTCGGTGCCTGCGTAGCCGATGGTGAGGCCGCCGGTCTCATGGTCGCCGGTGACGAGGATCAGCGTCTCGCTGGGGTGCTGCCTGGCAAAGTCAACGGCCACCTGCACGGCGTCCGCCAGGGCCAGGGTGTCCGCCACGGTGGAACCGGCGTCGTTGGCGTGGCAGGCCCAGTCGATCTTGCCGCCCTCGCACATCATGAAGAATCCCTTGTCGTTGTCCAGGACCTCGACGCCCTTTTTCACGTAGTCCGCCAGGGCCCATTCGCCCTGGGCGCGGTCCAGCTCATAGTCCATGGCGTCGGAGTCCGCCAGGTGCTCGTCGATCAGGAGGACCTTCTCATCCCCGGCGGTGACGGCCTGGGCCTCCGCCTGGGTCTTGACCACCTTGTATCCGGCCTCCCGGGCCAGCTCGTACAGGTCCTTCTGGTCCTTGCCGGAGCCGGTGGGCTTCAGCAGTCCGCCGCCGGCGAAATACTCGAAGCCGGACTCCACCAGCTCCACGCCGATCTCATAGTAGCTGCTGCGGCTGGCCTGATGAGCGTAAAAAGCGGCGGGGGTGGCGTGGTTGAGGTTGACGGAGGAGATCACGCCCACCTTCCAGTCCTTTTGCCCGTGAAGCTTTTCCGCGATGGTCTCAAAGCTGGTGGCGCCCGTCTCGTCCACGTTGATCATGCCGGAGTAGGTCTTGCGGCCCGTGGCGATGGAGGTGGCGGTGGAGGCGGAGTCCGGGGCGAAGGAGCAGGAGTCGAAGGTCACGGCGGAGCCCGCGGCCTCAAAGTTCATGAAGTTCAGGGCTTTGGGGCCGTCCAGCTTGGCGCCCTTCCGGTCCGCCAGGGGGATGCTGGGCTCGGCCTGCATGTAGTCGGGGTCGGCCACCGCGCCCAGGTAGTCGGCCGCGGCCTGGAACTGGGGATAGCTCATGCCGTCTCCGATAAATAAAAAGACGTATTTTGGGTTTTTTCCGGCGCTGTAGACAGCGGCGTCCGTGAGGGGCGCGGAAAGCCGGTCCGCCTCGGCGGCGGGAGCGGAGGAGCAGGCCGCCAGGCCCAGCACCGTGATCCCGGCCAAAAGGCCTGCGAGCAGTCGTTTCATCATGTTCATGTTTCCTCTCTTCTCCATGGATGGGTTGGTTTTACGGGTCTTGTGCGTGTCCAGTATAGGCCCCGGAGGGAGGGAGAAGAAACCAGGGAATGGGAAAAAGTAAGTTAAATCTAAAAAAATGCAACACCCCGTGTCGTCGAAAGGAATTGCGCGGCGCCCGCCCTTAGGGCGGGGGACTTGCTTTTTTATAACAAATTGCTTTGATGAAAGCAGGCATTTGCACCCCCCATTTTCTTTGGGTCTTGCCCAAAGAAAACGGGCCGTGCACGGTCCAAAAGAAAGGCGCTTTTGGTCCCCAAAATGACCGCTTCGGGTCATTTTGGGGGTCACGTGCACGCTGAGAGACTTTGGGCGCTGACCCTGCGGCTTTCATCCGGCTCGCGCCGGAACGCGTTGAATGTTTCGGCTTTTCGCCGCGTTTGGCGGCTTTTTCACTGGGAAGGTGGTTCCAGACACACCCTGCTTCTCTTTTTGCTGCCGCACCGCTCTCTTCCGGAAGCGCCAGGGGGCGGCAGCAAAAGAGGAGGGCAGGGTGTCCGGGCGC
>JAEXWS010000240.1 GCA_023406225.1 Bacillota bacterium | reverse complement strand
GTGCTGACCTTCGCCGCCCTGCTGGTTTTGCATCTATAAAAAGCGGGAACAGGCCGCCCGCATGCAAAAGCGCCGCGCCGCCGGGAAAACGGCGGCGCGGCGCGTCAGCGTGTCGAAAAACCTGTATTTAAGGAATATGTCTGGGGCGGGGGAGCGCGAGGGGGCGGCGGCCCGCCCCGCATGGGATCAAATGCCCCGAAAAGCCGGCAGGCGTTCGGCCGGCGAAGCGAGGACTTTTCTGGGGCTTTGCCCCGGGAAGGCAACGGCATTTTCAGTCTGCCGGGAAAATCCGGACTTTTTCGACAGCCTGAAGCGCCCGGCGGCCGGGAGAGGTCTCTTGCGCGGCGGCGGCGGGGATGATATGATAAACAAACAAGACCATCGGCGGGAGGAACGGCATGAGGAAACTGGCAGTGGGCATCCTGGCCCACGTGGACGCGGGGAAGACCACGCTCTCCGAGGCGCTGCTCTACCGGGGCGGGCGGCTGCGGCGGCTGGGGCGGGTGGACCACGGGGACGCTTTTTTGGATACGGACGCCATGGAGCGGGAGCGGGGCATCACCATCTTTTCCAAGCAGGCGGTGCTGCCTTTGGAGAACGTGGAGGTGACGCTGCTGGACACCCCGGGCCATGTGGATTTCTCCGCCGAGATGGAGCGGGTGCTCCAGGTGCTGGACTGCGCCGTGCTGGTCGTCAGCGGCGCCGACGGCGTTCAGGCCCACACCCGGACGCTGTGGCGGCTTTTGGCGCGCTACCAGGTGCCCACGTTCCTGTTCATCAACAAAATGGATCTGGCGGGGGCGGACAAGGCCGCCCTTCTTTCGGAGCTGAAGCGCCGTCTGGACGGCGGGTGCGTGGCGTTCGGCGGGCCCCGGGACGCGGCCTTCTGCGAGGAGGCCGCCGTCTGCGACGAGGCGGTGCTGGAGCGGTACTTGGAGAGCGGGACCCTCTCCGACGGGGACCTTGCCGCCATGATCGGCGCCCGCAGGCTGTTTCCCTGCTGGTTCGGCTCCGCGCTGAAGCTGGAGGGGGTGGACGCGCTGCTGGCGGGGCTGGAGCGGTACGCCCCGGAGACCGTCTGGCCCGCCGCGTTCGGCGCCCGGGTGTTCAAGATCGCCCGGGACGGCCAGGGGAACCGGCTGACATATTTGAAGGTCACCGGCGGCGTCCTGCGGGTGAAAGACCTTCTGCGGGGTGGAGGACCGGGGGAGAACGGGGCCTGGGAGGAGAAGGCGGACCAGATCCGCATTTACTCCGGCGCGAAGTTCCAAGCGGTGGAGGAGGCCCCGGCGGGGACCGTCTGCGCGGTGACGGGGCTGAGCCGGACCGTCCCCGGCCAGGGCCTGGGGGCGGAGACCGCCTGGACCGGTCCGGCCCTGGAGCCGGTGCTCACCTACCGGGTGGAGCTTCCGGACGGCACGGACCCCCACACGGCCCTGGGCAGGCTGCGGCTGCTGGAGGAAGAGGACCCCCAGCTCCACATCCTCTGGGACGGGCAGGCCCGGGAGATCCGCATCCAGCTCATGGGCGAGGTGCAGCTTGAGATCGTCCGGCGGATGATCGGCGAGCGGTTCGGGATGGAGGTCTCCTTCGGTCCGGGGGCCGTGTGCTACCGGGAGACCATCGCCGCCCCGGTGGAGGGCGTGGGGCACTTTGAGCCGCTGCGCCATTATGCGGAGGTCCACTTGCTGCTGGAGCCCGGAGAGCGGGGGAGCGGGCTGCGCTTCGCCGCCGCCTGCCCGGAGGACCAGCTGGACCGCGCCTGGCAGCGGCTGGTGCTGGCCCATCTGGCGGAGAAGGAGCACCTGGGGGTCCTCACCGGCGCTCCGGTCACGGATATGAAGATCACCTTGATCGCGGGCCGGGCCCATGTGAAGCACACCGAGGGCGGCGATTTCCGCCAGGCCGTCTACCGGGCGGTGCGCCAGGGGCTGATGACGGCGGAGAGCGTGCTGCTGGAGCCGTGGTACGACTTCCGGCTGGAGCTGCCCCGGGAGTGCCTGGGCCGCGCCCTCAGCGACCTCCAGCGGATGAACGGCGAGACGGCTCCGGCGGAGACGGAGGGGGAGGAGGCGGTGCTCACCGGGTCCGCCCCGGTGTCCGCCCTCCGGGATTACGCCGGAGAGGTGACCGCCTACACCCGGGGCCGGGGCCGTCTGCTGTGCGGGGCGGGGGGATACCGCCCCTGCCCGGACGCGGCGGCGGTCATCCAGGCGGCGGGGTACGACCCGGAGCGGGACGTGGAGAACACGCCGGACTCCGTGTTCTGCGAGCACGGGGCCGGATACACCGTGAAGTGGGACCAGGTGCCCGCCCGGGCCCATGTGGACAGCGGCTGGCGGCGGGAAGCGCCGCCGGAGCCGGAGGAGGCGCCCAGGCCCCGGCGGCGCCTCTCCTACGCGGGGACCCTCCAGCAGGACCGGGAATTGCAGGCTATTTTTGAGCGGACTTACGGACCCGGCAAGCCCAGGGATTTTTCGCCCCCCAGGGAGCCGAAGCGGCCCCCGGCGGAGGACGGGGAAAAACGGGCCGTCCGGGAGCGGGACGACGGGCCGGAGTATCTGCTGGTGGACGGCTACAACATCATCTTCGCCTGGGACGAGCTGGCCGCGGCCGCCCGGGAGAATCTGGACGCCGCCCGGACGCGGCTGTGCGACATGCTGAGCAACTACCAGGGCTTCCGCCGGTGCGAGGTCATCGCGGTCTTTGACGCGTACAAGGTCAAGGGCGGGCTGGGGTCCGTGGAGAAATACCACAACATCCACGTGGTCTACACCAAGGAGGCGGAGACGGCGGACGCCTATATCGAGCGGGCCACCTATGAGATCGGGCGGCGGCACCGGGTGCGGGTGGCCACCTCCGACGGGCCGGAGCAGCTCATCATCCTGGGCCACGGGGCCCTGCGGGTCTCCGCCTCCGCCTTCCGGGCGGAGATGGACGGGGTCCTGGCCCAGATCGGGGACGCGCTGGAGCGGAACAACCGGGGCGGCAGGACCGGCGCGGTCCGGGCGGCCCTGGAAAAGGCCCAAAAGAAGGAGGAGTGAGACGATGGTGCTGACGGTTTTGACCGCCGCCGCCACGGCGGCGGCCTGCACGGCGGTCCGCTGGTTTTTGGAGCGGAGCAGCCGCCGTCCCACGGAACATCTGGGCGGCCGTGTCCGGGTGGAGGCCCTTTACAACAGCGGCGCGGCCTTCGGCGGAAGACGCCTTCGGGGCCGGGGGCTGCTGGCGGCCTCGGCGGCGGCCCTGGTCCTGGCGCTGGGGATGGGCCGCCGGAGAGGCAGCGCGCTGGGAACGGGTCTGGTGCTGGGCGGCGGGGGGAGCAACCTGCTGGAGCGGGCCGGGCGGGGCCGGGTCTTCGACTATGTGCGCTTTCCCAGGGCGCCGGGCCGCTGGAGGCGGTATGTGTTCAATCTGGCGGATCTCGCCATTTTTCTGGGGGCCGCGCTGATGCTGGCGCGGCGGAAAAAAAGATAGCGGGCCGGACCCGGCGGGGTCCGGCCTCTTTTTTTGCCGTGTTTGGAGCGGCGCGCCGCCGTCATATCCCTCCAGGGAAGCGCATAGGATGGACCAACAAGAGGCGGGGAGTGTTGTGTTTGTGAAAGGCAATATGGAGGAGCGGGCCGAACGCCTGGCCCTGTACATCATAGAAAACCGGACCACGGTCCGCGCCGCCGCGCAGAAGTTCGGCATCAGCAAAAGCACGGTCCACAAGGATATCTCCGAGCGGCTGCCCCAGTTCAACCGCGCGCTGTATCTGCAGGTGAAGGAGGTGCTGGATGTCAATAAGGCCCAGCGGCATATCCGGGGCGGCATCGCCACCCGGAAAAAGTACCGGGGCACCTGAGCGGGAAAAACTGGAGATCGGAGGAATCAAAATGGCGAATCATCAACGAAACCGCTGCCGCGCGGTCCGGTCCGCGCCGGTCCAGCAGCCCGCCGGAACCGCCCCGGCGGAGCCGGTCATGCGGCGCTGGCCCCATCCCGTGGAGGGGACGGAGCTGGTCTCCCGGACGGACCCCACCCTTCACTACATCCACTGCGCCCTGTCCTATCAAAACCAGCTCCTGGCGGACATCAAGACCCTTTTGCAGCAGCTTGCGGCGGAGAAGGACGCGGAGGCGTGACGGCCCCAAAGCCGCCAAAGGGAGGCGCGGGGAGAAAACAGCGGTCTGGAAACGCCGCGGGGCTTGCCGGATGGGACCGTGCGCGCCGGAAAATGCGTTTCGGCGCGCATTTTCCTCTTGTGTTTTACCGAATGTCATCATATAATGATGGAGACATTATGTAAATCTCAACAGAGCTAAGGAGCAAGCGTTTCCATGGAGAAAAAGAGAACGCGCCGCCGCCGGCGGAGCTGGAGCCGGACGCTGCTGCTGGTGGTGTTCGCGGCGGCGGCGGTATACGCCGGGGTCCACTGCGTCTTCCGGGCGCCGGAGCAGAAAGAGGCGCCGCTCCCGGCGCCGGCGGCGGACCAGGAGACGGGGAGCGCCCCGGAGGAGGACGCCCAGGCGGCGGCCCTGGCGGCCCACACCGCCCGGAAGGAGAATTTTTACACCATCCTCATCTCCGGCGTGGACGACGGCAACGGCAACAGCGACACCAACATCCTGGCGGCGGTGGACGCGGAGAACGGCTGCTTTTACGGCGTCAGCATCCCCCGGGACACCAAGGTTTTTTACAACGGCAAAAACCACAAGATCAACGCGGCCTTCGGCAGCGGCGGGATGGAGCTGCTGGCGCAGGTCGTCTCCGACCAGCTTGGCATTCCGGTGGACTACACGGTGCTGGTGGACCTGAAGGGGTTCGCGGCCCTGGTGGACGCCATCGGCGGCGTGGACTTCCAGGTGCCCATCGATATGGATTACGACGACCCCGTCCAGGACCTGTCCATCCACTTTGCAAAGGGGATGCAGCATCTGAACGGCACCCAGGCCATGAAGGTGGTCCGCTTCCGCCACAACAACGACGGCACCGGCTACGGCAGCGAGGACATCGGGCGGATGCAGACCCAGCAGAACTTTTTGAAGGCCGTGGCCAAGCAGACCCTGACCCTCTCCAATTTGGACAAGGTGGGGGACTTTGTGAAGATCTTTCAAAAGTACGTGGAGACGGACCTGACGCTGGGGAACCTGGCGTGGCTGGGGGAAAAGGTCATCCGCATGGGGCCGGAGAACATCGCCTTCTCCACCCTGCCGAACGACTGGCGGTCTCCATACATCTACCTGGACCCGGACGAGACGCTGGCGCTGGTGAACCAGCATCTGAATCCCTATGTGGAGGACCGCGTGGCGGCGGACCTGAACCTTTTGGCCAAGCCCTGACCGGCTGCACAGAGGACCTGAGGAGGCAAACTGATGAAAAAACGGCTTTCCGCGCTGCTGCTGGCGGCCGCGCTGCTTTTGAGCGTCCCGGCGTTCGCCGCGGAGGATTCCACGGACAATTTCACCCGGGGGAAGACCTACGCCGGGGAGTTTTCCGATCTGACGGCGGACATGCCGTTTTACGACAATGTGACGGCGCTGTACGAGTACGGCCTGTCCGTGGGCAAAGAGGACGGGACCTTCGGCCTTCAGGACGTTTTGACCGTGGGACAGGCGGTCATCTTCTCCGGGCGCATCCGCAGCCTGTACCGCACGGGAGACGCCGAGGCCGGGGCAGCCGCCTATCGAACGGAGGGACAGGCCGCCTGCGAGCCGTACCTCCTGTACCTTCAGGCCGAGGGCGTGCTGGGCGCGGAGCTGGACGGCGCTTACCAAGCGCCCGCCACCCGGGCGCAGATGGCCCACGTGCTGGCGGGTACGCTGCCGGAAGCGGCGCTGCCGCCGGTGAACGATGCCCTGGTCACCCAGGGCTACGCCGCCCGGCGCTACATTACCGACGTGACGGAGTACACCCCGTATTTCCAGGATATCCTGACCCTGTACCGCACGGGGCTTTCCATGGGCAGCGACGATACCGGCAGCTTCCTGCCCGACCAGCCCATTACCCGGGGCGCGGCGGCGGCCATGCTGACGAGGATGGTGGACCCGGCCCTGCGGGTGATTCTGGCGTGGGACCTGGAGGAGGACCACAGCGCCGCGGGCGTCACCCTGGCGGACCTGGTGGCGGCGGGGACCTACCATCCCGCCCCCGCCACAGACGCGGAGATGGACGAGAGCGTGCGGTACATGCTCTCCCGGGGGGAAAACGTGCTGGCGCTCAAGTACGACACGATCTCCGCCGTCACCGCCCACAAGCTGATGCAGCAGGCGCTCTCCTCCATCAAAAGCTACTGTGAGCAGAGCTATAACACCGTCAACTGCACCTATTTGCCCGACGGCGGCGTGACGCTGACCTTCTCCGCCGCCAGCGCGGAGGGGGCCCTCCCGGAATACCGGGCGTTCACCATGGAGGCCGCCATCGCCGTCCACGACCAGCTCTGGCAGAGCGGAGCGATCACCGCCGACATGACCGAGACGGAAAAGGCCCGGGCGTACTTCACCTGGATCTGCGAGAACTGCGTCTATGATTACGGCGCGGACGACACCTCCCTGAGCCACATCGCCTACAACCTGTTCCGCAACGGGACCGCAGTATGCGACGGGTACACCGGGGCGTATAACCTGCTTTTGAAGCTGGAGGGCATTGAGTGCACGGCCCTGTCCAACAGCAGCCACATCTGGACGGTGGCCGTGCTGGACGGCGCGCAGGTCCATATCGACACCACCTGGGGCGACAGCGGGAGCGCCGCGGACTACTCCTTTTTCGCCATGACGCCCGAGCAGTCCTGGAACCACCACCACTGGTGAGGGGATCAAAAAAACAAGGAGACGCAAACGGCCGCCTTGCAGCCGAAAGACCGCCCCGGCCGCCGTCTGCGGCCGGGGCGGTCCTTCGCTCCCTCTTGCGCCGGGGCGGCGATTGCGGTAAGATAAGGGCAGAACGGAAAGAGAGGGGACCGGAATGAACGAAGTGACCCGTTTGCAGAACATCCGCTACGACCGCAGGGCGGAGGCGCTGTATATCATCGACCAGACCCTGCTGCCAGGGGAGGAGCGGGAGGTCCGGCTCCAGACGGCGGAGGAGATGGTGGACGCCATCCGGACGCTGAAGGTCCGGGGCGCGCCCGCCATCGGCATCTGCGCCGGCTACTGCATGTACGTGCTGGCCAAGTCCATCCGCACGGAGGACCGGCAGGTGTTTCTCCGCCGCCTCAGCGGGTACGGCGAGCAGCTCGCGGCCTCCCGGCCGACGGCGGTGAACCTGACCTGGGCCGTCCGGTCCATGATGCGCACGGCGCTGGAGCATGTGAACGACACCCGGGGCCAGATGCTGGACGCGCTGTATGAGGCGGCGGCCGCCATCCACGCGGACGACATCGCCAAATGCAAAGCCATCTCCGAGTATGGTTTGACCCTGGTAAAGGACGGGGACGGCATCCTGACCCACTGCAACGCCGGTCCCCTGGCCACCTCCCGGTACGGCACGGCCCTGGGCCCCATCCTGCTGGGGACCGAGCGGGGCATGCGGTTCCGCGTGTTTTCCGACGAGACCCGGCCCCTGCTTCAGGGCGCGCGGCTCACCAGCTACGAACTCCAGGGGGCGGGGGTGGATGTGACGCTCATCTGCGACAACATGGCCTCCATCGTCATGAAAAACGGCTGGGTCCAGGCCTGCTTCGTGGGCTGCGACCGGGTCGCCGCCAACGGCGACACCGCCAACAAGATCGGCACCTCCGGCGTGGCCATCCTGGCCCGGCACTACGGCGTTCCCTTTTACGTCCTGGGCCCCACCTCCACCATCGACATGGACTGCCCCGACGGGGCCCGCATCCCCATCGAGGAGCGAAGCGGCGAGGAGATCAGGACCATGTGGTATGAAACGCCCATGGCCCCGGCGGGGGTGAAGTGCTACAATCCGGCCTTCGACGTGACGGACCATGATTTGATCACAGCCATCGTCACCGAGCGGGGCGTCTGCCGCCCGCCCTATTCCAGGAGCCTGGCGGCCCTGTTCCAAACATAAAAAATTAAGGAGGGATCCCACATGGCAACGCCATCCGCGTGCAACGAGGCCCGGCCCGGCGACATCGCCAAGGCCGTTTTGATGCCCGGCGACCCCCTGCGGGCCAAATTCGTGGCCGAACACTATCTGGAAAACCCCGTCTGCTTCAACACGGTCCGCAATATGCTGGGCTACACCGGGACCTATCAGGGGAAGGAGATCTCCGTCATGGGCCACGGCATGGGCGTGCCCTCCATCGGACTGTACACCTATGAGCTGTACCAGTTTTACGGCGTGGAGTCCATCCTCCGCATCGGCTCCGCCGGCGGCGTGGGGGAGGACGTCCATGTTCGGGATGTGGTGATCGCCCTGGGCGCGTCCACCAACTCCCATTTCGCGGACCAGTACCGGTTCCCCGGCCAGCTCTGCGCCACCGCCTCGTACAGCCTCCTGCGCCACGCGGTGGACGCCGCCGAGCGGCTGGGCGTCCGGGCGGACGTGGGCCAGGTGTTCACCGCCGACCAGTTTTACAACGACGACCCCGCGGCGGGGGAGATGTACCGGAAATTCGGCATCCTGGCGCTGGAGATGGAGACGGCGGGCCTCTACTGGACCGCCCAGCGCCTGGGGAAGCAGGCCCTCTCCATCCTGACCATCTCCGACCACATCTTTACCGGAGAGGCCCTCTCCGCCCAGGAGCGGCAGGACTCCTTCCACGAGATGATGGAGATCGCCCTGGAGACGGCCTGGAAGTCCCTGGCGTAACGGCGCTGTTTGGGGAAGCGGTTTTTGCCCGGGAGGGCCATGCCCGCTGGAAACAGGCGCGGCGGGCCGCCCTGGCGGACATTTGAAAACCTAAAAGGAGCGCCGCGGGATCCCGCGGCGCTCGAGGCCGTCGAAAAAGTGCCTTCGGCACTTTTTCGAGCAGGCTGCGGCCCGTCGCGCGCACGCTCTGTCCGCCGTGGGGTGGACAGCTCGCACACTTACGGACCGGGATGTATGTTCTCCGACGCACATGTCGCCGGAGAACATGGATTTCATTTTCTTCGCGCCTCCGGGCGCGAACTCTGCGAGGCTTTTTCAACAGGCTGGAGCGCCGCGGATCCCGCGGCGCTCCGTTTACTTTGGATGGGTGTTTCGGTAGCTTTCCAGCAGGTGGCGGAACTCCATCCGTCGCTCGTCCCGGCTGCGGAGCTGGAGCCGGTCCAGCAGGCGGCACAGCACGTCCAGCTCCTCCCCGGGCAGCTCCGCCGTCAGCCAGGCGAAATAAAAGCTCTCCGCCTCCGTCTTGGCCTCCCGCAGGGCGTCGCCCTTGTCCGTGACGTAGAGCCGCTTCCGCCGTCCGTCCTCCGGGTCCGGGCGGCGCTGGATGTAGCCCTCCCGCTCCAGCCGGGCGGCCCGCCGGGCGATGGTGCTCTTGTCCTGGCAGTAAAGCCGCCGCAGCTCGTCCTGGGTGACGCCGGGCCGGTGGCGCACCGTGTGGATCATGTCGTAATCCGAAAGGCTCAAACTGGCGTTGTCCAGCGCCCGTGCCACGAACCGCTGGGCGTCCCGGTCGATCTTGCGGATCCTGCGCCTGGTCGGGTCCATTCCCTCGCCCCCTATCGTACGCTTTCCTGCTATCATACAGGCTGGGCCGCCCTCCGTCAATTCCTCCGGCGGAAATTTGACGACTTGCACAAATCGTTGCGGACTGCAACTATTCAACTTGACAGACGGCCCCGGGCGGACTATGATGCAGGTGTGGAACACACCGGGCCCTGGGAAGCCGCTGTGGCCACGGGACACCTTGCCGCCTGGGGCGGCGGAACGTCAAAAAAGCGTACCGGGCCTGATCAGCCCGGTACGCTTTTTTGCTTTCAGCGGATGGGGTAGGCCACGCCTCCCACCGAGATGGCGGCCATCTCCTCCAGGGGGACGATCTCCTCCAGGACCGTGCTCTTGGAGCAGACTGTCACGCCGTCCCGGGGAGAGATGCTGCCGCCGGCGCCGGAGAGGTCCATCACCGTGCCGTCGGTCTTGGTGAGGAGGATCTCCACGTTTTCAAGATACCGCTCCATCTCCCGGCTGTCCGCCTCGCTCTCGCGGCCGCTGGGAGCGTCGCTCCAATGGACCCGGCTGTCCACGGTGTAATCCACCCGCACCGCCACGGGGGAGACGGACACGCCGTCCACGGTGAAGGTCATGCCGCCCTGGGTGAACGTCTCGCCGCCGCCCAGGCGGACGGAGGTATCCTCGTAATCCACCTGGAATTTCAGATCCCACCGGCCTTCCGCCAGAAGGACGCTTTCGCCCGCCGCCTCGTCCCAGTAGCTGAGGTCCTGGAACCTGGCCCTGGCGGTGCCGTGGGTCAGCGCCTCGTCGGCGCTGACGGACTCCACATACTGGATGGCGTTGTCGGCGGGGTCCTCGTCGGTGAACCAGGCGCTGCCGTGGGAACCGCCGCCCGCCCAGCTCGCGCCGCCAAAGCCGCCCAGCACCAGCTGGCGGACCGTGACGCCCGCGGGCAAAAGCGGCTCGCCGTCGTCCCGGCTGAGGGTGTAGACGATGACGGCGTTATACTTGTCTCCGATGATGGCGTCGGCGGTGATGGTGACGCCGCATGACGTGTCGCTGGCTCCGATGGGGCGGCCGATTTGGTCGATGATCTCCGTCTGGGCCGCGCCGCCGCCGAAAATGCCGGAGAAGGCGTCCACGGCGGATTTCAGCGCGCCGGAGGCTCCGGCGGTGCCAACGGCCAGGATCAGCACCGCCGCCGCGGCGATCAGGGCCGTTTTGCGCAGGGGGCGGCGGGTCCGGCGGGTCTCTTTCCGGGCCGCGCTCACGGCCTCCTCCGCGATCCGGGCCTTCTGCCCGGGGGTGAAGCGCAGGGCGTCCAGGTCCTGCCGGTAATCAAACAGATCGTTCATATGCGATACCTCCCAATGTCTCTTTCAGCTTCGCCCGGCCCCGGGCCAGGCGGGTGTGGACGGTGGCGGTGGGGACGCCCAGGATGCGTCCGATCTCCGCCGCCTGGTAGCCCTCGTAATAATAGAGGTAGATCACCGCCCGGTAGTGGGGCGGCAGGGCGTTCACCGCCGCCAGCACGCTTCCGTCCTCCGCCGCGGGGGCGGGGACCTCCAGGCAGGCGTCCAGGCCGCAGGTCCGCTTCCGCCAGGGGCTTTTCAGCAGGTCCTTGCAGGCGTTGGCCGCCATCCGCAGGACATAGGCCCGCTCGTGTTCGGCGCTTTCAAAGTCCCGGGGGTCCGTCAGCAGCTTGACGAACACGGTTTGGCACACGTCCTGCGCGTCGTGGGTGTTTTTCAAATAGGCATAGCTTAGGCGGAGGATGGCGTCGGCGTAAGTCTGCGCCAGATGGTCCGCCCGTTCGGTTTGGGTCATGCTGTTCATCTCCTTTGAGCGCTCTCATAGGGAATACGACCGGGCGGGGCAAAAACTTTCACGGACATGAAAAAAAGCGTCAAACGCTTTTTTCACGGCGGACGGCCCCTGTGGCGGCCCATAAAAAAAGAGCGGCAAAGCCGCTCTTTTTACAGCTTGTCGAAAAAGCCTCGCAGAGTTCGCGCCCGGAGGCGCGAAGAAAATCAAATCCATGTTCTCCGGCGACATGTGCGTCGGAGAAAATACATCTCGGTCCGTAAGTGTGCGAACTGTCCGCTCAAAGCGGACAGTGAGTGCGCACGACGGGCCGCGGCCTACTCGAAAAAGTGCCGAAGGCACTTTTTCGACAGCCTGAAAAAAGAGCGGCAAAGCCGCTCTTTTTATTCACATGTTCAGCGCGTCCAGCGCCGCCTTGGCCGCCGCCACCGCCTGATAGGCCGCCTCCAGGCCGCCGCGCTCGTTCCGCCGCAGCAGCTCCACCAGGGCGCACACGGGCTCGTACAGGGGCGTCAGGCCCAGATTGCCGGAAACGCCCTTTAGCGTGTGGGCCGCTTCGAATGCGGCGGAGCGGTCTCCCCGGGCCAGGGCGTCCCCCAGGGCGGCGAAACAGGGGTCCTGCAGAAAAATCGCAAAGCACTCGGCGTACAGCGCCTCGTCGTTCACAAAGCGCTCCATGGCGCCGGGCATGTCGGCTCCGTAGTCCGTCAGCCGTTTCGTCAGCTCCGTCATATCCGTTACTCCGTCACGATGAGCGCGATCAGCTCCACCGGCTCTCCGCCGCGGTTTTCCAGCCCGTGGCACTGGCCGTAGCCCGTGGCGCAGATGTCGCCGGGGCGGACCGCCGTTTCCCTGCCGTCGTCGTTGAACACGGCCTCGCCCTTGATGATATAGTAAAACTCCGTCTCATGCTCGTGCTTGTGGTAGCCGATGGAACAGCCGGGGTCCACCGTGACATGGGCGAACATCCGCCCGTGGCCGTAAAGACCCTCCCGGTCCGTCAGGTCCTTGATATGGATGAGCCCCGCTCCGTTTTGAACGCACACGTCCCGGCGGGGACAATGCTCCGATGCCGTCAACACTGCAAACGCCTCCCAAAAGTCCCGCCCGGCGGCCCCTTGCGCGGAGTCCCGCCGGGTGGTAAAATATTAACATGATTGTATCAGAGCCGGGCCGGAAAGTCCAGGACCCGGTGAAAAAAAGGAGCCGACATGAAAAAAAACGCCCTGCTGCTATGCCTGTTGCTGCTGCTGTCCGCCCTCTCCGGCTGCGGGGAGGCGCCCCCGGAGCCGGAGCGCGCCGAGCCGCTGCATCTGGAGACCCTGCGTGTGGAGCTCAGCCGGAACGGCCTCTCCACGGACCGGCTGCTGGCGGCGGCCCGGGAGCTGCCGGACCTTCTCAAGACCTACTTTGCCGGGAGCCTGTCTCCGGACGGCGGCGTGGAGATCGACAAGGTCGCCGTGTCCGTCGGCGCGTCCCCCGCCGCCACGGCCCAGGCCCTGGCGGACGGCTCCGTGGACCTGGCCTTCCTTCCGGCGGAGGCGTTCCTCCGCTTTGGGGGCGGAGCGGCGGTTTTGAAGGCGGACGCGCCCCAGCCGGGGCTGAGCGAAGGAAGCATGCTGCCGGAGGACTGGAACGGCGCGGCCATCGCCTATGAGGAGGCCTTTCCCTGGCCCGCCGGGACCTTCGCCCTGATCTGCGCCGCCCCCACGGAGTACGGCGGGCGGCTCGTCTCCCGGGTGGAGGGCGCTTCCTGGGAGGAGCTGGCGAACGCCCCCACCTGGGACGAGCTGGATCACGCCCGCTGGGGCGTTCTGGGGAGCGATTCCCTGGGAGGATACCGCTGCCTTGATCTGTGGCTGGCGGACCGGTACGGGGGAAACGATATTTCGGACCTGGCGGACGTGACGGCGTATGAGAGCTATGCGGAGCTGTTCCGGGCCGCCGCCCGGGGCGAGATCGACGCCTTCCCCGTCCGGGCGGACGCCCGGATGGACGTGGCGGAGGCGTGGACGCTCCTGCCAAGCCGGACGGCGGCGGGCGGCATGAGCGGCTTTGGCCGGGAAAAGCCCGTGTGGGACGAGGTGCGGGTCTTTGGCGTGACGGAGACGCTGTATACGGTGGTGGCCGCCGCCGGGGCCGGACGGGAGGACCTTTCCGGGGAGGAGAGCTGTTTCCCCATCGCGCTGGACGATGTGCTCTTTCGTTTGTATGAGGAGCGGCCGGAGCTGATGGAGACGCTGGGCAGCGCCCGGTTCTATCCCGTGGCGGACGGCGATCTGGACCCGCTGCGGCGGCTGATGACCATGGAGGGGACCGCGGAATAAAAAGACCGCCGGGGAGGCGTCCCCGGCGGTCTTTTTATGGGCGTTTCCAAAAGCGGCGGTCCGCGCGGGACGGCCGGGATGGGCGCAAAATCCCCGCAAGTCCCCGGAAAGGGGGCTTGCGGCTCAAAAACGGCGCATTGCGCCGGATCATCCGCGTTTTTCAAACAAGGCGTTGTAGTCGATGCCCAGGACTTCCACCAGCGCGTCGATCTCAAATACGGAGGCGCTGCGGTATCCGGTCTCGATATGGCCGACCATGGTGCGGGTGATGTTGCAGCCCCGGGTCTGGAGCTGGGCCGCCAGGGCCTCCTGGGTCAAGTGCCGCTCCTTCCGGTAATATTTGACGCGCCCTCCAATGTGCCGGTCCAATGGCGTACTTCGTTTCATATCCCACGCTCCGTGTGATCCACTCCATAAAGTTTCTCCATATTTTCTTGATAATATGACAAAACCATGATATTATTGCTCTATCAATGGAGTAAAGAATACTTTCATTCGCAAAAACACGACGAACCTTCGCGGAAGGAGAAAAGTTTTATGCAAACGACGGAAGAGAGCCACCAGGAGCGGAGCGCCCGGGCGGCGCTGCGGACCATCGCCGGATTGATCGAGGACCGGTCCAGCGACGCGGACTGCATCCGGGAGATCAGCTATCTGCTGTCCCTGAGCGGCTGCCGGGTGCGGTATCGGCCGCTGAAAGAGCCCGGAGGACCGGAGACGTAAAAAGCAGGCCGGACGCTGTCCGGCCTGTTTTTTCCTGTACGGGCCGCCGATTTTATGGTATTGTGAAAAAAAGCCTTGACTGTCAAGGGACTTGACAGTGTACGATGCCCGCAAAGGAGGCGGTTTTTTGACCAGCAAGGAAATGGAACAGCGGTCCGGGGTGCCCCGGGCCAATATCCGCTATTATGAGGCGGAGGGCCTGCTGGCCCCGGTCCGGCTGAAGAACGGATACCGGGCGTACAGCGAGGACGATCTGAGGGCGCTGGAAAAGATCAAGCTGCTGCGGCGGCTGGGCGTGCCCCTGGAGGAGCTGAAAGCCCTGACGGCGGGCGCCGAGGACCTGTCCGCCGTGCTGGACCGGCGCATTTCGGGGCTGGAGAGCCAGCGGACGGGCCTTGCCCGGGTGGAGCAGGTGTGCGGAGCCATGCGGGCGGAGGAGGCCTCGTTTGCGTCCCTGGACGCGGAGAAATACCTGCGGGCCCTGGACGCGCCCGCCGCCGGGGGGACCGCCCACAGGCCGTCTCTTCCGGCGGGGGACGTGCTGCCTGTGGCGGTCTGCCCCTTCCGGCGGTTTTTCGCCCGGCAGTTCGACTGGCTTTTGATCCTGCTTACCGTGATGGGGGCCATGTCCCTGGGCGGAAACAACCCGGGGCGGGCCAACGCCCTGGCCATGAATCTGGGGGTGTGGGCCCTGCTCTTCCTGCTGGAGCCGCTTTTTATCTCCCGGCTGGGGACCACGCCGGGAAAGGCCCTGCTGGGCCTTTCCCTGGAGAGCGTGGAGGGCCGGCGGCTCACTTACGGCGAGGCGTTCTGGCGGATGGCCCGGATGATCTGGCACGGCCTGGGCCTGGGCATCCCCATCTTCAACCTGGTGCAGCTTTACCGCAGCTTCAGCCGCTGCACGGAGCGGGAGCCGCAGCCCTGGGACGAGGACGTGATCTATACGGCCCGTCCGGCCCGTCTCCGGCAGGCCGCCGCCTTCGTGCTGGCGGCGGGTCTGGCCTTTGGACTTGCGGAGGCGGCGAACTGCCTGGGCCAGCTCCCGCCCAACCGGGGGGCGCTGACCGTGGCGGAGTTCGCGGAGAATTTCAACCGGCAGGCGGACTATCTGGGCCTGGAGTTCTTCCAGGTCCTGGACGAAGAGGGCCGGTGGGAGGGCACGCCGCGCACCGGGACCGTGTTTTTGTTCTCGATGGGCGGCGACGGGGGGAACCTGCCCTTCACCTACACGGTGGAGGAGGGCCGCCTCACCGCCGTCACCCTCTCCGGGACCTGGGAAAACAGGGAGGACTGGCTGGACGTTCCCATGGAGCAGATGCTGACCGCCGTGACGGCGTTCGCCTGGGCGCAGGAGGACGCGCCCGTTTTCGGGAGCGCCCGGAAGGACCTGATCCGGGAGGTGGAGGAACGGGGACTGACGGATTACACGCTCCGCCGGGCGGGAGTCACCGTGACCTGCACGGCGGAACTGCGGGGCTATCATGTCTCCGACCTGATCCTGGTCCCCATGGAGAACGAGGACAGCTTTCTCTCCTTCACCTTTACCATCCGTGCATAAAGGGCAACGCGGTTTTTCGGAGCTGAATCGACATCCGGCTTCGTTTTCCTCATTGCCGGGCGCCAGCCCGGCTGCTTCGTCAGTCTTGCCGGTTGACAATTCCGCTCCCGAAAAACTCCTCAGGACTTTTTGGCCAGATAAAATCAGGGCTGGCAAGAAAGAGGACGCAGGCGGGCCGGCGCCCGCCAAGAACGATGACGCCGCCAGCGTTGATTTTGGCCGCCCCAAAAGCGTGTTGCCCTTTGTACGCGGATGGTACCATCCGTGCATAAAAACCGGCGCGTTCCCGGCGTTTTCGCGGGCGGGGCGTCCCCCCGCAGGCGGAGGGAGGCGCCCCGGAGAACGGATTGCAAAAAAGTGGTGCAGGGTGTAAAATCACCTTGCATCTCTTTTTTCGCGCAGCCGGTCTTGTGCAAAAGGCAGAATTTATGTGATTACCGAATTACCACTTTACTTTGCTAATAAAATAAAGTAAAATGGACCCCGTTAAAAACCACCGCGAGGAGGCGTTTTTCCCATGGAATTGGATCTGAATATACTCAAACCCCAGGAGCGGGTCTCTTTGCAGCTGCGGCTGCTGTACGAACAAGCGGGCTTCCGCCAGTACCATATGGGGCGGTTTGAGGAGTACGGGCTCTATCAGGAGAACCGCCGCTTCCTCTCCAGCGAGCAGGTCATCACCTTCACGGACCTGGACGGCCGTCTGCTGGCGCTGAAGCCGGACGTGACGCTGTCCATCGCAAAAAACGCCCGGGTGGAGCCGGACGGCTGCGGCCGCTACTACTACACGGAAAAGGTCTACCGCCCCAGCCAGGAGAGCCACACCTTCCGGGAGATCGGCCAGATGGGTCTGGAGTGCATCGGGGCCGTGGACGACGGGGCCACCGCCCAGACGGTCGCCCTGGGCCTGCGGAGCCTGGAGCTGACCGGTCGTCCCTTCGTGCTGGAACTGAGCCACATGGGCTTTGTCACCGGCCTTTTCGACGCGGTGGGCGCGCCGGAGGCCGTCCGCGCCCGCCTCCTCACCTGCATCCGGGACAAAAACGCCCACGAGCTGCAGCGCTGCGCGGCGGAGGCGGGCCTCTCCCGCCAGGGGACCGACGCGCTGTGCCGCCTGGGGGAGCTGTCCGGGAAGTGGGAGCGGGTGCTGGACGCGGCGGAGCCTCTGGCGCTGAACGCCGCCATGGGCGCGGCCCTCACGGAGCTGCGGACGCTCTGCGCCGCCCTGGCGGACCAGGGGGAGCATCTGCGGCTGGACCTCTCGCTGGTGAACGACATGGAGTATTACAACGGCCTGGTGCTCCAGGGATACCTGGAGGGCCTGCCCCGGGCGGTGCTCAGGGGCGGTCGGTACGATCCCCTGGCGGCCCAGTTCCGCCCCGGCGCCCGGGCCATCGGCTTCGCGCTGTACCTGGACGAGCTGGACCGGCTTTCGGACGGCCCGGAGGCGGCGGACGGCGGCAGGGTCATGCTGAACGTGGCCCTGCCCAAGGGCCGCCTGGGGGACCAGGTATACGGATTGCTGGCGGGCGTGGGCTACGGCTGCCCTGAGAATTACAGCGACACCAGGAAGCTGGTGGTGGAAAATCCCGAGGCGGGCATCCGCTATTTCCTGGTGAAGCCCAGCGACGTGGCCATCTATGTGGAGCACGGCGCGGCGGACGTGGGCATCGTGGGCAAGGACATCCTGGCCGAGTCCGGGGCGGACGTTTACGAGCTGCTGGACACGGGCCTGGGCCGGTGCCGCATGTGCGTGGCGGGTCCCAAGGATTTTCAGGAGGACCAGAGCCGGGCCCTGCGGGTGGCGACGAAGTTCGTGAACATCGCCAAGGCGTATTACGCCGCCCAGGGGCGGGATATCGACATCATCAAGCTCAACGGCTCCATTGAGCTGGCCCCGCTCCTGGGCCTTTCCGACGTGATCGTGGACATCGTGGAGACCGGGACCACGCTGAAGGAGAACGAACTCAAGGTGCTGACGGAATTTCTGCCCATCTCCGCCCGGTTCATCGCCAACCGGGCCGGATACCAGTTCAAGCGCCGGGAGATCGACACCCTGCTGCAAAAGCTGACGGAGGTGATCCGGGCGTGATCCCCATTTATGATTTTGACAGCCTCTCTCCCGAGGAGATGCTCAACCGGGACATCCAGGCGGAGGAGGACGTGGGCGCCGCCGTGGACGCGGTGATCGCGGAGGTGCGGAGGAACGGCGACGTGGCCCTGCGGGCCTATACGAAGCGGTTCGACGGCGCGGAGGTAGACGGCCTTCGGGTGACGGAGGCGGAGATGGACGCGGCCCTGGCGGCCACGGACCCGGACTTTTTGGAGACGCTCCGCCAGGCGGCGGAGAACATCCGCGCGTTCCATGAGCGGCAGGTTCACCGGGACTTCGTGCTGACGAAGGAGGGCGGCGTGGTCATGGGCCAGCGGTACACGCCCATCGCGTCCGTGGGGGTCTGCGTGCCCCGAAGCCCCGTGGCCTTCCCCTCCACCGTTTTGATGAACGTCATCCCCGCCCGGATCGCCGGGGTGCAAAACATCGTTCTGGTCACGCCGCCGGAACCCAACGGCTCCGTCAGCCCCGCCGCCCTGGCGGCGGCCCGGATCGCCGGGGCCTCCGCCGTATTCAAGGTGGGCGGGGCCCAGGCGGTGGCGGCGCTGGCCTACGGCACGGAGAGCGTGCCCCGGGTGGACAAGATCGTGGGCCCCGGCGGCATCTTCGTGGCCACCGCCAAGCGCAGGGTCTTTGGCCGGGTGGCCATCGACATGATCGCCGGTCCCAGCGAGATACTGGTGCTGGCGGACGGGAAGTCCGATCCCGCCTGGGTGGCGGCGGACCTCCTCAGCCAGGCGGAGCACGACGTGCTGGCCTCCCCGGTCCTGGTGACGGACAGCGCGGACTTGGCGAAAGCCGTCCAGGCGGAGGTGGAGGTCCAGCTCCGGGCGCTGCCCCGGCGGGAGACCGCCCGGCGGGCCGTGGAGGAAAACGGCAGGATCATCGTCACGGACAGTCTGGAAAAGGCCGTTCAGGCCGCCAACCGCATCGCGCCGGAGCACCTGGAGCTGTGCGTGGACGATCCCTTCGCCCTGCTGGCGGACATTCAGAACGCGGGCAGCGTCTTTCTGGGCCGCACGTCCCCGGAGGCCCTGGGGGACTATTTCGCCGGCCCCAACCACACCCTGCCCACCTCCGGCACCGCCCGGTTTTCCAGCCCCCTGGGCGTGGACGACTTTGTGAAGCGGTCCAGCTTTTTGTACTATCCCCGGGAGGCTCTGGCGAAGGCCGCCCCCCGGATCGCGGACTTTGCCGAGCGGGAGGGCCTCCACGCCCACGCCCGTTCCGTCGCCATCCGCTGTGAAGAGAAAGGAGAACAGCCGATATGAGCCGTTTCATCTCCCGGGAGGCGGGCGTCCTGGCCCCCTACACCCCCGGCGAGCAGCCCCAGGACCAGCAGTACATCAAACTGAACACCAACGAAAGCCCCTTTCCCCCCTCGCCCAAGGCGGTGAAGGCCGTCTCCCGGGCGGAGCTTTTGAAGCTGAATCTGTACTCCGACCCCGCCTGCGGCGCCGTCCATGCCGCCGTGGCGGACTATTACGGGCTGAAGCGTGAGAACGTGCTGGCGGGCAACGGGTCCGACGAGCTGCTGTCCTTCGCCTTCCGGGCCTTCTGCGGCCGGGAGCGGGGCTGCGCCTTCGCGGACGTCACCTACGGCTTTTACCCCGTCTGGGCGCAGTTTTACGGGATCGAAGCCGCCGTCGTCCCCCTGCGGGAGGACCTCTCCCTGCACGTGGACGACTATCTGGACGTTCCCGGCACCATTTTCATCGCCAACCCCAACGCCCCCACCGGCATGGCGGTGCCCCGGGCGGACATCCAGCGGCTGCTGGAGGCGGACCGGGACCGGGTGGTGGTGGTGGACGAGGCCTACGTGGACTTCGGCGCGGAGAGCTGCGTGCCCATGATCTTCCGGTACGACAATCTCCTGGTGCTGCAGACCATGTCCAAGAGCCGGTCCCTGGCCGGTGGGCGGCTGGGCTTCGCCCTGGGCCAGCCCGGGCTGATCGCGGACATGGAGCGGGTGAAATACAGCTTCAATCCCTATAACGTGAACCGCATCACCCTGGCCGCGGGCGCCGCCGCCATGGCGGACGCGCCCTATTTCGACGCCTGCTGCGCCGCCATCCGGCAGACCCGGGCCTGGACGGTGGCCGAGCTGGAGGGTTTGGGCTTTACGGTGCTGCCCTCCCAGGCCAACTTCATCTTCGCCAGGTCCGGCCGCATCCCCGGCGGGGAGCTGTATCGGACGCTGAAGGAAAACGGCATCCTGGTCCGCTGGTTCGACAAGGACCGCATCCGGGACTATGTGCGCATCACCATCGGCTCCATGGAGCAGATGGAGGCGCTGACGGACCAGCTGGCGCGGCTGCTGGAAGCACTGTAAAGGAGGGGACGTTTATGCGCGGCGCCGTTATCGCACGGGACACCAACGAGACGAAGATCCGCCTGAGCCTGGACCTGGACGGCTCTGGGAAGTCGTCCGTTTCCACAGGCGTTGGGTTTTTGGACCATATGCTGACCCTTTTCGCCCGCCACGGGGACTTTGACCTGACCCTCTCCTGCGAGGGGGATACCCAGGTGGACGGCCACCACACGGTGGAGGACGCGGGCATCGCCCTGGGCCAGGCCTTCACCCAGGCCCTGGGGGACAAGCGGGGCGTCTGCCGCTACGGCCAGTTCCTCCTGCCCATGGACGAGACGCTGGTCCTCTGCGCCGTGGACCTCAGCGGGCGGGACTTCCTGGGCTGGGCCGTGGATTTGCCCGCCGCCAAGGTGGGGGACTTCGACACGGAGCTGGCCAAGGAATTTTGGCTGGGCTTCGTCCGCAACTGCCCCGCCTCCGTCCACGTCCGCCTTCTGACCGGGGAGAACGCCCACCACATCCTGGAGGCGGCCTTCAAGGGCATGGGCCGGGCGCTGAAGGAGGCCGCGGCCCTGGACGCGAAGCATTTGAACGACATTCCCAGCACGAAGGGTACGTTATGAAACGAGCCCCCGCGAAAAGGGCTCTCCCATTTTCGCGGGGGACCGGGATAAGGAGCTGATACCATGATCGCCATTGTGGATTACGGCGTGGGGAACCTCTTCTCCCTGGTCTCCAGCCTGAAGGCCCTGGGCCTGCCCGCCGCCGTCACAAAAGACGCGGCGGACCTCCGGTCCGCCGCGCGCATCATCCTCCCCGGCGTGGGGGCCTTCGGAGACGCCAGGGCCAAGCTGGAAGCCACGGGGCTGGTCCCCGTCCTCCGGGAGGAGGCGGAGAAAAAGCCGCTGCTGGGCATCTGCCTGGGGATGCAGCTTTTGTTTGACAAGGGCTTTGAGTACGGGGAGCACGAGGGCCTGGGCCTGGTGCCCGGGCAGGTGGTGGACTTCCGGGAGGATTTGGAGGACAGGGCGCTGAAGGTCCCCCACATGGGCTGGAACAGCCTGCACATCTGCCGGGACGACCCCCTGTTCCGCTATTTCCGGGACGGGGAGCACGTCTATTACGTCCACAGTTTCTATGCGAAAAACTGCGAAGAGAGCACCCTGGGGACCTCCCGGTACGGCAATGTGGCGGTCACCGGCGCGGTGCGCAGGGGCAGGGTCTGGGGCGTCCAGTTCCACCCGGAAAAATCCGGAGACGCGGGGCTGCGGCTGCTGAGGGCCTTTGGAGAATTGTGAGGGAGCGGGTCATGCGAAGAAAGGAACGGGAGGTCACGGACCCCGATAAGATCGAACAGATCGTGGCGGCCTGCGGCTGCTGCCGCCTGGGCTTTTGCGACGGGGCGCGGGCCTATGTGGTGCCCCTGAGCTTCGGCTATGCCCGCCGTGCGGACGGCGGCTACACCTTTTTCTTCCACAGCGCCCGGGAGGGGCGGAAGATCGATCTCATCCGCAGGACCGGCTGGGCGGCCTTTGAGATGGACGCCAACTGCCGCATGCGCCCGGGGGAGACGGCCTGCGCCTACTCCACCGCCTTCCAGAGCGTCCTGGGCGGCGGGACCGTCTCCTTTGTGGAGGGGGCGGAGGAAAAGCGGGCGGCCCTGACGGCCATCATGGACCACTCCGCCGGCACCGGCCCATGGACCTTCGGGGAGAAGAGCCTGGAGGCCGTGTGCGTGTTCCGTCTGGACACGGAGGAGCTTTCCTGCAAGGAGCATTTATAAGGAGGCGAGAGCCATGGAGATATTTCCCGCCATCGACCTTCGGGGCGGCCGGGTGGTCCGGCTGTACCAGGGGGACTACGACAAAGAGACCGTCTACGGCGAGGACCCCTGCGCCGCGGCCCGGGACTTCCTGGCCGCCGGGGCCGGGCACCTCCACGTGGTGGACCTGGACGGGGCCCGGGACGGCGCTCCGGCGAATTTTGAATCCATCGCCGCCATCGCCAGGCAGGGCGGGCTTTATATCGAGGTGGGCGGCGGCATCCGCACGGAGGACCGCATCCGCCAGTACCTGGACCTGGGCGTGAGCCGCTGCATTTTGGGCACCGCCGCCGTGAAGGATTTCGCCTTCACGGAGCGCATGGCCCAAATGTATGGGGACAGGATCGCCGTGGGCGTGGACGCCCGGGACGGGTATGTGGCCGTCAACGGCTGGAGGGAGCTGTCCGGGGAGCGGGGCGTGGACTTCTGCCGCCGGCTGTACGCCGCAGGGGTCGGCGCCGTCATCTACACCGATATCAGCCGGGACGGCGCGGAGTCCGGGACGAACCTGGACCTCTACCGGGAGCTGGCGGAGATCAGGGGGCTGCGCGTCACCGCCTCCGGCGGCGTCAGCTCTCTGGAGGAGCTGCGGGAGCTTAGGCGCATCGGCGTCCACGCCGCCATTTTGGGCAAGGCCCTGTACACCGGGCGGCTGGATTTGAAAACCGTCGTCAGGGAGGTGGGCGCGTGTTAGCCAAGCGCATCATCCCCTGCCTGGACGTGAAGGACGGGCGGGTGGTCAAGGGCACCAACTTCGAGGGCCTGCGGGACATGGCGGACCCGGTGGACATGGCCCGGTTCTACAACGATTCCGGCGCGGACGAGCTGGTGTTTTACGACATCACCGCCTCCGCGGAGGGCCGGGAGCTGTTCACGGACATCCTGCGCCGGGTGGCCTCCCAGATCTTCATCCCCCTCACCGTGGGCGGCGGCATCCGCACCCTGGACGACTTTGACCGGGTGCTGAAGTGCGGCGCGGACAAGGTGAGCGTCAACTCCGGGGCCATCGCGGATCCGTCCCTCATTGGTGCGGCGGCCCGGAAGTACGGCGACCAGTGCGTGGTGCTGAGCATGGACGTGAAGCGGGTGGACGGGCAGTTCCGCCTGTTCGCCAAGGGCGGCCGGGTGGACACCGGCATCGACGCCATGGACTGGGCCCAGCGGGGCGTCCGCGCCGGAGCGGGGGAGATCGTGTTGAACTCCATCGACACCGACGGGGTGAGGGCGGGCTTCGACCTTCCAATGCTGGACGCGCTGGCATCGCGGGTGGGGGTGCCCATCATCGCCAGCGGCGGCGCGGGCCGGATGGAGGACTTTGGAGAGCTGTTCACCCATCCCGGCATCGACGCGGGCCTGGCGGCCTCCATCTTCCACACGAAGCAGGTGGAGATCAGGGCTTTGAAAACGTATCTGCGCGCCCGGGGCGTGGAGATGCGCATTTGAAAAAGGAGCAGCGGATATGGAACTGAAATTCGACGAAAAGGGCCTCATTCCCGCCATCGTCCAGGACCACTACACGAAAGAGGTCCTGACCCTGGCCTATATGAACGCCGAGAGCCTGGCCATCACTATCGACGAGCGGATGACCTGCTTTTGGAGCCGGAGCCGCCGGGAGCTGTGGCGCAAGGGCGCGACCTCCGGCAACCGCCAGCACGTGGTGTCCATCACCGCCGACTGCGACGGCGACGCGCTGGTGGTGGAGGTGGTGAAGGACGGCCCCGCCTGTCACACCGGGGCGGAGAGCTGCTTTTTCAACGAGGTCTATCTCTCCGACGAGCTGAAGGCGTTCAGCTATGAGGGCCTCTACCGGCTCATCCGGGGCCGCAAAACGGACCCGCAGGAGGGCAGCTACACCACCTACCTCTTTGAAAAGGGCATGGACAAGATATTAAAGAAGGTGGGCGAGGAGTCCACGGAGGTCATCGTGGCCGCCTGCAAGGGCGACCGGGCCGAGACGGTCTTTGAGATCGCGGACGTGTGCTACCACATCCTGGTGCTGATGGTGCAGATGGGCATCTCGGTGGAGGATGTGACGCGGGAGCTGGAGAAACGCCACGTGGTGGACCGCAAGGTGAAGCAGGAGCGGATGCAATGAGCCTGACGTACCGCTGCTGCTCCGTCCACACCCATTCCGCCCTCTGCGACGGGAGCGACGCCCCGGCGGCCATGGCCGCCGCCGCTTACGAACGGGGCGTGCGGTATTTCGGCCTCTCCTGCCATTCCCACACCCCCATCCCCGCCGACGAGGGGGCGGTGCTGCCCGCCGATATGACGGAGTACCGGGCGGCGGCGCTGGCGCTCCGGGCGGAGTACGCCGGGCGTATGGAGGTGCTGCTGGGCATCGAGTGGGACAGCCAGTCGGATATCTCCCCCGAGGGGTTCGACTACTGGATCGGAAGCGTCCACTACCAGCGGGGGGACAACGGAACGTTCTACGCCGCCGACTGGGGGGAGGAGCACTTCGCCGCCTGCCGGGACGAGCTGTTCGGCGGCGACGCCCTGGGGGTGGCGGAGGGGTATTTTGGCGAAGTGCGCCGGGTGGCGGCGAAAAAGCCCACCATCCTGGGCCACATCGACCTCATCACCAAGCTCAACGCTGGAAACCGCTTTTTCGACGAGGACGCGCCCCGGTACCGGGCCGCCGCCCTGGAGGCCCTCCACGCGGCGGACGCCGCGGCCACCCTGCTGGAGATCAACACCGGCGGCGTGTCCCGGGGCTACCGAACCGCGCCCTACCCGGCGCTGTTCCTTTTGAAGGAGTGGCGGGCTATGGGGGGGCGGGTGATCCTCACCTCCGACGCCCACAGGGCGGAAAACGTCCTCTTCGGCTATGAGCAGGCGGCGGAGCTGGCCCGGGCGGCTGGCTTCCGGGAGAGCGCGGTGCTGACCGCCGCCGGAGCGCTGGACTGCCCCTTGTGAGGGCGGGGGCGCGAAATGTCTAAAAAAGGCGCGGGTTTTCCCGCGCCTTTCAGCTTGTTCACCACTTGTGAACAGGTTAACGGACTGTTAAAATGGTGATACTGAACCTGTAAAAAATGAGACGTGAGAGGTGCTGGATGTACCGGACGGTAATTTTTGATTTGGATGGCACGCTTTTGAACACCATCGAGGACCTGACGGACGCGGGGAACTGGGTCTGCCGCAGGAACGGCTGGCCGGAGCACTCGGTGGAGCGCTTCAAGGAGATGGTGGGGGACGGCATCCCCAACCTGGTGCGGCGGTTCTCGCCGGAGGACCACCGCAGCCCCCTCCTTTTGATCAATACCCTGGGGCAGTTCTCCGACTATTACGGGGCCCACAACACGGACAAGACCGCCCCCTACGCGGGCATTCCCGAGATGCTGGCGCGGCTGCGGAAGGCGGGGGTCGCCCTGGCGGTGTTCTCCAATAAGGCGGACGAATTCAGCCGGGCCATCGTGGAGCACTATTTCCCCGGCGTGTTCCAGGTGATCCGGGGCATGCTCCAGGGCGTGCCCCTGAAGCCGGACCCCGCCGGGGTGAAGGCCGTGATGGGCCTTTTGGGCGCGGCGCCCGGCGAGACGCTGTTCGTGGGCGACAGCGAGGTGGACATCCAAACGGGCCGCAACGCGGGATTGGACGCCTGCGGCGTCACCTGGGGCTTCCGCAGCCAGAAGACGCTGGAGGACGCGGGCGCGGCATACTTGGCCAGGGACCCAGAGGAGCTGGCGGACATCATTTTAAAGTAAAAGCAGACGAAGCGGCATGCCCAGCATGCCGCTTCGTTATTTCACCGTCAGGGTATAGCCCTCAGGCAGGGCGGATTCCAGCAGTAGACGCACGCCGGCCTCCGCCTTTTCCCGGGCCTCCTGCAAAAGGCCCCGGGCCAGGGCCTTTTCCTCCATGGCGGCCTTCTGGTCCGCCTGGAAGGCCGTGAAGTCCTCCACGGTGAAGGGGTTGAAGATGGAGGTCTTTTCGTCGAACACCTCCACGCTGTCCTCGTCCAGCTCGTGGGAGAGGATCTTGGCCCCGGGCAGGTCCACCAGGACCTCCGTGCCCAGCACCTCCACGGACACGGCCTTTAGGTCGATGCCCGCCTTGATGGCCCCATCGTAGGTGAGGATGAAGGATTTCGTGGTGAAGGGGACCTTCATGCCGTAAAAATCGTTGCTGCTGGAAAACTGGGCCATGTTCGTGTATGTATAGGTGACGCTGGCCAGCTCGCTGATCTCCGCAAGCTGGTTTTTCACCACCACGGCGGAGAGGTCCGCGGTCTGCCCGCCGCTTCCGGCGGCGAGCCTTCCGCCCAGGAAGCAGACGGCGCCCACCACGGCGCACAGCAGCACGCCCAGCCACAGGTATTTGGCGGTTTTCAGGGGATGGAGCTCGGCAGTTTTCATGGGACTCCTTCCTGCGGCCAAGGGGCCGCGGGTGAATTTTCCCCTTTATTGTACCATATCTGACAAAAAAGACAACCGACAAGCCGGTGAAAAAGCCCGAGGGACTTTTTCACCGGCTTGCTGGCGTTGGTCCTCATGCAGCGTCACGGGATCGCCTGGGCAAAACCGTGGAAAGCCGCGGACCGTTAATAGGATGTGCCGTTCATAAACGCGTTTTCCCCGTCCGTCAGAATGCCGTCGGTGTCGTGGACGCGGCCGTTTCGCAGCATCTGGCCGTAGGATACGCCTACGCGGCCGTTCTGTTTCGTGACGTTCTCATCCAGGCCGCCGGGCTGGTCTCCCATGCCGCCGTCATCGCCGGGGATAACGTCTCCAGCGCCGCTGTCGTTCGGGGCGCCGTCCTGGCCGGCCACGCCGCCGTTTTCACCGTTGTTGGCGCCGTTATCGGCATTGTCGTTTACAGGGGGAACGGCGTCGTTTACGCCGTTGTCCTTCTTGTCTCCGCCGCAGGCTGTCAAAGCGAACACCAGCAGAACGGAGGTCAGCAAGAGCGCAAGGTTTCTCTTCACGTTGGAATCCTCCTTTTGCGCGGGTAATTGATGCGCGATACCCAGTTCCTATTGTCTCCGAAACCGCTGCCCTTACCAGTGGGAATTTGCGGAGCGGCAGGAAAAGACAGGATATTTTTGAAAATAATGCTTGCAATTTTAAATTGGATGTGTTATAAAAATAATAGTAATTATTATTGATTAAGGGGGAGGCGTCATGGCGGGGCAGCGGTTTTCCTTTCAGCGGGACCAGATCTATCAGGCTGTCTGCGGCAGCCGGGAGCATCCCACCGCCGAGATGGTGTACCGCTGGCTGAAGCCCGGGATGCCCCGGCTGAGCCTGGGAACGGTGTACCGCAACCTCCACCAGATGGCCCAGGAGGGGCGGCTGACGGAGATGGACGGCGCGGTGGTCCGCTTCGACGCCAACACCGCGCCCCACGCCCATCTGCGCTGCACCCGCTGCGGCGGCGTATCCGATCTGGACGGCCTTCCCTACGACAGGGAGCTGGACCGCTTGGCGGCGCGGAGCGGATGCGTGATCGCGGGGCACAGCCTGTTGTTTACCGGGATCTGCCCCGCATGCGCGGTTCGCGGAGATAAAGAGAGCAAACAAATTTTGAAAGGGGAAATACAAACATGGAGCTGAAAGGTACAAAGACGGAGGCCAATCTGTGGAAGGCGTTTGCCGGGGAGTCCCAGGCCCGCAACAAGTACGACTATTTTGCCAGCAAGGCCAAGAAAGAGGGCTATGAGCAGATCGCGGCCATCTTCCAGGAGACGGCCCTGAACGAAAAAGAGCACGCCAAGCTGTGGTTCAAGGCCCTCAGCGGCATCGGCACCACCGAGGAGAACCTGGCCGCGGCCGCCGCCGGGGAGAACGAGGAGTGGACTCAGATGTACGCCGAGATGGCCCGGGACGCCGAGGCCGAGGGCTTTTTGGCCCTGGCCGCCCAGTTCGAGGGCGTGGCCAAGATCGAAAAGACCCATGAGGAGCGCTATTTGAAGCTGCTGGAGAACCTCAAGAAGGGCGAGGTATTCAAGAAGGGCGAAAAGGTCATGTGGTTCTGCCGCAACTGCGGCCATGTGGAAATCGCGGAGAACGCGCCCATGGTGTGCCCCGTGTGCAAGCATCCTCAGGCCTATTTCCAGATCAAGGCGTTCAATTACTGAGCCGTACATCAAAAGCCGCGCGTCCCGTGAGGGACGCGCGGCTTTTTGCTGCCGCCGCTGGACAACGGGGCGCCGACTGGCGCCGTCCGGAGGAGTATCTCGCCGCCCCGCCTGTATGGGAGGGCTGGGCCTGGTGCGGCTTTTCGGGCTTTCTGGTAGCGGGGTAAGAAATAATGGACAAAATTCAGGCTCAGATTTGAGCTTTGAAGGTGTAAACCGCCGAAAAAGACCCCTGCTGTCCCACAAAATTTCAAAATGTTTGTGAAAAACGCCGTTGACTGTATGGGAAAAAGCGGTTATGATGATAATTAGAATAATGACTTGCTATGCGAAGCTGTTCAAACTGACTTGGTATAGAAAAGGAGAGCTGCATCATGTATACACAGGAAATCACCGTCAATAACGAGGTCGGCCTGCACGCCCGGCCTGCCACCTTCTTCATTCAGAAGGCCAACGAGTTCAAAAGCGGCATCTGGGTGGAAAAAGAGGACCGCCGCGTAAATGCCAAGAGTCTGCTGGGCGTTTTGTCCCTGGGTATCGTGAAGGGCACCACCATCACGCTGATCGCCGACGGCGCCGACGAGAAAGAGGCTGTCGGCGCTCTGGTGGAGCTGGTGAAGGACAACTTCGGCGAATAAGCCGCCAACGGGAAACAGGCTCCGCCTTGCGCGGGGCCTTGTTTTTTGCAAAGAATGAGGAGAGAACGGGAGGTGCGCGGCGTGACGCGGGAGGAACTGAAGGAAAAGGCCAACGACCTGCCCCTGAGCCCGGGGGTCTATCTGATGATGGACAAGACCGGGAAGGTCATCTACGTGGGCAAGGCGAAAAAACTGAAAAACCGGGTCAGCCAGTATTTCCAGGACAGCGCATCCCATACCGCCAAGACCCGGCAGATGGTGTCCCAGGTGGACCATTTCGACACGATCTTCGTCACCAGCGAGTTTGAGGCCCTGGTGCTGGAAAACTCGCTCATCAAGCGGCACATGCCCCGGTACAACATCCTCTTGAAGGACGATAAGGGCTATCCCTTCGTGCGGCTCTCCAAAGAGACCTATCCCCGGTTCGCCATGGTCCACAAGTGGGCCGCCGACGGCGCCCGGTATTTCGGCCCCTTCGGCGGGCGGTTCGAGACCCGCCAGGCCCTGGACGCGGTGCTCTCCGCCCTGCGCCTGCCCACTTGCAGCCGGAAATTCCCCCGGGACGTGGGCGCTGAGCGGCCCTGCCTGAACTTCCACATGGGCCGGTGCGACGGGTTTTGCCGGCCGGAGATGCCCGCCGGGGAGTACCGCCGCCGGATCGAGCAGGCGGTGCAGATGCTGGAGGGCAGGAGCAAGCAGCTTCTGCGGGAGATGACGGCGGAGATGGAGGCGGAGGCGGAGGCCCTGCATTTTGAGCAGGCGGCGCTGCTCCGGGACCGGATCAACGCCATCGGGGCCCTGGCGAAAAAGCAGACGGTCATCGCCGGGCTTTGCGCGGACACGGATATCTGGGGCCTTTACCGGGGGGCGGGCAAGTGCTGCTACGCCGTGCTCCACATGGAGGAGGGCAATCTGGCGGGCCGGGAGACGGAGCTGTTTTCCGCTCCCATCGAGGAGAGCGGGGAGGAGATGCTCTCCGCCCTGACGGCCCAGTACTATCTGCCCCGGGCCATCCTGCCCCACGAGATCCTGCTGCCCCTTGAGACGGAGGGCTACTGCGAGAACCTCTCGGAGGTGCTGACGAAGCGGGCGGGGCACAAGGTGTGGGTCCATGTGCCCCAGCGGGGAGAGAAGGCGGAACTTCTGGCCATGGCGGAGCGGAACGCCGCCGAGGAGGCGGAGCGGGCCACCACCGCCGAGGAGCGCACCGCCCACACCCTCACCCTGCTGCAAAAGATGCTGGACCTGCCCGCGCCCCCCAGGCGGATGGAATCCTTCGACATCTCCAACACCGGCAAGAGCGACATCGTGGCCTCCATGGTGGTGTACAGCGGCGTGCGGCCCTTGAAGTCCGCCTACCGCCGCTTCCAGATCAAGGAGCTCTCCGGCCACCCGGACGACTACGCCTCCATGCAGGAGGTGCTGCGCCGCAGGCTCCGGCGCGCGGCGGACGGGGATGAGAAGTTCCTCCCCCTGCCGGACGTGTTCCTTATCGACGGCGGCGAGACCCACGCCCGGGCGGCCCTGGCCGTGGTCCGGGAGTTCGGCGTGCCCACGCCTGTTTTCGGCATGGTGAAGGACGACCGCCACCGGACCCGCGCCCTGGTGACTCCGGACGGCCGGGAGATCGGCATCGGGGCCAATCAGGCGGTGTTCTCCCTCATCGGCCAGATCCAGGAGGAGACCCACCGCTTCGCCATCACCTACCACCATGAGCGCCACGGGAAAAGCGCCCTCCGCTCCGCCCTGGACGGCATCCCCGGCGTGGGCCCCAAGCGGCAGGAGGCCCTGCGGAAGCATTTCGGCACGATCAAAGCCATCCGGGAGGCGGATGTGGAGGCGCTGTGCGCCGTGGTGCCCCGCTCCGCGGCGGAGGCCGTCTATCAGCATTTTCACAAAAAAACCGACTGAAAAAGCGCGCGCGGAAGGCGGCCCGGACGGGCCGCCTTTTGCGCGCATGGTCGTTTTCAACAAACGGCGGATGGTTACAAAATATTTTAAAGTTTCAAATAATTAGAATATTAGAAACTGCAACTATAGATGGAAAAGGAGGCCGGATGTCATACCTATATCTAGTAGCGGCAGCGGCTGTAGACGGTTTGTGTAAAATGTCGAGGCGAAATTTGTTGAATTTATACAGATAAATGCGTATAATAAAAAAGAATAAGTCTACATAACAAATGTGTGGGCGCGTCGACAGTCGGATGGAGGGCGGATGTATGGGATTCCTGCTGGGGCTTGCCGGATTCGCCCTGTTTTTTTTAAGCGATTATAACGACTGGCGGCTGTCCCGTCCGGCGCTGAAGGCGTGCTTTCCCGCCGGGGGGTTGCTGCTGGCGGCGGGCACGGCGCTGGAGCTGCGCCGGGGCGCGCCCCTGGCGGAGGGATGGCTGCGGTGGCTGGTGCTGGCGCTGGCGGCGGCGCTGTTCCTCCTGGAGGTCTACACGCTGTTCTTCGCGCTTCCGGTGAAGGCGTCCTACGCCCGGCCGGGGGAGAAGCGGCCCGCCTGCACCACGGGGGTTTACGCCCTGTGCCGCCACCCCGGCGTGCTGTGGTTCATGGGGCTTTACGCCTGCTTGTATCTGGCCGCGGGCCTGCCGCTTTGGGAGGCGGCGGCGTACGGCGGGCTGAATGTGGGGCTGGTGGTCTTTGAGGACCGATGTGTGTTTCCGGCCAGGCTGGAGGGTTACGGCGCTTACCGGGCGGCGACCCCCTTCCTGCTGCCGACCCGGCGGAGCGTCCGCGCCTGCCGGAACTTGAGCGGGGGAGGTGCGGACCGTGCGGTTTGAGGACAAGCTGAAAAAATGCAGCCGGGAGCAGCTGTGGCAGGAGTATTGCGGCTTTTTGGACATGAGCCTGGCGGAGTATATGTATACCCAGCGGCGGCTGATGGAGGAGCAGCTCATCAAATGGAGCGAGAGCGGCCTGGGCCGGTCCCTGCTGCGGGGAAAGCACCCCCGCGGCATCGACGAGCTGCGCCGGATGCTGCCGCTGACCACCTATGCGGACTACGCGGACATCCTTCTGTCCAAGCAGACGGAGATGCTCTGCGCCGAGCCCGCCGTCTGGATCCAGACCACCTGGGAGGGCGGCCTCCGGCCCATCAAGCTGGCGCCTTACACCCGCAGCATGCTGGACGCCTACCGCCACAACCTCCTCTCCGCCATGATGATGGCCACCGCCCGGAAGAAGGGCGATTTCGATTTGAAGCGCGGCGACCGGATCTTGTACGGCGGCGCGCCGCTGCCCTATGCCACGGGGCTGATGCCGTCCCTCTTTGACGAGGACATCGCCTTTACCTGGCTGCCGGACGCCAACGCCCACTCGGATCTGAGCTTCAGCCAGCGGATCAAAAAGGGCTTCGCCATGGCCATGAGCGGCGGCGTGGACTTCTTTTTCGGCATCGGCAGCGTGGCGAATTACATCACCGAGAGCTTCGGCAAAAGCGGCGGCGGGCACGGCGGGCTGAACGTCTCCCTGGGCAACGCCCTGCGCTATATCCGGGCCAAGTATGTCAGCCGCCGGGACGGGCGGCCCATCGTCCCCGGGGACGTGTTCCGCCTCAAGGCGTTTTTCTACGCGGGCACGGACGCCAAGTGCTACAAGGACCGGCTGACAAAGGCATGGGGCGTGGCCCCGGTGGAGCTGGCCGCGGGCACGGAGTCTACCTGCGTGGGCGCGGAAAACTGGGAGCGCAGGGGCATGGTCTTTTTCCCGGACGCCTGCTTCTATGAGTTCATCCCCGAGCAGGAGATGCGGCGCAACCTGGAAAACCCCGGCTATCAGCCCCGGACCTGTTTGATGGATGAGATCCGGGCGGGGGAGACCTATGAGCTGGTGCTCTCCGTGCTCCACGGCGGCGCGTTCATGCGCTACCGCATCGGGGACATGTACCACTGCCTCGCCGCCGGAGGCGGGCGGCTCCCACGGCTGACCTTTGTGGACCGGGTGCCGGACGTGATCGACATCGCGGGCTTCACCCGCATCACCGCCTCCTCCATGCAGGAGGTCATCCGCCTGAGCCGCCTGGACCTGGGGGACTGGGTGCTGAAAAAGGAGTTCAACCAGAACGAGGACCCCTTTTTGCACCTGTATCTGGAGATCCCGCCCGACGCGCAAAGCGGCGAGGTGGCCACCCGGGCCGTGCTGACGGAGCATCTGAGTTTGTATTTCAAGTATTTTGACAGCGATTACGGGGACTTGAAGAAGCTTTTGAATATGGAGCCGCTGGAGATCACCATCCTCAAATACGGTACCATCGCCGCCTACGAGGGGAAGATCGGGATGCGCCTGCCCCGCATCAACCCCGGCATGCTGGATATCATGGGCCTTCTGCGCCAGCAGGCGGAGCCTGCCGCCCGGGAAGGGAGGCCGTTTTGTTGAACAACATTCCGTTCCTGTACATCAATATCATCGCCCTGAGCTGCTTTGCGCTGATGTTCGTCACCTTCCTCGCCACCAAAAAGACCCCGGAGATCTGGGCCTTTCTGGCGGTGCTGCTGGACGCCATTTTGTGGGCCGGCGGCGCCATCCTCATGCGGATGCAGATGTGGCCCGGCCTGGGGTTCTGGTACCGGCTGTCCCTGGTGGCGCTGTTCAGCATGGAGCTGCTGTTTTACATCTTCGTGCACACCTTCGCCCGGGAGAAGGGACGGCTGCTGCTGGGTGTGTTCGCGGTCTGGACCCTGGCCACCATCCCCGGCACCGTCAGCGGCTTTTACCTGGCGCCGCCGACCCCGGTGGTCCAGGCGGACGGCTCCACGGTGTATACCTACGCCATGAACTGGCACATTTTCATCCCCTGCGTGATGTTCGTCACCATCATCGCCGCCACCACGTTCCTGCTGCTGAAAGTCATGCGGGAGCAGGGGGCCCACTCCCCGGGCATCCAGGTCATCGTCACCGGGGGCCTTGTGATGCTGGCGGGCAACCTGCTGCAGATCGGCCTGCCGGGCAACACCTTTCCCTTCGACGCCCTCTCGGGCATCGTGTTCGCGGTGCTGCTGATGTACGCGCTGTACCGGCGGCGGATGTTCCGGCTGACGCTGGTGGTGTCCCGCAGCCTTTTGACCATCACCCTGGCGGCCATCTGCCTGGTGGCGGCGGCCAACTTCATCAGCCCCATGCAGGAATTTTTCCAGGACCGCCTGGGGCTGGACCAGAACCTTGCCACCATGCTGGTGGCGGTGGCCTTCGCGGCGGTGCTGGCCCTGGCCTTCGTGCTGATGCGCCGGCTGATGAACGCCATGTTCACCCGGGAGGAGCAGCAAAACAAGCTCGTTAAAAAATTTACCGAGGAGGTCTCCCAGTCCCTGAGCACCGCGGACATCATGGAGAAGATGGGGGCGGTCATCGCGGGGGAGATCCCCATCGAACAGGTCTATTTCTGCCTGCTGGAGGGGGACCGGTATCAGGCCCGCTACTGCTCCAGCCCCCTGGCCACGCTCTCGTTCTCCATTTCCAAGGACAGCCCCCAGATCGCCTACCTGCGGGAGCAGGAGAGCTATCTCATCCTCAGCGAGTTTTGCAGCACCACGAAGTACCTCTCGGTCTGGGAGGAGGAGAAGGAGCTGTTCCGCCGTCTGAACATCGACTGCGTGGCGGCCATGCGGGACGGGGAGGAGATCGTGGGACTGGCGCTGCTCTCCGCCAAGGAGCGGGGCCGGAGCTTCAACGCCGTGGAGATCGGCTTTTTGGAGACGGTGAATTCCATCGCGTCCATCGCCATGAAAAACGCCGCCCTGTATGAAAAGATGTTCCGGGAGGCCCGGATCGACCCCCTGACCAACGTGTATAACTACCGCTTTTTCGTGGAGAAGCTGGAAGAGCAGTTCCAGGCCTGCGGCAGGGAGTGCCTGACCTTGCTGTACATCGACGTGGACGACTTCAAGCTCTACAACCAGCTTTACGGCGTGGGCGAGGGCGACGCGGCCCTCTGCCGCATCGGCGGCGTCATCACCCGGGCCGTCGGGGAGGGCGGCACCGTGTTCCGCACCAGCGGCAAGGTGTTCGCGGCGCTTTTGCCCTATCAGGACACCCAGCGGGGCAGGACCCTGGCCCGGGAGATCGAAGAGCGTGTGGGGGAGATCAACCTGGTGCCGGAGCGCCGGCGGCTAAAGCCCCTGTCGGTCAGCGTGGGCATCTGCTCCGCGCCCTACGCCGCGTCCAGCGCCAAGGAGCTGATGGACAACGCGGACCTGGCGGTTTACAACGCCAAGCAGGGCGGCAAGGACCAGATCGTGATCTTCCGGGGCGCGTCGGACCTGGTGCCCCAGCATCTGGCGGAGCGGACGGACGCCATCGTGGACCGCATCGAGCGGGGCGACGGCGAGTACCGCACGGCGCTTTCCATGATCTCCGCCCTGACGGCGGCCATCGACGCCAAGGACCACTATACTTACGCCCACAGCAAAAACGTGGCCCGGTACGCCGCCACCCTGGCGGTGGCCGCGGGGCTGAACGACGACCAGGTGCGCACCATCTACGCCGCCGGACTGCTCCACGACATCGGGAAGATCTCCGTTCCGGAAAACATCCTCAACAAGACCGGCAAGCTGGACGACGGCGAATACCAGATCATGAAGGACCATGTAAACAACTCCATCGAGATGATCCGCCACCTGCCGGAGATGGACTATCTCATCCCGGCGGCCCTGGGCCATCACGAGCGGTGGGACGGCAAGGGCTATCCCAGGGGTATCGCGGAGGAGGAGATCCCGGTCTCCGCCCGGTGTCTGGCCATCGCGGACGTGTTCGACGCCATGACCACCGACCGCCCCTACCGCCAGGGTCTGCCTCTGGAATATGCCCTGGACGAAATTCAGCGGGGGGCGGGCACCCAGTTCGACCCCCACCTGGCCGAGGTGTTCGTGCGCCTCATCCGCAGCCGCAGCATCCCCCTGTCCGCCCAGGCGGCCGCCCGGTCGTAAAACAAAACAAGGACGCGCCGCCGGAAGATCCCGGCGGCGCGTCCTTTGCTCACGGCGCCACAGAGAGGAGCGCTGTCCGCGCTCCCCTCCGGCCCAGTCGCCTGGCGGCCACTCATATGGATGTTCATGCTCAAAAAACGGTATCGCCCTTTTGGACGATACCGTTTTTTGAGCCGTCTCAGTTCCGGAACAGGCGCCTGCGCAGCCGGACCCGCCAGAGCACCGTCAGCCGGGAGAGCACCGCGTCCATGGCCAGGAACGTGGCGTTGCCCATGACCAGCATCCCCGCCGCCGCCCAGGAGGAGACGGCCGTCTCCCCCAGCCCCAGCAGGGAGAGCGTCAGACCGTACAGCACGGCGATGGCCCCGTTGCAGACGGCCAGCCTGCAAACGAGCCGCAGGGCGCGGGAGCGGAGGGCCGCGACGCGGGGCCGCAGGATGGGATACCAGCCGAAAAAGAGATACACCAGGGCCATTTCCCGGTCTCCCGCCAGCAAAAGGGCCAGAAGGGCCGCCGCGGCGTAGGCCGCCCAGGCCAGGCGGGGGCCGTATTCCTCCAGGACCGGCAGCAGCGCCGCCATCGCCAGCATGGGCGCGCAGAAGGTGGCGGCGGGGATCAGTCCGCCCAGGAGCAGCAGCAGGACCGCCAGCGCCGTCAGCAGGCCGCACAGGGCCATCTGCCGCCCCTTCATCCCACGTCCTTGTAGCGCAGCTTGTAATAGCTCCACCGCCGCCACTGGTCCAGCAGCGCCGTCTGGCCGCCGTCCAGGTCCGAAAGCTTGACGAAGGTCCCGTCAGGCAGCAGGCACACGCTCTTTTGCACGGCGGGCAGTTCCCGGCGCAGGCCGTTCAGAAAGTCGAACCAGGGGCTTTCGCCGCTCCGGCCCGTCAGCTCCAGCAGCGCCGCGCCCAAAAACCCGGCGGATATGGTCTCTCCCAGGTCCAGGTCCGCCGCCGCGTTCTCCCAGTCCAGCATTTCCGCCGCCGCGTCGTTGGCCCAGATCACGAAGGGGGTCTTGTAGGCGCACAGGGGGTCCCCCTGGGCGTTCTCTCCGGCGGCGATCTCCAGCCCCAGCTCCGCATAGCCCAGCCGGTGGTTCCCCAGGTCCGGCAGGTGGTCGCCCCAGAAGGCCAGCACCACCGGCTCGCTGGCGGCGGAGAACGTCTCCACCAGGCGGCCCAGCATGGCGTCCGCGTCCCGGGCGCCCTCCAGGTAGACCGCCAGCATCGTCTCCACCTCGCCGGACACGGCGGCGTTCAGGGGCACCGGGGGATAGTCGTAGTCCGCGCCGTATTTGTCGGCGGTGTAGGACATGTGGTTTTGGATGGTGGTGGTGTAGTTGCAAAAAAGCGCCCCATCCGCCACGGCCTCTTCAAACTTCTCTTGAATAAAGCCGGCCATATAGTCGTCGGTCACCCAGCGGCCCTTGTACTGGAGGTCCTCCATCTCGTCGGCGAACACCGTCTCCTCCGCGCCCAGCCAGGCATAGACGTTTTCCCGGTTGTAGAACCAGTCGTCGCCGGGATGGTAGAAAGAGGTGCGGTAGCCGTCCGCGCGAAAGACCCGCAGCACGCTGTCCAGGTTCCGGTTCACCACCCGGAAGGCGGACGTGGCGTCGGCGGAGATGGCGTTGGTCTGCATCCCCGTCAGCACGTCGAACTCCGTGTTGGCGGTGCCCCCCGCAATGCCCGGCACCACCACGTGGCCGGAGAGGGCGTGGGGGTTTTGCCGCAGGGCGTGGAGATTGGGCAGGGGGTCGTTCTCCGCCGTGTAGGCGAAAACGGGCTGGTCCGAGAGGTCGGAAAACGCCTCGTTCATCACCATGACCAGGTGGACGGGCTTCCCCAGGCCGGTCCGGTCCCCCGTCTCCCAGCTCTCGGCCTCCGTGCGACTGAAGCCCGCGGGCTTGTCGATGGGATAGGTGGTGAACTGGTGGCAGAAGCAGTAGGGGAACCCCCGCTCGTTAAAGACGGCGGGGACGTAATACTCGTTGGAGACGCGGAAGGAGTTGTACAGGTCCGTGGAGGCGTACACCGTCAAAATGAGCAGGACCAGCACCCCCAGAGAGGCCGCCGCGCCCAGCAGGCTTCCCGCCCAGCCCCTGAGGCGGGCGATGGGGAAGGGGCGGTGCCCGACCAGCACCCCCAGGACCACAAGCCCCAGGGAGAAGATCACCACGGCGGCGATCACGGACACGGGAAAGCGGATGTCATAGCTGCCCATGGCGCTGCCCGCTTCCTTCAAAAGGCTCAGGTCCCGGGGAAACACCGGCTCGTCCCGGACCTCGATCTTGATGCGGTTGGCGATGGACAGGCCGCACACGGCCAGGTTCACCAGGGCCGCCGAGAAAAAGACGTTGCGGAACAAACAGGCGAACACCAGCAGCAGCAGCCCGATGGGCAGGGCGTTCAGCACGATCAAAAGAGGCTGGGCCAGGAAACCGGCCAGCACGGACCGCAGGGCGTTGGGCTGGCACCACAGGGCCAGCAGCGTCACGCATCCCGCCAGCGCCACGGCGGCCGCCAGCGTGGCCCAAAGGGGGAGGCGGCAGATCGGAAAACGTTTTTTCAAAAGAATTGATCCTTTCCAGAAAAATACGGAGAATACCTCTATTATATGGATTTTCCGGGAAAAAGCAAGCCGGGCCGCCGGGCCGCCGGTCATGGGCGGAAAAACACCCCTCTGTTCAGAAAACAAAGGGGAGTTTTTGGGCGAAATATAACAAAACGTATCAGAAAGAGACGACTTCCTGCACGGCCTTTTCACAGGGGGCCGCGGAGAGGATGTTCATCACGGGGCCCGGACCCTTGTAGGCTTTGTGCTTTTCCACGCTCATTTTCGCCGTGACGGCCATCCAGTCCCGGTTCTCGTACTGGTCCAGCCCCTCCCCCCGGGCGATGAGGCCCAGGAAGGTCACGTCGTTTTCGCAGCAGACCATGGCGAAGCGGCCGGGACAGTGGATGCCGGGATATTTTTTGGAGTGGCACATCACCAGCTTCATGCGCACCAGCTTCCCGTCGTAGCGCTCCGGATGGTCCATCACGTCCACGTACCAGACGCCGAAATCGTCGTCGGGGATGTCGATCACGTCCTGGGTCAGATCGAAGGGGCACTCGTCGCCGGTGAGATAGTCCTCGCTGGTGCCGTCCTCGTTTTCCAGATAGATGTCCGCCCGGCGGTTCACCATCCGCAGGTTCCGCTTCCGCAGCGCCTCCCGCAGCTCCGGCGTGCAGCGGTTGAATACCAGCATGTCCGCGTTGGTGATCTTCTCCATCATGAGCTGGCCCATGTTCTTGGCGTACACCTCGAAGGTGGCGGCCTCCACGAAGGTCATGATCTGATACAGCACCCAGTTGGCCGGAAGGACCTGGGTGTAAAGGCGTTCCATCTGCCACATGCCGTTGTATTCGATCAGCACCTGGGCGGGCTTGTGCCGCTTTTCCAGCTCCTTGAGATAGGAGCACTTCAGATCCTCTTCCTTTTCGATGTCCACCACGGTCACATTGTCCAGGACCTTGGGATCGTATTCCTCCTCGCCCTCCTCGCACCGGAGCAGCAGCGTCCGGTCCTGGCGGGCGAAGCCCTCCTCCAGGATGCCGTTGATGAAATTGGTCTTTCCGGCGTCCAGAAAGCCGGAGATCAGATAAACAGGAATATCCATGTAAAGCGGGTTTCCTTTCCGTCAATGGCGCGCCGGACCTTACAGGCCGAACAGCTCCGCCAGCTTGCTTTCGTTCAGCTCCGCGCCGATGACGCACAGCCGCCCCGTGTAATCCGGGTGCCCGGCGCGGACGTCGTGCTCCTCGGGCACGTAGTCGAACTCCACCCACGCGCCGTCCCCGCCGGGGACGATGCCCTTGGCCCGGAGGATTCTGCCGTATTCCCCGGAGTCCAGGGCGGTCAGGATGCGGGCGATCTCCGCCTGGGAGAAGGGCTTGGGAGTCTCTCTGCCCCAGGAGGCGAACACCTCGTCGGCGTGATGGTGGTGGTGCGCATGGTCGTGGCAGCCGCAGGCGCAGTCCGGGCCGTGGTCGTGCTCATGCTCATGGCCGTGCTCGTGCTCATGGCCGTGGTCGTGCTCATGCTCATGGCCGTGGTCGTGCTCATGCTCATGGCCGTGCTCGTGCTCATGTTCATGTTCGTGCTCATGCTCATGGCCCTCGTGGTCATGGTGGTGCTCATGCTCGTCCTCGGCGTGCTCGGCCCGCATCTTCTCCAACAGCTCCTCCGCCAGGGAGACCTTCTCCATGGCGGCCAGAATGGCCTTTCCGCTCAGGCGGTCCCAGGCGGTGGTCAGGATGGCGGCGTCGGGATTCTTCTCCCGCAGCATGGCCACGGCGGCCTCCAGCTTCTCCTGGCTCAGCTTTTGGGTCCGGGAGAGGACGATGGACCCGGCGCTCTCGATCTGGTTGTTGTAAAATTCCCCGAAGTTCTTCATGTAGACCCTCACCTTCGTCGCGTCCGCCACGGTGGTAAAGCTGTTCAGGCGCATCCCGGGGACCTCCGCGATGGTGTTTTGCACGGCCACCACCACGTCGCTGAGCTTCCCCACCCCCGAGGGCTCGATAAGGATGCGGTCCGGGTGGAACTGCTCCTCCACGTCCCGGAGGGCCTTGCCGAAGTCGCCCACCAGGGAGCAGCAGATGCATCCGGAGGACATCTCGGAGATCTGGACGCCGGATTCCTTCAAAAACCCGCCGTCGATGCTGATCTCGCCGAATTCGTTTTCGATGAGCACCAGCTTTTCTCCCTGGAACGCCTCCGCCAGCAGTTTTTTGATGAGGGTCGTCTTTCCGGCGCCCAGGAAGCCGGAGACGATGTCGATTTTCGTCATATGATCAAGTCCTTTCCAAATGGCCGGGAGACGGGTCCCGGAGCCGTTTCAACAGAACTAAATATACCATTAAAAAGAAAAAATGCAACGCCGTTCCAAAAAATTTACAGCTTTTCCAGGAAAAACGCGGACATCCGGCCGGATGCCCGCGCTTTTTTCAGCTCTCCATGTGCCTGCCCAGGAAAGCCGCGATGGTTTGAGCCAGTTTGTATTCCGTCTCGCCGGTGAGCACGGCGGGGTCGCTGCTGACGAACAGCACCAGGCCCAGCAGGTCCCCCTCGGCCAAAATGGGGGCCGCCAGGGCGGCGGTGAGCTTGTCGCTGCTCTCGGAGACCGCGATGGTGCGGCCGTCGCCGGCGTACTGGTAGATCTTCCGGCTCTCCATGGCCCGCTCCAGCTCCGGGGTGATGCGCTTGCCCAGCAGCTCCCGCTTGCCGCCGCCCGCCACGGCAACGACGGTGTCCCGGTCCGTGACGGCGCAGATGCAGCCTGTGGACCGGCTCATGGTCTCGCACAGCTCGGCGGCGAAATCCTCCACGCCGCCCAGCAGGGAGTATTTTTTGAAAATGACCTCGCCCTCCCGGCTGGTGTAAATCTCCAAGGGGTCACCCTCGCTGATAACATGGACATCATAGACCTTGTCCTTTCGATTGGCGCTCGATTGGACGATGCGCTCCTGTGGGATATCTGCGATGTCCGCCTTAAAATTTGCGGCAGGTCCCTCCACTTCCGGCAGCGTGCCGCACCGGATGATGGAATCCACGTCCGCCTGGAGCTTGATCTCGATGTGGTCCTCGTAGATGTTCATCCGGTCGATGATAAGCTCCAGGTCGCTGCGCTCCAGCTTTGGTTTTTCCAGGATGTCCGCGAACACGTCCATGGCGGTCTTGGCCGCCCGGTTCACCTGGATGATGGTGTTGCGCTTGTCCTCCGTCAGGACGATCTGGTTTTGCAGGCCCTCCATGCGGCGGAGGAGATCGCCTTCCAGCTCGTCGTAAGTCTCTTCCAGCATGGCTTCGTTTTCCGGGTGCTTCATGATGTCCCGGATACGCTGGCGCTTGGTGGCCTTCAGCTCCTCCTGCAGTTCGGCCAGCACCTCCGCCAGGTGCTCCGCCGCCTGCTCCGTCTCGCCCACGTCCTCGGACTCCCTTTCCAGGTCCGCGTTCAGCCGCTCCAGCATGGCGGCGGAGTTTTCCCGCACCTTGCGGATATAGGATCGTACCACTTCGTCCAGCTTTTCCACCCGGATGTGGTGGCTGGTGCAGGCTTTCCGGCCCCGCTTGTGGTACTCGCCGCAGCGATAGGCGTCCTTCAGGTCCTGGCGGCTCATGGCGAACATGGGGCTGCCGCAGTCGCCGCAGAAGAGGAAGCCGGAATAGACGTTGTCGTTGATCTTCACGCCCCGGTAGCTGGCGGCGGCGCGTTTTTCCCGCAGGGCTCTCGTGGTTGCGAAGGTGCGGTAGTCGATGATGGGTTGATGGTGGTTTTCAAAAACCAGGTGGTCCGCCGTGTCCCGGCGGAGCTCGGCGCCGTTGATCTTCTTCCGGGCGTACTTGCCCTGGCGCAGGGTGCCGATGTAGAAGTCGTTGTCCAGGATGCCCTGGACCGTCACGATGGCCCACGCGGGCTTGACGCTCCGGCGGTATTCCGCGCCCTCGGCCTCCTTGCGGGCCCGCTCCGTCATCCGGGGGGTGGGGATGCCCTCGTCCGTGAGGTGATTGGCGATTTTTTTGTAGCCCCAGCCGTCGTTGTACAGGGCGAAGATCTTCCGCACGATGTCCGCCTCGGTGGGGACGATCTCAAACTGCTGCTGCTTGTTCACGATGTAGCCGTAGGGGGCGGCGCAGATCCACTTGGCGTCCGCCTGCCGCCGCTTGATGACGGACCGCACCTTTTTGCTGGTGTCCGTCACGGGCATCTCGTTGATGAGGAACTGGAACTGGATCTTCAGCCAGTCGTCGTCGTTGGGAAAGTCGATGCCGTCTCCGATGGAGATGATGCGCACCCCCGCGTCCCGCAGGTCCTCCAGCTCCACCAGTCCCCGGGAGTTCCGGCGGGAGAACCGGGAGAAATCCTTGACGAGGAGGATGTCGTACCGGCGGCTCATCAGTCCCTTGCGCATGGCCTGGTAGTTCTCCCGCTGCTCAAAGGTGTACCCCGAGCGGTCCCGGTCCTCGTAAAAGGTCAGCGTGGAGTCCGGGAATTTCTGCTTCACGAAGTCCGAGAGGATGGCCTTCTGATTTTCAATGGAGGTGTTGTCCCGGTCCAGCTCCTCGTCCACGGAAATGCGGCAGTAGCCCGCAATGTCAAATCGTTCGATCATGGTCACTCACCCTTGAGATACTTGGAGGTTTGGCGGTCAAAGTCGGAGATGTAGTCTGCATCCTGGATCCTGCCGTCTGGGGCGGCCTTCCAGGTGGTGAGGCCCATGGTGGGGCTATTCAGCGTGGCCCGCTCCGCGGTCAGCTCCGCCGCCGTCTTGCCGGTGACGGCGAAATGCAGTTTGTTCTGGACGAAGGCGTATAAGGCCCGGGTGGTGTCGCTGTTTTTGTCATAGTCGTAGCTGCACTGTTCAAACACATCGGCGATCTTCTGGTAGGCCCGCCGCTCGCTGGCCCGGATTTCCCGAATGCGCTCCAGCAGCTCGTCGTTGAGGACGAAGCCTTTGGTGATGTACTCTTTCAGCGTCTTTGTCGCCCATTGGCGGAAGCGGGTGGCTTTTTTGCTGTTCACCCGGTAGCCCACGGCGATGATGGCATCGAGGTCATAGTGGTCCAGCCGGCGGCGCACGGTCCGGCAGCCCTCCCTGCGAACGACTAAGAATTTCTTAGCGGTTGCATCCGGGGCCAGTTCCCCGTCGGCATAGATGTTTTTCAGATGCTGGATGATATTCTCCGGCGTGCAGTCAAACAGCTCCGCCATCCCGCTCTGGGTCAGCCAGAACGTCTCGTCCTGGAACACCACGCTGACGAACTCCTTTTCCCCGCCGTTCTGGTAGAGCAGGATCTCGCCCTGCCTGTTCAGGTCATTGCTCACTTCTCACCCTCCTGCCTGTCAATTAATTATAATTTAATCAAACATATTTGCAGATATTATTGTATATCCGCCGCGCGGAAATAGCAAGTGGAAAATCTGAAACCGCGGGGAGCGGCTGTCGATACCGCTCCCCGCGCCGGTCACATCCGCATGGTCATACCCGCCTTCCGGCCCGCCAGCGCCTCTTTCTCCGCCGTGCGGCGGCGGTTGTAGAGCAGCAGGTCGCGGGTGCCGTCGTATAGGTTCCTCTCCCCGGAGAGGAACACCGCCACCAGGTACTTTTGGTCGTGGTACATTTTATAGAGGGGCTTCAGGGATTCCCGAAACGCCGCGTCGTTTTTTTCTTCGTTGGTCAGCCAAAATTCAACGAGCTTACGGTTCTCTTTGATATCCATGTGCAATCGGCTTCATCTCCTTTGGATATATTTTCCTCACCTTGGGCGGGGAATATTCACAGGGTCTGCCGCCATAGCATGTCCTGGGCGGGAGGCAGACCGGGAGATTTTGGCTTCGGCTGTTCCGTCCGGCGCTTTTCGGCGGCGAGGGACGCGGCCCCAATGGCGGCGCCCAGGACGGCACCGAAATTTTCGGATGCCTCCTCCGCCTCCATGCGGCGGCGCCTCCAGCCGCTGGGGTTGGCGTAGGTGATGCTGCGGCGGTTTTGCTCCCAGCGCACCTGGTAGCCCTGGCTTTCCATCAGGGCGATGAACGTATCACGGTCAGCGGCGCGTCGCATACACGACTGGATCACATACATGAGCCGCACCTTGTTGCTGCGTTCCCGGTCGGCCATGTGGTACGCAGCGGTGGACATGGATTTGGCTTTCCGCCGGCAGGGTTGCTGCCGGAACACCGGCAAACCAAATTTCAGGCAGACCTGGTCGTTGCGCTGCCGCAGCTCCTCCAGCTGTTCCTTGGCGATGTGCAGCTTGCGGCCGGTGTCAAGGTTCACCGAGTTGATGATGAAGTGGGAGTGGATGTGCGCCCGGTCGATGTGAGTGCAGACCAGAACTTCGTGGCCTTTGAAGAAGCCGGCCAGCTCCAGAGCGGCGGCGTGGGCGGTGACGGGATCGACATCCCCGCCCTTGGGGAAGCTTTGGACCATGTGGAAGAACAGCGCGCCGCCAGTCTTGCGGCAGAGATGTTTCGTGGTCAGGAAGTCGCTGTAGACGGTCTGGGGCTGGCAGTTGACGCCTGTGACCAGCTGTCGGTCCAGTGGGCGCGTTCCTTTTCCCTCCAACGTCCTGCCGAAAAGCTGTTCATCTTTTCGAAATGCTGGTATTTACTACCAATATTTGTCTCCTTATGCTTTTGCATGAGGAGGTGGCTTTGATGCAGATAGAGAAAAATATTGCGGCCACATTGAAAAATGAGATGGAGAAGCGGGGAGGGACGCTTATGGAATTCTCGTTGGAGCTGGGAATCCCGAGGTCCACGTTACAAGGATACTTGAAAGGAACATCCCATCCACGCGCGGACTCTCTGGAAGAGCTGGCGGAGAAATTGGGCATATCCGTCGCGGAACTGGTATCCGGAACTGAATATGCCGGCGGCGCTGGCATGTCCTGCCTGGAGCCGATCCGTCTGGAGATGCAAGGGTTCCATCCACAGGCGCAGGCGCTCGCGAGAGAGGCACTCTCGCTTTTGCGGACCGCTTTCCGCGTATCTGATGAATTGAATGGCATTGACCCTCTATGGAATGCGCCTGAAAAACCAGACGATACCTACCACTACTGCCTTTATGAGATGTGGGATCCCTTTTGTGGGACGCACGTATACGGCATATTGGGCAAGAAACGCTCCGTGCACGGCTGGGTGACCGTTGCTGTGGCCGCGCCGTTTTCGCGCGACAGGACTGCTGTTGCCAGACTGACAAAACGGTGTACGGAACTCCAGATCTCGCCCGTGCATATCCTGGATGTCATCCACGATTTCTTGGCGCAGGAGGATTCGACCCTTTAGTGTTTTCAAGGCGGCCAGAAAAACTGGCCGCCTTGTCTGCTTGACGTTTACCGTGCAGTGTGTCGGATAACAAAACCGTCACGCCCTGATAGGCGTGACGGTTTGGCAGTGACTTTAGGCAGATACTTGTAAGGCATCTGCAGAGTCTTCTCGCGGTTGCATGTACTTTTTCCAGCATTTGAGCGCTGTGTGATTCTCAAAAATGAGTGTCAAGACGAAACAATGTAAGCAATGAGGGGTTGATTTGCGTGCTTCCCCTCGGCCTATTATCCGGATCTACTATACCGCAAGCACCCTGTTTACAACGGAGTGCTTGCGGTAATTATATCTGATTACAGATAATAGCAAAGCAATACCTTCTGAGAGTTTTTGTGCTAGTTCTTCTTGCTCAAAAACGCCTCATAGCGGTCACATATGCCTCGCACGTCGTCACCGAACTCGATTTGCCGCCCTTTGTGAAGCCACAGTACTTTGCTGCACAGATCTCGCACCTGCTGCATGGAGTGGGATACTAGGATGGTGGTGGCGCCGCCATCAATGATCTCCCGCATCTTTTCCTCACTTTTTTTTCTGAAGGCACCATCGCCTACTGATAGAACCTCGTCCAGAATCAGAATGTCTGGCTGCACCAGCGACGCAATGGAGAAAGCCAGCCGGGATTTCATACCGGAGGATAGCTGCTTGAAGGGGCGGTCCTGGAAATCCTCCAACTCCGCAAATCTAATGATCTCGCCGTACATTTCGTTCATGAAATTTCGGGTGTATCCCAGCATGGCACCCCGGAGATAAGTATTCTCCCGCACTGTCAAGTCACCGTCGAAACCGGAGGCCAACTCCAAGAGAGCGGCGATGGTGCCACTTCGCCGTACCCGTCCGCGAGTCGGTTCCATGATACCGGATATGGCTTTCAACAGGGTGGACTTTCCCGCACCGTTGGTTCCGATGATACCCAGCATATCACCGTTTTCTAGAGAAAATGTCACATCTTGGTCTGCCCAGAACTCCGTCACGTGGTAGTTATGTTTGAACCGCCGCATCATGTATTCCTTCAGGCCAATTTCCTTGAAGTCTCCGGTAATGTAGCGAATGGACACGTCTTCCAGCTCTAAAACACGCATGTCGTCCCTCCGTTACACATAATATAGGAACCGGTGGTTGTACTTCTTGTACATCCAGCAGCCGATGCCCAGCACAATCAGCACATCTACGCCCATCAACAGATGAAACCAGATGGTGGGGATGGTGGCATCAATGACGATCTTTCGGAAATACCGGATGAACAGATATATCGGATTCAGCAGAAATAGACACTGAACGGTGTAGCTATAATGCTCAATAGTGTAGAAAATAGCGGACATATACATTAGTAACTGGGTGAACACCGACCACAGGTACTGAATGTCCCGAAAGAACACGAATAGTGCCGACAAAATCAGGCCCACACCCACGTTGAACAGCACCAGACAACCGATGGGATACAGCAGCAACACCAGCTTCCATGTGAAAGTGATGTCGTCTAGCACGCAGAATAGGAAAAAGACACATAATGTCAATCCGAAATTGATGAGAGTCTGTATGTTTTTGGAAAACAGAAACAGATATTTTGGTATATTCACCTTGGTAAAGATGCCGGCATTGCCCATGAGAGAGGTCATGCCTTCCCGCGTGGATTCTCCGAAATAGCTGAACACTAGATTCCCGCAGAACAGGTATGTGGTGTAATGCTCCATGTTTCGCCCAAAAAACTGAGTGAACACCAGCCGCATCACCAGTAACATCAGTAGAGGAGAAAGGATGCTCCAGATCATACCCAGCACTGTTCGCTTGTATTTTTTCTTGAAATCTCGCTTCACGAGTTCCTCAAAGAGGAACTCGTGCTGTTTTAATTTCTGAAACATATGCACTCCAACTTAATCTCTGAAATACAGAATTCCCATGAGCGCCAAGAGGTTACAGTCTCCAAAAACGATAACCACGCTCGGCGAAATACTCCTTGTTCAAAACACTCTTTACATCCACAAGCACCTTTGTATGATTATCACCCGGTTTAAACAAATTCTCAATTTGCTCCACAGGCATTTGTTTATATTCATTGTGTGCTACCGCAACGATTACGCAATCTGCATCAAATTGATCCTCTATCCGTTGAAGTTCAATACCATAGACCTGTTTTGTGATGTCAGCATCTGCCAGCGGATCGGCAACCTTCGGCGCAATGCCATACTCTTTCAGTGTGTCGATGATATCTGCTACCTTAGAATTTCTCGAATCAGGGCAGTTTTCCTTGAAGGTGACGCCAAGGATTAGGACCTTTGCGCTTTTCACTACAATCCCTGTTTGAATCAATTCTTTGATGACAGCCTGCGCAATAAAGTAGCCCATACCGTCATTCACTTTTCGGCCTGCTAGAATAATCTGGGAGTGATATCCCAGCTTTTCAGCCTGATATACAAAATAATATGGGTCAACACCGATACAGTGTCCGCCTACCAACCCCGGTGTAAATCGGAGCGCGTTCCATTTAGTATTCATGGCTGCTAGCACATCACAGGTGTCGATTCCCATTCGATCAAACACCATAGCCAGTTCATTCATAAATGCAATATTGATATCCCGCTGACTGTTTTCTACGACCTTTGCTGCCTCCGCAACCTTGATAGAGGGTGCACAATGAACACCTGCCTTAATAATGGAGCCATATACGGTCTTGACGCAGGCCAGGGTATCTGCATCTATTCCGGAAACAATTTTTGTAATGTTAGTTAACCGATGTACCTTATCTCCCGGATTGATTCGCTCAGGAGAATAGCCAACTTTAAAATCTATTCTACATTTCAGGTTGGAAGTCTTCTCCAGAATCGGGACACATATAT
>JAEXWS010000045.1 GCA_023406225.1 Bacillota bacterium | reverse complement strand
AGACACACCCTGCTTCTCTTTTTGCTGCCGCACCGCTCTCTTCCGGAAGCGCCAGGGGGCGGCAGCAAAAGAGGAGGGCAGGGTGTCCGGGCGCGCCACGTTCCTGTGTTTCCGCGGCAATAAGGCTCTTCATCTGAGAGCGGTATCCCCAGAAGCAAATCTAATCCCCCGTCCCCGGAAAGTCCGAAAAAGTCCTACGGTCTTTTTCGGCCCGGGGGATGTCTTTTTCTTTGTCCTTCTTTTTCTGCGCCAGAAAAAGAAGGACCCCCGTGCGGGCAGCACCCCCCGCCGCGGGCGCGGCACGTCTCCCCGCCGTCCTCAGACGGCGTATCCCGCCTTTTCCCCCCGGGGCGTCAAAATACCGCAGGACGCCAAAGCATCCTGCGGCAGAAGGTCATTGGTCTAGTGCGTTCAGCAGAGCGCGGAGGGTCTCGGCGGCCACGCGGACGGTGTGCGGGTCCCGGTCCCGGAGCATGGCGCCCAGCTCCTGCGCCGGAGCGGGGGGCGTTCCGAACAGAACATAGTCGGCGTTCAAATCCAAAAGCTCACAAATTCTGGACAGATTCTCCAAGCGCATCCCATTTTTGCCAAGTTCAACACAGGCCATGGAATTGACAGAGACGCCGATTTCTTCCGCCAGTCTTTCGCGGGTCCATCCTTTGGCCTCTCTCGCCGCCCGGATCCGCAGGCCCATATTCTCTTTGTCAAGAGTATACTTATCCATTAGACACACCTGTTCTTTATGTTTACATACAGTGTATCTAAATCTTTTTACACAATACATCATGTGATATATTATATTGACATAATGTATTACATGATATAAAGTATGAAGCGGGCACGGGACTCTGCCCGTGCCCGCTTCGTTTTATTAGGCCTGCTGGTCCACCCCATACATATGGGCCATCAGGTCCAAAATCTTGTTCGTATAGCCCCACTCGTTGTCGTACCACGCGATGAGCTTTACAAAGTTGTCGTCCAGCATGATGCCCGCCGTCTCGTCGAACACGCACGTCTCGGAAAAGCCCGTCAGGTCCGAGGAAACCACCTGGTCCGTGGTGCAGGTGATGATGCCCTTCATCCGGTTCTGGGCGGCGTTCTCCATGGCCACGCACACGTCGTGGTAGCTGGCGGGCTGACGCAGGCGTGCGGTCAGGTCCACCACGGACACGTCGTTGGTGGGCACCCGGAAGCTCATGCCCGTCATCTTCCCCTTCAGCTCCGGGATGACCATGCCCACGGCCTTGGCCGCGCCCGTGGAGGAGGGGATGATGTTGCCCATGACGCTCCGGCCCGTGCGCCAGTCCCGGCCCGCCCGGGAGTCCACCGCCTTCTGCTTCGCCGTGGCGGAGTGGATGGTGCTCATGAGGGCCTGCTCGATGCCGAAGGTGTCGTTGATGACCTTGGTCATGGGGGCCAGGCAGTTGGTGGTGCAGGAGGCGTTGGAGACCACGTTCATGTCCGGCGTGTAGCTCTGGTGGTTCACGCCCATGACGAAGGTGGGCATGTCGTCCTTCGCCGGGGCGGAGACGATGACCTTTTTCGCCCCGTGCTGGAAGTGGGCGGCGCACTTTTCCATGGTGGTGTAGACGCCGGTGGATTCGATGATGTACTCCGCGCCGCAGTCGTCCCAGGGGATAAGGTTCGCGTCGCTCTCGCTGTACACCCGGATCTTCTTGCCGTTGATGATCAGGTGCCGCTCGTCCCGCTCCACGGTGCCGGTGAAGGTCCTAAAGACCGTGTCGTACTTCACCTGGTAGACCATGTAATCCAGATCCGCGTTCCGCAGGTTGATGCCGCAGATCTGGTAGCTGCTGCAGCCCCGCTCCACCATGATGCGTAGCGCCACGCGCCCGATGCGCCCGAACCCGTTGATGCCCACTTTGATCGCCATGTTTCCATTCCTTCCGATCATTCCGTATTTCGCCCCGGTCCGCTGGCTCCGGCGGCCTTGTCCCCCCATTATAACATAGGACGCAAAAAAATTTTACTGTGATTACGTAAAATTACGTGCTGTTTTACCTCGGCTCCTTGGCGGTTTTGCACAGCCGGTCCGCCGCCGTCCGGAGCGGACTCGACAATTTCCGACCTTTTTCGACAAACTTCTTGTTTTTACCACATGAATTTGCTATTCTAATAGAAAACTCCCCAGGGTTTACCAAGAGTTTTTGGGCGGGCGCTGGCAAAGCTACCACCAACGCCGTTTCCAGGAAAGGAGCGTCTTATGGAGCCGGAGATGCTGGCGTCCCTGCTTTCCAATATCGCCGTTCAGCTTCGCAGCGCTCTGAGCAACCTGCATCTGGCGGCGGCCCAGCTGGCGCCGGCCGCCGCCCGGGAGACGGACCCGGAACTGGACGCCAGGGCCGCTTTGCTGGACCAGAGCTATTACCGGGTCCTGCGGCTGGTGAACGACCTTTCCGCCGCGTCCTGTTTCCAGATCCCGGGCCAGTGGCCCCGGCAGGATTGGGACGTTGTGGAGATCGTGGGCGGCCTGTGCGAGCGGGCGGCCTCCCTGGCGGAGCTGATCGGGCTGGATCTGCGGTTTTCCTGCGCCATGGACAGGCATGTGTGCGCCGTCCACCGGAAGGCGCTGGAGGAGCTGCTGTTCCAGCTTCTGTCCAACGCCATGAAATTCACCCCCGCCGGGGGCGCGGTGACGGTGGAGCTCCGGCGGGACCGGGGGCGGCTGTTCCTCTCCGTCAGCGATACGGGGTGCGGCATCGAGGAATCCCGCATCCCCACCCTGTTCGACCGCTTTCTGCACCAGGAGATGGACGCCGCGCCCCACGGGCTGGGGCTGGGCCTTCCCCTGTGCCGCCGCATCGCGGAGGGGCTGGGGGGCGGCATCGTGGCGGAATCCCGGCCCGGCAGCGGCGCCCGCTTCACCGTCTCCCTTCCAGACGACCAACTGGGGGGCGGGGGCGTATCGGATGTGGAGATGGACTACACCGGCGGCTTCAACCAGACCCTGCTGGCGCTGGCGGATGCCATGCCGCCCAAGGCGTTTTTGCTGCGGAATCAAAATTAAAACCGGCTGCGCGGAGGGCGCGGCCGGTTTTTTTGCGGCGGTGGTTCCCTTTTGCCGGGAAATGGGATACAATAACGCTAGTTTTGATCAGGAGGTATCCCCATGACCCCCAAGCATGTGACCGTCGCCATGAGCGGCGGCGTGGACAGTGCCGGGGCGGCGCTGCTGCTGCGGCAGGAGGGCTGCGCCGTCTCCGGCGTCACCCTGCGCCTGCACCACTACAAGGACCGCCCGGGCCTGTGCGGCTCGGCGGATGATATCGAGACGGCCCGGGCCGTGGCCGCGGCATTGGGCATCCCCCATACGGTGCTGGACCTGTGCGGCCTGTTCCGGACCAAGGTGATGGACCGTTTCGTGTCCGAATACGTCCGGGGCCGCACGCCCAACCCCTGCGTGGACTGCAACCGGGAGATCAAGTTTGGCGCGCTGCTGGACTGGGCCCTGGACCAGGGGGCGGACGCCATCGCCACCGGTCATTACGCCCGGGTGGCGTTCGACGTGCCCTCGGGCCGGTGGCTGCTGCTGCGGGGCCGGGATCGGCGGAAGGACCAGAGCTACGTCCTCTACCAGCTCACGCAGCGCCAGCTCAGCCACCTGCTGCTGCCCATCGGGACCTATGAAAAGCCTGCGGTCCGGGCCCTGGCGGAGGCCCACGGCCTTGTCAACGCCCAGAAGGCCGACAGCCAGGACATCTGCTTCGTCCCGGACGGGGACTATATGGCTTTTTTACAGAGCTACGGCGGCGTGGAGCCCCGTCCCGGCGACTTTGTGGACGAGACGGGGAAGGTCCTGGGCCGGCACAAGGGGCTGGAGCGCTATACCACGGGCCAGCGCAAGGGCCTGGGCGTCAGCGCGGACGCGCCGCTGTACGTGGTGCGGAAAGACCTGGAGGCCGGAACGGTGGTCCTGGGACCGGACAGCGCGCTGTATACCGCGGAGCTGACGGCGGATCGGCTGAACTGGATCGCCGTCCCGGAGCTGGAGGGACCCATGGTGGTGACGGCCAAGACCCGCTACAGCCAGAGGGAGGCGGAGGCCGTGGTGGAGCCTCTTTCCGGCGGACGGGCGCGCGTGGTGTTTCGGGAGCCTCAGCGGGCCGTCACCGCAGGGCAGGCGGTGGTGTTTTACAGCGGCGAGACGGTGGTGGGCGGCGGCACCATCTGCATGTGACACGCAAAAGGACGCCGCATCCGCGGCGTCCTCCAGTCTTTTATCGCTCACTGATGCACCATCCATCCTGAAAGATCAGATCATCAACATCCGTGCCGTCGTCTATTTGGGGTCTCAAACGTGTTCCTCCTTTGCGTCAGGGTTACTCAGACAGTATATGCGGCGCGGGGGGAGAAGTTGCACGAAACCGTGCAGACGCGCGGCGGATTTTGCGCCGTCCCCCGCCGAAAGAAAAAAACGGATTTTTTTCGGAAAGCACTTGACATGATGGGGGTGTTATGGTATTCTAATCGTTGCCGACAGTCGCCGGTGTGGTGGAATCGGTAGACACAGGGGACTTAAAATCCCCCGGTAGCGATACTGTACCGGTTCGAGTCCGGTCACCGGCACCACACAACAAAATATCGCGGAGTAGAGCAGTTGGTAGCTCGTCGGGCTCATAACCCGGAGGTCGTAGGTTCAAGTCCTGCCTCCGCAACCAAAATCAGCATCGTCGTGTTTGACGGTGCTGATTTGTTTTTTCTTGTGATTCTTTGATTTTCTTCCTTATGTATGTTCAGGTTAACGGGTTCTGATCCAGAGTGGAGAACTTGACGAATTTTGCGGCTTTTGTTTTGCTGTGACGCTGTAATTATAAAAAAGCAGTGGAAAGTGTGCGGGGCCATTTAGACAAACGTTTTGCTTTGTGACTTGGATATTTGGAGGCACAGCCGGAAAAGACGGAAAGAGGGGTCCTGAAATCTTGAGATTTCAGGACCCCTTCTCTGTGATACCGGGTCTGATTTGCGCAGCCAAAGCGTCTTACGGCCGGTTCGGCATATGGATGGCGCGGCGGTCCGCGCCGAGCGCCGCTTCCCGGACCGCTTCGGTGACGGTGGGGTGGGCGTGGATGGTGGAGATCAGGTCCTCCAGAGTGGATTTCATCTGGAGGGCCAGCGCGCCCTCCGCGATGAGATCGGTGGCCCGGGGACCGATGATGTGCACGCCTAGGACCTGATGGTCGTTTTTATCCGCGATGATCTTCACAAGACCCTCCCCGCCGTTGAGGATCAGAGCTTTGCCGTTGGCCGCCATGGGAAATCTCCCCACGCAGTATTCCATGCCGTCCGCCTTGCACCGGGCTTCAGTCAAGCCCACGGAGGCGGCCTCCGGCTCAATGTAGACACAGGTGGGACAGGTGGTCTCGTCATAGCGCGCCTCGCCTCCCAGGGCGTTTTCAGCCGCCGTCTCGCCCATGGCGGAGGCGGTGTGGGCAAGCTGGGAGTAACCCTTCACACAGTCTCCCACGGCGTAGACGCCGGGGAGGCTGGTTTCCATCCGGGCGTTGACCAGGATGCGGCCCCGGTCGTGCGCCAGGCCGCCCGCGTCCAGGTCCAGGAGGTCGGTGTCGGCCTTGCGGCCCACTGCGACCAGGACCTTCTGCGCCTCAAACGCAACCGTTTCGCCCGCCTTGCTGCGGCAGACGACCCGCGCCCCTTCGGGGGAGGCCTCCACGGCCTGCACCGGCGTTTCCAGCAGGACCTTCACGCCCATTTTTTTCAAATGCTTCAGGCCCGCCGCCGACAAATCGCCGTCCAGCATGGGCAGAATGTGGTCCTGAGCCTCTACCACCGTGATCTTGGTGCCGAAGGCGGCGAAGGCGCAGGCAAGCTCCAGTCCGATGACGCCCGCGCCGATAACCACCATAGTCTCAGGCAGGGTTTCCAGAGAAAGCGCCTTGGTGGAGTCGATGCAGTTGGGGTTCTCCCGCAGTCCCGGGATCGGGGGGACGGCGTTGACGGACCCGGCCGCCAGGATGATCTTATCCGCGGTCATTGTCTCCACAGAGCCGTCCGGCGCAGTGACGCGCAGTGTTTTGGGGGCGGTGAACACCGCCTCGCCGTCGATTTTCGCCACCCCGTTGGCCTTGAGCAGACCCGCGATGCCGGTGGTGAGTTTTTTGGAGACGGCGTTCTTATTGGCCACGACCTGGGGAAAATCCACCCGCAGGCCGTCTGCCAATACGCCCAGGGCCGGACCCCGCTCCCGCATTTCAGACAGCAGCTCCGCGCTGTGAAGCAGGCATTTGGTGGGAATGCAGCCTACGTTCAGGCAGGTGCCGCCCAGATGTTTGCGCTCCACCAGGGTCACCTCGCCGCCGAGCTGCGCGGCGCGGATCGCGGCCACATAGCCGCCTGGGCCGCCGCCGACCACCAGAATCTGTTCTCCCATTGTTTAAATTCCTTTCCTTTCGATTGCGTGTTCCGCAGCGCCTTTATGTGTAATACCCTTCGGTGGACCGCTTCAGCGTCTGGAACTGGGCCATATCGTGCCCGAAGAGAAGCGTAGCGCCGTGGGCCGCCGCATATCCGCTCAAATAGTCGATGGCGGCGAAATAGCCCGCCTCGTCATAGACCGCGCCGGAGAGCTTTGCCGGCGGGCCCAGGTGCTCCGCCGCGTAAATGGCGTCCGCCGCCATGACAAAACTGCCGCATTGGAGCGAAACGGACAGTCCCAGCATGCCGAAGGAGTGGCCGGGGCCCAGGTTTAAAATGGTCACGCCCGGACACAGCGGCGTCTCCCGCACATCCCGTGGGACGGGGACCCACCGGGTGCCCGCCCGCTTCCAGTTATCCACGTCGCATTGAACGTGGAAAAAATCCAGCGTGCCCGCCGCGTCATCCGCCAGCACATGCTCCAGCTCCTCCTGCTGGACAAAGACCTGGGCCTGGGGAAACAGGTGGACGCCTCCGGCGTGGTCCAGATGCAGGTGGGATACGATCACATGGTCGATGTCCTCCGGCCGGAGGCCAAGCTGGGCGAGGCGGGTCAAAAGCGCGCCGCCGTCTCCGGGGACAAAGGGATTTCCGCGCAGGGCCTCCGGCCAGGCGCCGTCTATGGCGCGGGGATGGCAGCCGGTGTCGAAGAGGATATTGGTCGCGCCCGTTTGCAGCAAAAACGCATGGATGGGGATGGCGGGCTTTTCTCCGGCGCCGCCGTGGCCCACCACGGGGTTTTCTCCCTCCATCACGATCTTTCCCAGGTCTAGCACATAGAGCTTCATGGCAGCTTGCCTCCTGTGTTCTTTTTTGAAAAAGTTCCCGAAAACACGTCGTTTTCGGGAACTTTGGATCAACCGATCAGGGCCTGGGGGTCCTCCAGCAAGGCCTTCATGTCGTTGATGAAGGCGGCCAGGGGCACGCCGTCCAAGATCCGGTGGTCGCCGCCGATGACCAGCTTCATCATCATGCGGATGGCGATGACATCCTCGCCGTCCTGTTCCAGAACGACAGGCATTTTTTTTGCCGTGCAGGCCGCCAGGATGGCAGGCTGGGGCGGCTGAGGCAGCGGCACAGAGTCATAGGAATTCAGCTTGCCGATGTTGGTGATGCCGAAAGTCCCGTCCGCATAGTCGTCGGGCATGAGCTTTCCGGCGTTGGCCTTTTCCACCAGCGCCTTCATCTCCTCAGAGAGCTCAAAGATGGTCTTGTCCTGAGTGCGCTTCAAGACCGGGGCCACCAGGCCCTTGTCGGAAGCAGTCATGACACTGAGGTTGCAATCGCTGTATACGTTGATCTGAGTCATATCCTCGCTGAACCCGGCGTTCATGATGGGCGTGCGCTGCAAGGAAATGCTGGCGGCCTTAATGATGAAGTCATTGACGGTCAGATTTGCGTTTTTCTCAGCGTTGACCTGCTTTCGGCAGGCCAGCAGATCGGTCACGTCCGCATAGATGCCCTGGTAGGTCATGGGATAGCCGCCGCTGATCTCCATCCGTTTGCCGATCATTTTGCGGACGCCCTTGTAGGGGATGGTCTGGGAGATTTCCATAATGCTCCTCCGGATCCCTCAGACCAGACCGGAGATGTCCTCGCCGGGCTCTCCAAGAACGGCGATGGGTGTGCCGCAGGGATAGTCCTCGTCGCACTCCACCAGAATTTTCAGCAGCGTCCCGTCCTCGGGGCAGGGGAACTCCATGGTGGTCTTGTCGGTCATCACCTCAAAGAGGGGCTGGTTCTTCTCAACCTTATCGCCCTCGTTGAACAGCCAGCTGGTCACCTGGCCCTCTTCCATTGCCTCGCCCAGCTTGGGCATCACAATCACTCTTGCCATAATCAAATACCTCTTCAATATAATTTTGGTTTCCAAACAAGAAAAAAGTCCGCTTATGCGCCGATGATCTCCTTCACCCGCAGGGCGATCTTCTCAGGAGAGAGCATCACGAAATCCTCCATCCTGGGGGAGGCGGGAATGATGGTGTCCGGCAGGGTGAGCCGCTGGGCCGGTTCCTTCAGCTCCCGGAAGGCTTTTTGCGTCACTTGGAAGGCGATCTCGCCGGTAATGCCGAAGGTTTCGGTAAATTCGTCCACGATCAAGAGCCGGCCGGTCCGCCGGACAGAGTCGATCACGGGGTCCAGGTCCAGGGGGCGCAGGCAGCGCAGATCGATCAGGTCGATATGCACGCCTTCCTCCCGCAGAAGCTCTGCGGCGCGGGTGGCCTTTAAAACGGCGGTTCCGAAGCCCGCCACGGTGATGGCGTCGCCGTCGCAGACCTTGCGGCTCTTGCCGATGGGAACGATGTAATCCGGGTCCAGGGGGACTTCGCCCTTCATGCGGTAGGCGGCGGTCTCCTCACAAAAGAACACGGGGTCGTTGTCCCGGATAGCGGCCTTCAAAAGGCCCTTGGCATCCGCCGGGGTGGAGGCGCAGACCACCTTCAGCCCGGGGAACCCGGCGTAGAGCCCGTAGATGGACTGGCTGTGATGGGGGCCGCTGCGGGTACCGCCGCCGATGGCGGTGCGTACCACGCCGGGCAGACAGGGGATCTGTCCGCCGGACATGTAGCGGTATTTCGCCAGGTGGTTGCAGATGATGTCCAGCGCCACCATGCTGAAGTCCATCTTCATGATGTCCATGATGGGCCGCCAGCCGTACATGGCCGCGCCGATGCCCCAGCCCACGATGGCGTTTTCCGAGAGGGGCGCGTCGATGACGCGGTCCGGGCCGTATTTTTTATACAGGTCCCCGGTTACACCGTAAGCGCCGCCCAGAATGCCGATGTCCTGACCCATCATGACAACCTTATCGTCCCGGGCCATTTCCTCGTCCAGCGCCAGGCGCACGGCCTGCATATAGGTCATTTTTTTTGTTTCCATGGTTCCTGTCTCCCCCGTATCAGCATTCTGCATAGATGTCCTGCAAGGCAGTCTCCGGCTCGGAATAGGGCGCGGCCATGGCGTATTCCCAGGCCTCGTCCAGCTCCTGCTCGACCGCGTCACGGATCTCCTGCAGCTGCGCGTCGGTGACGCCGCAGGCGTCCTTCAGATTGGCGGTGAACAGCTTCAGCGGGTCGCGGGCCATCCAGAAGGCCTGCTCGGCGGGATCCTTGTATTTGGAGCCGGATTCGTTGGGGGCATGTCCCATCTGGCGCCAGGTCATCAGCTCCAGGATCATGGGGCCCTTGCCGCTGCGGACGTATTCCGCGGCTTCCATGGCGGCGTTGTACACGGCCTCCACATCGTTGCCGTTTTCCACAGTGACGCCGGGGATGCCGTAGCCCTTGGCCCGGGTACTGAGGTTTTGCAGGCCGGTCATTTTCCGGAAATCCTCGGAAATGGCGAAGAAGTTGTTCTGGATGATGGTCAGAACGGGCAGTTTGAACGCCGCCGCCATATTCATGCCCTCATGAAACGCGCCCTCATTGGTGGAGCCGTCTCCGGTGTAAGCCACCGCGATGTTCCCTTTGCCCTCGTGCTGCAGGTGGTAGGCAAAACCGAGAGGCACCGTGTAGCAGGGGCCCAGTGTGCCCCCCAGCACGTAGAGGTTGTGGGATCTGTCCACGAAATGGGGCTCGCCCGCCTTGCCCTTGCAGGTGCCGGTGGACTTCAGCAGCGTTTCGGACAGCAGCGACTTGAGATCGCAGCCCCGGGAGATGATGTGCGCGTGGGAGCGGTGATGGGGGCATACGATGTCGCCTGGGCGGAACGCCATCATGGAACCCACGCCGCAGGCCTCCTCGCCGATGCCGAGGTGGGTCATGCCCAGCGGCTTGCCGCTGGTGTAAGCATCCCAAAGCCGCTCGTCAAAGCGGCGGGTCTTGTAGATGTTTTCATAAAATTTCAACTGTAAAGACAGTTCTGAACCTGCCATCCGTTTTTCCTCCTCGATCTGTTCGCGCCCGGCGTCCGTGCCGCTTCTGCGGATATGGCGGGCGGCCCTGTGTCCATGATTTTATGATATTCGCTCCGCTGGGATTTGGCAAATACGTAGCGTTTATACTGCAATATTCCATATAATTATAGACTTTCTGGTTATGGCTCCGGTTTCTTCCATAACCCGCTGGAATGCATGCCGGCCTGCCGCTCCGGCGGTCTGGGGCAAGAGCGCGGGGGCGTTCCGCCAAAGAACTGTCCAGGCTGCGGCCCGGAGCACAGCCTGGACAGAAGAACATATCACGCGATGGTGTATCCCAGCAGGGCGGGCAGCCATTCGCAAAGCTGGGGGAAGGCCACCAGCAGCGCAAGGCCCACAAAGTCCGCCACCAGGAAGGGGATCACGCCCTTGAACACATCCGCCAGCGGCTCTTTGGCCAGACCCTTCAGGAAAAATGCCGTCATGCCCATGGGGGGCGTCAGTCCGCCGATGTCGCCCATGCGGACCAGGATGACGCCGAACCAGATGGCCGAGAAGCCACACCCCTGCACGATAGGCAGGAAAATGCCGACGGTCAGCAGCACCATGGACATACAGTCCACAAACATGCCCAAAATGATGTACACGATCAAAATCACAACGATCAGCACGACGTTGGGGAGGTTCATGCCCAGCACCGCGCTGGACATGGCGAAGGGCAGGCCGGATTGGGCGATCATCTGCTTCATCAGCATGGCGCAGGAGATGACCATGTAGATCATGCCCACCATGCTGCCGCCGGAGACCAGGATGCGCTTGAAGACCTTAAGGCTCATCTTCTTTTGGAGGCATGCGATCACGAAGGCCAGCACCGCGCCCATGGCGCCCGCCTCCGTCGGCGTGCAGATGCCGATCAGGATGCCGCCCATGACGAAGACGATCACCACCAGAAGCGCCCACACGTCCTTCAGCGCCAGGAATTTCTCTTTGGACGTGGTTTTGGGACCCCGGGGTCCGGCGGCGGGCTTCACCCTGCACCAGCCGAAGATCACGATGCAGTACAGTCCCGCCATCAGCAATCCGGGGATGATGCCGGAGATCAGCAGCGTGCCGATGGAAGCGCCGGTCATCATACCGTATGTGATGAACATGGAGGAGGGGGGGATCAGGTCTCCCAGCTCGGATCCCGCCGCGATGGCGCCCAGGGACATCTTTTTATCGTACTTATAGCGGGCCATCTCCGGCAGGGCAATGGCGCCCACGGCCATGATGGAGGCCCAGGGGAAGGCCGTCACCGCGGCGAAGACCGCGCAGGCGATGATGGTGGCCAGACACAGCCCGCCGGGCAGATGGCCCAGCCAGGTCCGGCAGGAGGCGTACAGGGAGGTGCCCATGCCGCTTTCGGTGATGATGGTCGCCATGAGGATGAACATGGGCAGGACCGCATAGTCGAAACTGGAGACCGTGGAGAACAGCGCCGTGCTGATCACGGCCGCCGTGCCCTTGACGCCGCTGAGGAGCAGCATCCCAAAAATACCGCTGGCCAGCATGCTGTAGCAGATCTTCACGCCCATCAGCGCCAGGACGAAAAAGACCGCGATGCTCGCCACGCCGATCCAACATGCCATGGTCATAGGGCGTCACCTCCGGCCGCGTCCGCCTCTTCCGCCTCCGGCGCGCCGCCGGCTTCCGAAAGGGCCGGGGCGTCCAGCTCCTCCCTGCTGCGGACCACGGTCTTTCCCGCAGCGATCCGGAACATGTCGACCATTTCAACGGCCGCCGCCACAATCGTCAGCAGCATTCCCAGCGCGTAGACCCAGCGGAAGATATAGGTGGGCAGTTTGGAGGTGGTGGTCGCCTCCAGCACCAGCGTCCGCTGATAGGCATAGCTGGTCAGGATGCAGACGGTAAAGGTCATGACGGCCACGGTGATGACGCCGGAGACCGCCGCGAAAGCGGCCTCCGTCCGCCGGCTCAGGTGGCTGGTGATGATATCCATGGTGGAGTGGGCGGAGCGCAGCGAGGCATAGGGGATGGCGAAGGAGGCCACGCCCGCGGCGCACAGGCCGCACAGCTCATAGACAAAGCGGAGATTGAAGTTTGCAAAGGTCCGGGTGAGCATGTTTGCAAACATGAAAATCGTGGAGATGCACAGAAACACCCCGGAGACGATGGCCAAAAACTCCCCCGCCTTTTCGGTGACTGCGATTTTTTTCCGGTCGTATCGATTCATAAGAGAGCCTGCCTTCATCCTTGTTTATTTGTATTCCCGGCTGTGCGCCACGATGGCTTCCACCAACTCCGTTCCGGGCAGGCCCTGGGCGTCGAAGGACGCCGCGATGCTGGCCTTGGACTGGTTGAGGATGTCCACAAATTCCTGCTGGGCCTCGTCGGTCAGCTCCACAATGGTCGTGCCGTGATTTTTCACAGCCCACTCGATACCCTCCGCTTCAGAGGTGTGGGAGCTCTCCTGAAGGGCGTTTTCAATGTATCCCACAATCTCAGGGTCGTCGAAGACAGCCTGGATGTCCGCGGGCAGGCTGTTCCAGGTGTCCAGATTCATCAGGTGGCCGGGAGCGGTCAGGTAATTCAGATCGACCAGGGTGCAGTACTTGCAGACCTCTGCGAAGTTCACGGACTGCAGGGTCTCCGCGGCGATAAACAGGCCGTCGTACATGTTCTTTTGCAAAGAGGAGTACACCTCGGACCAGGGGGTGTTGACGGGAGTGGCGCCCAGGGCGGTGAAAAAATCGTTGAAGTCCGCCTCGCACCAGATCACGAGGCCCTTCATATCCGCAACGGAGGAGACCTGCTTGTTCACGGTGAGGAGTTGATAGGTGCCGCCGTCAAAGGCGTAGGCCAGGACCTTGACGCCGGAGACTTCCTCCTGCAGGGCGGGAAACTCCCCGAACAGGGTTTTGGTCATCTCCACCTGGGCGGGGATGGGGGTGCCCAGAGTGAGGCCCTTCCACTTCTCCAGGATGGTAAAACCGTCCGCGGCGTATTTGTGCATGTCCGCGATGTCGGCGATGCCCGCCGTCAGCTGGGCGTACTCGCCGTTGGGATCCAGAAGGGTGCTGTCGTAGTAGAAGGTGAACTGCACGCGGCCGTCCGTCTTTTCCGTGATCCTGTTTGCCCACTCCTTCCAGAGCTGGCTCATGCGAATGCTCTCGCTGCCTTCAATGCTGAATTTCAAATTGTACGTCTTCTCCGCGCCGCCGGAGTCTGCGGGAGCGGCGGAGCCGCCTCCGCAGGCGGTCAGGCAAAGCGTCATCGCAAGCGTCAGCAGGACTGATAACAGTTTCTTTTTCATAGCTTTCTCTCTCCCAATTTTGGATTGCCGGCTCGCCCGGCGCACACCGCTGTTTTGGTGGAAGCGGGCAAAAAAATGCGTCTGGACCGCCTTCCTTTTGTAAAAAGTATATCAACTGTTCCTTCTGCAATCAAATTCCAAAAGGGAATACGGCTCCATAGCAAAAATTCATATCCGCCCGTCCGGTTTTGCCGGGATACAGGCCCGGAAGGAATGCCGCATGGTTTCCAGGTCCCGGCGGGAAAGGGCCGTGAAATCCCCGCCGCCGCCGTTCATGGGCGGCAGGTAGTAGTAATTTTCCGTAATGAGCCAGCCCTCGAACCCCATCTCCCGGATAACTTCGATGGAGCTTTCATAGCCCGCGTCGCCCCGGCCCAGGAGGACGCAGCCCCGCTCTCCCCGATGAAACAGGCTGCGGATGCTGTCCTTCATGTGAAAATGGCTGATCCGCTCCCGGCCGAAGGCCCGCATCTGTTCCCTGGGGTCTCCGGTGCCGAAGCGCAGGGGGTTCAGCAGGTCCATGCAGACCTTGACGTTCCCGCCCACGCCGTCCAGAAGCCGCAGGATCTCCGGGAGGGGCAGCGCGGATTCCATGACGATCTCCACTTGGTTGTCCGCCCCCAGCGCGGCGGCGAACCGCAGGTGCTCGGTCACATTTTTCACCGCCTCCTCCGTCCTGGGTTCCGCCGTGATCACAACGGTGTGGATATCCAGCGCCCGGCAGGCGGCCAGGCCCCGCCGCAGGCTCTCTCGGGCCCAGCCGCCCGCCTCGGTGTCCGCCGCGTGATCCAGCGTGCCCTCGGCCAGCAGCGCGCCCAGATTCAGGGAGTGGAGCGCCACGCCGTACTGCGCCGCGGCCTCCCGGATACACGCCTGCACCCGGGGAACGCACAGCGGATATCCCATCCGGCGGCCTCCGGCCTCCCCGAGCTGCATACCATCGAAGCCGGCCTCGCCTGCAAGACGAATGGCCAGGGGTCCGGAAACGGGATAGGACCACTCGCAGATGCCAAACTGCTGCATGATAGTTCCTCCTCTATAGTTCTTGGCCGATGCGGAAAAAGGAAACGCGGCCGGAGCGGCCGCGTCCTTTCCCGCTTACTTCCCCTCGGAGGGGCCGTTGGGCTCCAGAACGACTTTGATCGTCGTCTCATCCCGGTAAAGCTTGTCCATCCCCTCAAAAAAGCGCTCCAGGGGCAGGACGTCCGTAATGGCAAGCTCGGGGTCCACCTTGCCCTCTTCAATGGCCTTCAAGGCCTGTCCAAAGCGGTTGTGCTGGAAGGTGGAGCCGATGTAGTTCACCTGTCTGGTGGCGAAAAAACGGGGGTCCAGTTCCACTTGTTTGGCGGCGGAGGTGTTGTTTTGAAAGGAGTAGTTGACGAAGGTGCCGCCCTTTTTCAAAAGACGGATGCTGCGGGTGATCAGATCGGCGTCCGAGGTGGCGTCGATGATGTAGTCAAACCCGTAGGGGAACCGTTCCCTTAAAACGGACTCGTGGACGCTGTCATCGCTTCGGTCCGCTAAAACAGTGCTGACCCCGGCCTTTTGAATGTTTTCCAGCTTGCCTGCCACGCGGTCGATCACTGTGACGGACCCGGCGGAGGAGTGCTTCGCCAACTGGGCCAGGATGGTGCCGCTGGCCCCGCATCCCAGGATCAGAACGTCGGAGGTGTATTTGAAGTCGCAGCGCTCCACGCAGTTGAAGGCGCAGCCCACCAGCTCCGTCATGGACGCGGCCCGCATGGAAACGCCGTCCGGGATCTTGTAGACCAGGTCCTCCCGAACGGAGACCAGCTGTGCGAAGCCGCCGTTTTTCGTCTGGCCGTACGCTTCGGAGCGCTCACAAAACACGAATTCCCCCCGCTCGCAGAAATAGCAGGTCCCGCAGGGGATGTTGGCGTCGGCGGTTACCCGGTCGCCCACCTTGCAGCGGGCCACTTCCCGGCCCACCGCCTCTACAACGCCCGCGTACTCGTGGCCGGGGATGAGCGGATACCGGCCAAAAACGGAATAGCCGCCGTCATGGGCGAAATCCGCGGGTTTGCAGATATCCGTGGCATACACGCGGATAAGGACCTCCCGGTCCCCGCACACGGGATCGGGCACCTCTGTAAAGGCGGCGTTGGCTCTGCCGCCGGCTTGATATAAAATTGCTTTCATGGCGTTCTCCCATCAATATGCGGTCAATTTCTGGATGTCGCCGTCCGTCATGGCCGCTCTCGGCCCCACGACGCGGCTGCCGACCTCCACCACCAGACCCAGTTGTTCGCGCAGGTCGAAATAGGCGCAGTTTCTGCCCAGGTGGGAGAGGTCGAAAAAGGGGCCGATCCCCAGCTCGTTTTTCAGGAAGGCGATCCCCTCCTCCCGGTTTGCAAGGCGGATGTTCAGATGGTGGATGCCCGGTCCGTGTTCCCGCAGGAAGTCCGTAAAGGGGTTGGGCTCCTCCGGATCGGCGGGGGCGAACATCTCGATATCCATCCCGCCCAGGAAGAAGTTGTACTGCTTGTAGTGGAAGGCCGCCGCCTCCCGGCCCCGGTAGGTCACGTTCTCCAGCCGCCCGGAGCGAAAGGCATCCAGGGAATCGGAGAAGGAGAGGGAGGACTCGTCGATCCCCAGCAGGGCGCGGAACGCCTCCAGCCCCTGCTCCAGGTCCCGCACGACGACCGCGACCTGGCATACCAGGTCCAGCTTCAGTTTTGTCATGGGGCCGCCTCTCAGTCCGTGCCGTACACGGCGTGCAGGGAAGCCACGTCTTTTGCGGCCGCGGACACATAGTCGTATCCCTGCTCCAGGA
>JAEXWS010000232.1 GCA_023406225.1 Bacillota bacterium | reverse complement strand
CGTCTACACCGTCCATTTTGACACGCTGGAGACCTTTGATGAGGACCCCATCCTGCTCCACCTGGCGGGGACCTATCAATACACCGTGGACCTGACGGCGAAGACCGTGTCCCTTACCGTCTTGGATCCATAAAAAAACTCGCTTTTTCCTCCTGTTTCGGGTATACTTGTCAAAGGACCCGAAACAGGAGGTTTTTATGGATCAGCTTTTCTTTTTACTGCTCCTCATTCTCTGCGGCGGCGCGGTACTGCGGTTTTTCGGGAAGAGGTCCGCCGCCTCCGCCCAAAAGCGGCACGGCTGGCGCACCCTCACCCACGACCAGGCCAAGGAGCGGCTGGATTCCGGCGATCCGGTGATCCTGCTGGACGTGCGCACCCAGGAGGAGTACGAAACGCGGCACATCCCCGACGCGGTGTGCCTGCCCGTGGAGGACCTGGGGCCGGACATGCCCGTGGCCTTCGACCCGGGGGCGGAGATTTTGGTCTACTGCCGTTCCGGACGCCGCAGCGCCCAGGCGGCGGAGCGGCTCTCCAGGCTAGGCTATACGAATGTGAGCGATTTCGGCGGCATTCTGGACTGGCCCTACGAGACCACGGCGGAATAAGAAAAACGGGCCGTCCCCCTCATGGGGGACGGCCCGTTTCCTATTGCCCCAGGAACACCAGGTTCTTGTCCGTGACGAAGTTGGAGACGCTGTACAGCGCCACGATGTGGTCGATCCCGTTCTCCGCCGCATATCGGGCGGCGGACGCCCGGTAATACCGCAAGTCCATCAGGTGGACCTCGGAAAAGGACTGGGCCAGGAAGGGCGCCAGGGCGTCCGAATAGGAGTCCCGCACCAGCAAAAGCTTCCCGCCGTCCGGGATGTTCTCATTTTTAAGGACGCACAGCGGCTGGTTGCCGCCTAAAAAGGCGGAGTATTTGTCCTTTTGCGCCAGATAGCTCCGGTCGTACAGCACGCCCGGCTCCGGCGCGCCGCTCCGCCAGGAGGTGACGGTGAGGCCCGCTTCCGCCACCCAGAACTCCAGCGTGTCCGGGGCCAGCCAGTGGACGCCGGAGGTGGAGTACAGCGTACCGTTGAAGTCTCCGCTGGCCGCCGAGCGCGTAAAGTCCGCCCGGTCCAGCGGCGCTTTGCCCAGGGTCTCCAGCAGGGCGTTGGCCCCGTAAAAGGCGCCCAGGGTGGTCCAGTGGTGGTCGGTGCGGTAAAAGACCGGCTCCTCCGCATGGCCGGTCAGAGGCGTGCGGAAATCCACCAGGGGCACGCCGGCCTCCGCCGCCCGGTCCAGGAAGGCATCCTGGTCCCAGCTCTCCGCCCCGTGGGGCAGTTTTTCCCGCCAGACCTCCGCCGCGGAGGGGATCAGGCCCAGGTACACCGGCACGCCGGCCGTCTCCGCAAGGCGGACAACGTATCTCAGATTCTTTTCCGCCTGGTCCCCCGGGTCCTCCACCTTGGCGATGAGCGTGTCGCCGCAGAGGTACACCCCGTTGAACTCCCGCTTGCCGAGAAGCTGCTCGGATCGGGCCTTCAGCCCCGTCCAAGCGTCCCGCAGGGGGAACTGGTCCGCGAAGTATTCCTCCACGTCGGACATATAGCTGCCGTCCAGCACCGCCGCCCAGGAAAATTCCGGCCGCTGGGCTAGGGTGCGGTTCTCCACCTCGGACCGGGCCCGGTCCGGCAGCACCGCGTGCCACGCCAAAAGCCCGCCCAAAAACAGGCAGAACAGCGCCGTGAGAAAGCGGCTGTATCGTATCGTCATGTCGCTTCCCCCTTTCAAAACCGGAAATACAGGAACGGATTATAGCTGCCGTCCACCAGATAGGCCGTGCAGACCACAAGGCCCAGCGCCATCAAAACCGGCGTCACGATCCTCTGCGCCTGGTCCGGCAGACGCTGCCAGCACCGTTTGCCAAGAGTGGTGGAGGCCAGGACCAGTGCCAGCAGCGTCACGGCATAGCTCCGCAGCATAAACCCGTCCGCCGCCCGCCAGAGGGGCGCGGCGCCGAAGCAGGCGGCGAGGTACGACCCGCAGACGGCCAGATCCTCCATGGCGAAGATGCCCCAGCCCACAAAGACCACCGCCAGGGTGTAAGCGTGCTTGATCCAGGCGGGCGTTTTTTCCAGCGCGCGCCGCAGCACGTATTTTTCCATAATCAGCCACCCGGCGAAATACAGCCCCCATAAAATGAAGTTCCAGCTTGCCCCGTGCCAGAAGCCGGTGCAAAACCAGACAATCAGGATGTTCCGCAGGGTCTTGGCCGTGCCGCCCCGGTTGCCGCCCAGAGGGATATAGAGATACTCCCGGAACCAGCTGGTCAAAGACATGTGCCACCGCCGCCAAAACTCCGTCACCGAGGACGAGAGATAGGGGTAGTCAAAGTTCTCCAAAAACCGGAAGCCGAAGATGCGGCCCAGGCCAATGGCCATGTCCGAGTAGCCGGAGAAGTCGAAATATATCTGGAAGCCAAAGGCGGCCAGCCCCAGCCAGCCCCCCGCCACGCTCAGCGTTCCCGCGGACTGGGACGCGAGGGACGCCTCCCACAGCTTGCCCACGGCGTTTGCCAGCAGCACCTTTTTCGCAAGGCCCACCGTAAAGCGCCGGGCGCCCAGGGCGAAGTCCGGCCAGGTGTTGACCCGGCCTTCCAGTTCCGCCGCCACGGTCTTGTATTTGACGATGGGGCCCGCGATCAGCTGCGGGAACATGGTCACAAAAGCGCCGAAGGTCAGCAGGTTCCGCTGGACCGGCGCGTCCCTGCGGTAGACGTCGATGGTATAGCTCATGGTCTGGAAGGTGAAAAACGAGATGCCGATGGGAAGCGGCACCCCAAGCTGGGGAAGCTGGACCCCCGGGATCAAGGACAGGTTTGCCGCCAGGAAGTCCCAATACTTGAAAAAGCCCAGCAAAAGCAGGTTGAACGCCACGGACTGCCCCACGAACCATCGGGCCTTTCTGTCGTTGTCCCGGTACTTTTCCACCAGCAGGCCGTGGGTGTAGTCAATGAGGATGGACACCACCATGATGGAGATGTACACCGGCTCGCCCCAGCCGTAAAACACCAGGCTGACCACAAGCAGCACCCAGTTCCGCCACCGCAGGGGGACCAGAAAATAAGCCGCCAGCGTCAGCGGCAGATAGGCGAACAAAAATGTCAGGCTGCTGAAAACCAAGCCGCCCCTCCTCTCTCAAAGAAACCGGCCGCGGCGCAGCCGCGGCCGGTTTGCTCTCTCATTCGAACGCTTTGTTGAACCGCTCCGCCACCTCGTCCTGGTGCTCGGCGGAGGCGATCATGGCCACATAGGTCCCCTGCTGGATGACGGTGCCCTTCCCCCATGCCTCCATGGACTCGGGATACCACGCGCCGCCCGCGGCCTGGGCGTCGATGCGGTCTTGAAGGATGGCGGCGGCCTTGGCCGCGTCCTCCTCCGTCTCGCACTGCATGAACACCACCTCGTTCACCACGGAGCTCATCAGCGGCATCTTCGCCACGAACTGCTTGGCGGGGATGTCCCCCAGGCCGGGATAAAAATTCTCCAGCATCTCGCCTTCGATATCCGTCATGTAACCGCCGCCCCAGTCGTATTCCTCCTCCGCGGAGGTATAGAACTCGGTCAGGTCCACGTCGGCCGTCTCGGTCTTTTTGTCGCCGCAGGCGGCCAGCAGGCTCACCAGCAGCAGGGTCAACAGGATCTTTGCGCTTCTTTTCATGATAATCTCCTTACTTTCTGTTGGTTTCCAAAGTCAAAGACGGAACCGCGCGGAAAAAGGTTCCCTCCTGTTTTCAAGTTTCCCCAAAATTTTAAAATTTATTGGGTTTCTTTTCCTCTTCTTGCATTTATACAGGAAGCGCGGTATGATTGCAACATCAAAACTGTTACAATTCAGAAAGTAGGGAGATCGCGATGTACAGCTTTCGGAACGACTACAGCGAGGGCGCTCACCCCAAGGTCCTCCAGGCTCTGGCGAACACCAACGCGGAGCAGACCTGCGGCTACGGGCTGGACCCGCGCTGCAAAGCCGCCGCGGACCTGATCCGCAGAATGTGCGCCGCGCCGGAGGCGGACGTTCATTTTCTGGTGGGCGGCACACAGACAAATCTGGTGGTCATCGACGCGCTTCTTGCATCCTACGAGGCGGTGGTCGCCGCCCACACCGGCCACGTGAACACCCATGAGACCGGCGCCATCGAGGCCACCGGCCACAAGGTCTGCTCCGTGTTCTCTCCGGACGGCAAGCTGACCCCCGCCCTGGTGGAATCCGTGCTGGACGGGCACAACGGCACGGAGCACATGGTCGCCCCCCGCCTGGTCTACATCTCAAACACCACGGAGATCGGCACGATCTACACCAAGGCCGAGCTGGAGGCCCTGCGCCGCTGCTGCGACGCCCACGGCCTTCTGCTTTATCTGGACGGCGCGCGGCTGGGCTCCGCCCTCGCCGCCCCCGGCAGCGATTTGACCCTCCCCGATCTGGCGGCCCTGACCGACGCCTTCACCATCGGCGGCACCAAAAACGGCGCGCTTTTCGGCGAGGCCCTGATCCTGGCCCGGCCCCACGGTCACTTCCGCTGGCACATGAAGCAGCGGGGCGCCATCCTGGCCAAGGGACGGCTGCTGGGCGTCCAGTTCCAGGCGCTGCTGGAGGACGGGCTGTATTTCACCATCGCAGGCCGCGCCAACGACATGGCCTTCCGCCTGCGGGACGGCATGGCCGCCCTGGGCTATGCCTTCCCGGTGGCCTCCCCCTCCAACCAGCAGTTCCCCGTCCTGCCCAACACCGTGATCGCCGCGCTTCAGGACAAGGGCTACGAATTTGAGAGCGACCACCCCGTGGACGCGGCGCACACCTGCGTCCGCTTCGTCACAAGCTGGGCCACGCCCGAAAGCGCCGTGGACGCTTTTCTCCGGGACCTTGCCGCCTGCAAATAAGCGCGCTTTTCAAAAGGCGGCCGTTTGGCCGCCTTTTTTGTGGGTTTTTTTCTTCGGCGTTGTATCATAAGACGAGAGCCTTTTCAGGAAGGAGGGACGCCCCTTGAACGACACGGAACTGCTCTCCCTCCTGCGGGAGGACCGGGACTCCGGCACCGAAGCGCTGCTGGCTCAATACGGCCCTCTGCTGCGGTATGTCATCCGCGGCGTCCTCCGGGACCCCCAGGACGCGGAGGACTGCTACTCCGAGGTGTCCCTGGCCCTTTGGCAGAAGCTGGACGTCTACCGGGCGGAGGCGGGAAGCCTTTCCGCCTGGCTGACCGCCGTGGCCCGGAACACCGCGCTGAACCATTGGAAAGCCCGCGCCCGCCGGGAGGCCCACACCGCGGAACCGGAGGAAGAGCCCGCCTTCCGGGACACGCCGGAAAACGCCGTTCTCCGCAAGGAGCGCGGCGAACGGCTCCGGGCCGCCATCGGGCGGCTCAGCGAACGGGACAAACAGTTGTTCTACCGGCGGTACTATTACTTACAGCCCGTCGCTCAGATCGCGGCGGAGCTGGGATTGAGCGAACGCGCCGCCGAGGGCCGCCTGTACCGGCTGCGGCAGCACCTGCGGCGGGAGTTGGGAGGTGACGGCATATGAACGAATGGGACGCGTTTGAACGGGAACTGATCGACTCCGTGGCGGAGCAGCCCCCCTCGGAAAAGACGGTCCGCGCCGTGACGCCGTGGAGGGAAGCCATGGACCGCATCGTTCTGGGCCTGTGCCTCACCTCTGTAACCCTGGATATCTGGTATCTGAAATACATCCTGATGGCCGTTGGCACCGTACAGCTCTATCTGGGCCTCCGGACCCTGCGGAAAAACAACCGCTGGTTCCGTTTTTCTTGGATATGCGGAGCTTGTAAAGCAATTATCCTTTATGGATTTTATCTCCTGTACGCCACACCGATTTGGCTATGCGCTCCCTCTCTCTGGTGGGTCTTAAACACCGGATTGACGCTTACGCTGTACTTCGCCCTCCGCCAGGCCCTTCGGGAGGCCTCCGCGTCCATGGGGCGCAGGTCCAGGCGGGACCCCATGCTGGGCGCGCTGCTGTGGACCCTGGTGCTGACGCTGAC
>JAEXWS010000208.1 GCA_023406225.1 Bacillota bacterium | reverse complement strand
GACTCCTCCCAGGCGTCGCGGTGCCACACCTCGGCCTCCTTGGCGCAGTCGAAGATGATCTGCTGATCCTCGGCGGAGAGCTTGTCCATGGTCTGCTTGGAGGCCAGGATCATGTCGGGCATATAGGAGTGGCCGTCATAGGTCCAATAGGGCGCGACCTCGTAGAAGGACATCTCGATGTAGCTGGTCATGTTGTTCTCCGCGCCGTCCACCACGCCGGTCTGGATGGAGGAGTAGGTGTCGTTGAAGGGCAGGCCCACGCCGATGCCGCCCAGGGAGTCCATCAGGGTGAGCATCAGCTCGGACTCGGACACGCGGATCTTCATGCCGGCCAGGTCGGCGGGGGTGTGGATCTCCTTCTTGGCGTTGAAGAAGTTCCGGGAGCCGGGATGCAGGTAGGTCACGCCCACCAGGTTGTTGGCCTCGAAGGTGTCGAAGACCTCCTGGCCGATCTCGCCGTCCAGGACCTCGAACAGGTGGTCCACGCTGGTATACTCATAGGGCATCTGGAGCGCGTTCATCAGCGGCGCGAACTCGGCGGAGGCGCCGGAGGACACCCGGGTAAAGTCCAGGCCGCCGAACTGGCACTGCTCGATGGTGGAGCGCTCGTCGCCCAGCTCTCCGGCGAAATGGGTCTCGATGGTGATGCGGCCCTCGGTCTTTTCGGCCACCAGGTCCGCGAACATCTGGCATGCCTGGCTGGTGATGTGCTCGGCGTTGTGGCTGTTGGCCAGGCGCAGGACCATGGTCTGGGCGGGGGCGTTCCCGGCGGGGGCGTCGTTCCCCTCGGCGGGGGCGGGAGCGGCGCTGTCGCCGCAGGCGGCGCACAGGGCCAGCACCATGACGGCGGCCAGCAGAGTTGCAATCGTCTTTTTCATTTCTCTTCCTCCAATATTTCTCGTTTTCTGCGAAATGCTTTTTCCAAGTCTTATTTTAAACAATTTCAAAATATTAAGAAATCGTAAAGTCTTGCGCTTTTCCCGTTATTTTTTTGATAAGAATCAAAACAGGCGCTCCTTTTTTGTGCAAAAATAACAAAGGCAGGCCTTCGCCTGCCTTTGCCGCGCTCAGTTCTCCGCCGGACCCTCCCGCCCCCGGTACACCGACGGCGTGCATCCCACGGCCCGCTTGAAGACCTTGGTGAAATAGTTGGAGTCCGGATAGCCCACGGACCGCCCCACCTCCGCCACGGTCAGCTCCGTGGACCGCAGGCGGCTCTTGGCCTTTTCGATGCGGTAGGCGGTGAAGAACTCCAGAAAGGTCTTTCCCGTGGCAGCCTTCACCTGGCGGGAGAAATAAAAGGGGCTCATGCCCATGCTCTCCGCCGCGGCCTCCAGGGTCACATCCTCCGTATAGTGCCGCCGGGTCCACACGTTCAGCTCCGTTTCAAAGGGGGTGCTCCCCTCCGCCGCCGGCTCCGCCACGTCTCCGAACAGCCGCTGCAAAAGCTCCCGCAGCTCCGCCTCCGCCACCGGCTTAAGCAGATAGTCCTCCCCGCCGGAGCGCAGGGCCCCCACCGCGTAATCAAAGCGGTCGTAAGCGGTGAGGAACACCACATGGACCTCCGGGGACTGCTCCTTGATGACGGCGGCGGCCTCCAGCCCGTTTTTAAAGGGCATCTCGATATCCAGGATCGCCAGGGCCGGACGGACCTGCTGAGCCTTCTGCACGGCCTCGTTGCCGTCGGCGGCGGCTTCGATGAGCGCCTTTTCCCCCAAGATGGCCCGCAGGCGGGAGGCCAGGGCCGCCCGGGTCTTGGGCTCGTCCTCCGCGATGAGAATTTTGATCATGGCCGCTCCTCCTTGATCGTGATCCGCGCGCATGTGCCCAGGCCCGGACGGCTGAACACGTCCAGCCTCCCGCCCGCAAGCTGCATCCGCTCGTCGATGTTTCTAAGGCCGATGGACCGGCGCACGCCGTCCGCCTCCAGGCCCTTCACGTCAAACCCGCAGCCGTTGTCCGTCACGGTGACGGTGACGCCCCGGCGGCCCCGCCGCACCCGCACCCGGATATGCCCGCCGCCCGCGCACGCCCGCAGGCCGTGGAGGATGGCGTTCTCCACCAGAGGCTGGAGGATGAATTTCGGCACCACCACATCGCCGCAGGCGGGGTCGTCCTCCACCTCCATGGTGATGCGGTCGCCGAAGCGGGTCTCCTGCAGTTCCATATAGTCCCGGAGGAGCTGGATCTCCCGGGCCAGGGGCACCCGCCGCTCGTCGCTTTCCAGGGAGTAACGGAAGAAGTTGGACAGCCGCAGGATCAGGTCCTCGGAGAGGGGGGCCCCCTCCTCCCGGGCCAGGGCCGCGATGGTGGAGAGGGTGTTGAAGAGGAAGTGGGGGTTGATCTGACTCTGGAGCTGGGCGAAGCGCCCCTCCTGAAGGGCCTTTTGCATCTGGGCCGCCTCCACCTCCTTTTCCAGCAGGTGCTTTTCCATCTCCGACTGGCGCTCCAGGGCGTGGATGGTCCGGCGGATCTCCGACTGCATCAGATTGAAGGACCGGGCGGTGGTGCCCAACTCGTCCCCGCCCTGGATCTCCAGGGGCGGCGCGTCATACCGTCCGGCGCCGATCTCCCCGGCGGCCCGGCTCAGAGCCGTCAGCGGGCGGAGGATGCTGCGGGCGAACACCGTCAAAACCAGCATCAAAAGCAGCGACGCCGCCAGCATGTACCCCACGAACCACCGCATGCTCCGCACGTTCCGGGCCTCCGCCTCCCGGTACTGGGCGTTGCCCTGAGCCATACGGGTGTACAGAAGGTCCCGGGTGTAGCCGTCGATATAGGCGGACTGGGTCTTGAGGGAGAGGTAGCGGGTGATGAAGACCTCCCCCTGCTTGTCCGTGTTCAGCAGGACGATCTGGGACGCCCGGTAGTG
>JAEXWS010000039.1 GCA_023406225.1 Bacillota bacterium | reverse complement strand
GGGCTATACGGACCCGGCGTCGTTCCCCCTGCTGGCCCAATACGATTTGACCCAGACCGCCACCTGCCCCGCCCACGCGGAGGCCCTGGAGCGATTCGGACGGGAGAGCGGCGCGCCGCTGAAGGTCCATCTGGCGGTGGACACGGGGATGCACCGCATCGGCTTTCTGCCGGAGGACCTGGACGCCATGGAGCGGCTGTACCGCTCCGGCGACCTGCGGGTGACGGGCATCTTCTCCCACCTGTGCGTGGCGGACACGGAAGAGGAGGAGCACGTGGCCTTCTCCCACGGCCAGGTGGAGGCCTTCGGCCGGGTGGTGGACGCGCTGAAGGCCCGGGGACTGGACCTGGGCGCCGTGCATCTGCTCAGCAGCTACGCCGCAATCAACTATCCCGAACACGCCTACGACTACGCCCGCCTGGGCATTTTGATGTTCGGCGTGGTGAGCAGCCCCTCCGATTACCTGCGAAAGGACCTGCGGCCCCAGCCCGTGCTGACCTTGAAGGCCCACATCACCTCCCTGCGGGACATCGGCCCCGGAGAGAGCGTCAGCTACGGCCGCATCTTCCGGGCGGACAGGCCGACCCGGGTGGCCTCCGTGGCGGTGGGATACGCCGACGGCATCCCCCGCTGCCTCAGCGGCGGCAGGCTGCGGGCCATCGTCCGGGGGCAGTACGCCGCCGGAATCGGCCGCATCTGCATGGACCAGCTCATGCTGGACGTCACGGACGTCGAGGGCGTCCGGGTGGGGGACGAGGCCGTGTTCATCGGCCGGGACGGGGACTGCGTGATCTACGCCGAGGAGCTGGCGGAGAACGCCGGCACCATCACCAACGAGCTTGTCAGCCGTCTGGGCAGCCGCCTGGAGGGCCGGGAATTTGTCTGAATACGGGAGGAGACGACATTTGGAACGCTATGTGGAGTGTCAAAGCCGGGGACTGACCCTGCGGGGGATGCTGCATGTCCCCGACGGGCTTGACGGAAAGCTGCCCTTCGTGATCTTGTTCCACGGTTTTTGCGACGACCGCAACGAGATCAACTTCGTGCACACGGAGCTTTCCCGCCGCCTGTGCGAAGCGGGCATCGCCAGCGTGCGGTTCGACTTCGCCGGAAGCGGCGAGAGCGACGGGCGCTTTGAGGATATGACCGTATCCGGCGAGGTGGCCGACGGCATCGCCATCTTGGACTATGTGAAGAGCCTGGATTTCGTGGACACGGACCGCATCGCCATCCACGGGCTGAGCATGGGCGGGTGCGTGGCCTCCATGGTGGCCGGGGAGCGGTGCGCCGACGTGCGCGCCCTGAGCCTGTGGTGCCCCGCGCCCAGCGTGGTGTACGACATGCGGGACAAGATGCTCTGCGGCGAGGCCATCCCCGGCATCGAGGAGGACGGCTGCGCCGATGTGGAGGGGCTGAAGCTGGGCCTCAAATTCTATCAGGACGCCCTGACCCTGGACCCCTTCGCCGTGGCGGCGAAGTTCACCGGGCGGGTGAACCTGGTCCACGGGGACGAGGACGTGACCGCTCCCATCGGCAACTCCCGGCGGTATCAGGAGATCTACGGGGACCGGGCGGAGTTTTTGACCGTCCACGGGGCGGAGCACCGGTTCAAGTCCTTTGATTTCCGCGCCGCGCGGATGGACTCCGCCCTGGCGTTTTTGAAGCGGGAGCTGCTGGGCTGAAAGGGTTGGTATCCGGCGGCGGGGGCGTTCGTCTCCCGGACCGGTATCAAATAATATTACGGTAAGAGATAGGAGCTAGAGACTATGGGAAAATCTGAAAAAACCGCCCGTCAAAGGGTCGCGCCGTCTCCCGCGTTCGCAGTGGTTTCCTTTGTGGTGATCATTGCGGTGCTGGTGGTGCTGATCAATCTGGGCGTGGACACCACCATGTCGGTGTTCATCGCAGCCCTGATCTCCGCGGTCATCGCATTTATCCTGCACATCTCCTGGGACGAGACGGAAAAGACCCTGCTGCGCGTGGTCTCCGACTGCATCCCCACGTTCCTCATCGTCATCATGGTGGGCATGCTGGTGGGCATCTGGATGGCCGGCGGCACGGTCCCCGCCCTGATGTACTACGGCATGAAGCTCATCTCCCCGAAGATCCTGGTGCCCCTGGCCTTCGTGCTGTGCTTCCTCAGCTCGGAGTTCACCGGAACCTCCTTCGGCAGCGTGGCCACCATGGGCCTCGCCATGGTGGGCGTGGCCTCCACCACCTCCATCCCCCTGCCCCTGGTCATCGGCGCGGTGGTGTGCGGCGCGTGGTTCGGCGATAAGATGTCCCCCCTGTCCGACACCACGAACCTGGCCTCCGGCGTCAGCAAGGTGCCCCTGTACACCCACATCAACTCCATGATGTACACCACCATCCCCGCGGGCGTCATCGCCCTGGTGCTGTTCACCATCGCGGGCCTTGTCTACAGCGGCGGCGAGATGGATTCCAGCAAGGCCACCTTGATCTGCGACACCCTCACCACCCATTTCACCATCAATCCCATCCTCATCCTGCCCGCCATCCTGGTGCTGCTGGTCTCCGTGTTCAAGCTGCCGGCGCTGCTGGGCATGGGCGTGACCGTGGTGGTCAGCATCCTCTTCGCCATGGTGTTCCAGGGCGTGGGCTTCGTGGAGCTGATGAACTACGCCGCCAACGGCTTCTCCATCGAGACGGGCGTGGCCCTGGTGGACCCGATGCTGAACCGCGGCGGTATCTCCAGCATGACCGGCCTGCTCATCACCTTCATGATCGCCAGCGTTATGGGCGGCATCATCACCGCCACCGGCATCCTGGACGTGCTGGCCAAGGACGTGCTGCTGAAATTCATCAAGAACAAGGGCGTGCTGGTCACCGTCACGCTGATCTACTGCTACATCGTCAACTTCCTCACCGCCGGCGGCCAGACCGTGGCCATCATCGTCACCCAGCAGACCTTCGAGGACGCCTTCGACCAGATGGGCATCCACCGCAAGGTCCTCTCCCGGACGCTGGAGGACGCGGGCACCCTGAGCGCGCCCATCGTTCCCTGGGGCGTCGCCACGCTGTTCGTGATGAGCACGCTGGGCTGCGGCACGGAGTATATCAAATACTGCTGGTTCATCTTCCTGGTCCCCGTGTTCTCCATCCTCTGCGCCTTCACGGGCTTCGGCATGTGGGACAAGGACGGAAACAAGCTGTGGAACAAGAAGAAGGCCGCGCAGAAGGTCTGAGCGCTGCGCGTTCGCTGAGAAGGACCGGCCCCGAATGGGGCCGGTCCTTGCTTTTGGGGACCCAAAGGACGCGGAAAATGCCGGGACAGGCTGGAAGGCGTTGCAAACGCCCGGCGTTTGACTTATAATCAATATAAAGTGTGTGCATGGCGGTCCGGCCGCCGAATTTGGGAAAGAACGGGGGAACCACTATGAGACCGGACGGAACACGGGTCAGGGGCCTCACGCCCATCGTCCAGGCGCTGCCCTATATCATGCCCCGCCGATTTGACGCCCAGAACTGGGCCAGCGACCTGGTGGACGAGGACGTTATCAAGACCTATATCCGCCAAAAGCGCCGGGAGGGCCGGGGCGTCACCCATATGAGCGTGCTGGCGGCGGCCTATTACAAGGCCGCGCTGGAAAACCCAAAGGTCAATTACTTCATCATGAACCGGAAGGTGTACCAGCGCAACCATTTCTGCTTCAGCTTCGTCATTTTGAAGACCCGGGCGGACGGCACGCCGGACGAGACGACCCTCAAGGTCTTTCTGGAGCCGGAGGACACCGTTTTTACCATCAGCCGGAAGATCAAGGAGAGCATCGACAAAAACGCCGTCGCCGTCCACAACAACAGCACGGACAAGTTTGCAAACTTCGCCTTCCGGGTGCCGGGCCTGGCCCGGTTCGTGTTCGGATTGATCTACCACCTGGACGTCCACGGGCTGCTGCCCCGGAAGATCATCGACCTAAGCCCCTTCCACACCAGCCTGTTCCTGACGAATCTGGCCTCCATCAACACGAATTACATCTTCCACCACTGCTATGAGTTCGGCACCACCAGCGTATTCGTGTGCATGGGCAAGCCGGTCCCGGACCCCCTGGCCCCGGCGGGCAGCCGGAAAAAGCAGATGCCCCTGGGCGTGGTGATGGACGAACGGATCGCGACCGGCATCGAATACTCCCGGTTCTTCGCCGCGTTCAGCCGGTATATGAAGACTCCGGAGATCCTGGAGGAGCGCCTGGACGGCAAGACCGTGCCCGTCCCCGCGCTGGCGGCGGAGGGCTGAGCGTGGAGGACGGACCAATGACGACGCAAAAGACCGCCCGGAAGGAGTCCCGCAGAGAGCTGCGGGACCGGGCCGTTCTCTATATCACGACGCTTTTGAAGTGGCTGATGATCGCCTTGACCACAGGCATCTGC
>JAEXWS010000063.1 GCA_023406225.1 Bacillota bacterium | reverse complement strand
GGGCCGCCCCAGAGGCAGCCGGGGCCGCGGGGGCCGCCGCGGGAGCCGCGGGGGCCGCGGAAGCCGCGCCCGGGACCGCCTCCCCCTCCGCGCCGATGTAGGCGATGACGCTCTTGCACGCGCCCGTCTCGCCCTCCGGCAGCAAAATTTTCAGCAGGACGCCGTCGGCGTCCGCCTCCACGTCGTTGGTCAGCTTATCGGTGGCCACGGAGAACAGCACGTCCCCCTTTTTCACCATCTGGCCCTCTTTGATCTTCCACTCCTCGATGGTGCCCTCCGTCATGGTCAGGCCCAGCTTCGGCATGAGTACTTCTGTTGCCATAGTTTTTGAATCCTTCTTTCCTCATGGGTTATGGACCCGGCTTACGCCGGGTCCATTTCTGAATTTCATGCATTCCTTCCGGCGCATGCGTCCGGGTCGGAACGAAGCCGTCAGGCCAGCAGCATGTAGGGATTTTCCAGCAGCTCCACGACCCGCTTCATGAACTTGCAGGCCATCACGCCGTCCACCACCCGGTGGTCCGCCGTCAAGCACAGGTTCATCATCGTGCGGATGACGATCTCGCCATCACGCACCACGGGGGTATCCACCATGTCGCACACGCCCAGGATCGCCAGCTCCGGCTGGTTGATGATGGGGGAGAAATTCCGCACCCCATAGGGCCCCAGGCTGGAGATGGTGAAGGTGCCGCCCGTCATGTCCTCCATGGCGATCTTGCCGGTGCGGGTGGCCTCGATGAGCGCCTCGGTCTCCCGGGCGATCTCCGTGAGAGACTTGGTGTCCGCGCTCTTCACATTGGGCACGATCAGCCCGTCGCCCTTGGCCACCGCCAGGCCCATGTTCACGTGCTTGTGGCGGGTAAGCATGTTGTCGGCGAAGCTGGCGTTGATATCCGGGAACTCGGTGAGGGCCTTGGCCACCACCTTCATCAGGATGTGGTTGTAGGTGAGCTTCACGCCCTGCTCCTTCAGCCCGTCCTTCAGCTTGGCCCGCAGCTCCTTCATGGCCGTCACGTCCACCGCGTAGGTGAAGGTGACCCGGGGAGAGGTGAGCCAGGAATTGGTCATGTTGGCCGCGATGCTGCGGCGCAGGGGATTCACCTTTCTGGGCGCCTCGTCGTTGCCGTCCGCAGGCGCGGCGGCGGACGCGGCGGCCTGGACGGGAGCGGCGCTCCTGCCTGCGGCGGCCAGAACGTCCGCCTTCATCACGCGGCCGTTCACGTCCAGCGCGGACACGTCCACCCCCAGCTCGGCGGCCAGCTTCGCCGCCATGGGGCTGGTCTTGGGCCCGGAGACGAAGCTCTCCACGTCCCGGGCCACCACGGTCCCATTGGGGCCGGTGCCGGGGATGGCGCAGAGGTCGTAGCCCTTCTCCTTCGCCAGCTTCTTGGCGTAGGGCGTGGCCAGCACATAGGTCCCGGCGGGCCGGGAGGCCGCGGGAGCCGCGGGGGACGCCGCAGGGGCGGGAGCCGCGGGAGCCGTCTCAGCGGCAGGGGCGGGAGCCGCCGCCGCGGCGGACGCGCCGGGGACCGCCTCGCCCGGCTGGCCGATCCAGGCGATGACGCTCTTGCACTCACCCGTCTCGCCCTCGGGCAGCAGGATCTTCAGCAGCACGCCGTCGGTATCGCACTCCACGTCGTTGGTCAGCTTATCGGTGGCCACGGAGAACAGCACGTCGCCCTTTTTCACGGCGTCGCCCTCTTTGAACTTCCATTCCTCGATGGTGCCTTCCGTCATGGTCAAGCCAAGCTTCGGCATCAATACTTCAGTTGCCATATCGCATTCTCCTCACTTGACCGGCATTAAAACATGCCCTTGATGCCCTTGACCAGATCCTCCGGGAAGATACGGACGTTTTTCTCCAGCGTGGGAGCGAAGGGGATGGGGCAGAAGGGCGCGCCGTAGCGCAGGATGGGCGCGTCCAGATACTCCATGGCCTCCTCCGCCACGGTGGCGGAGATCTCCGCGCCGAAGCCGCTCTGCTTCACCGCCTCGTGGACGACGCACAGCCGGTGGGTCTTTTTCACGCTGTTCAGCACCGCCTCCTTGTCCCAGGGGGACAGGGTGACCAGGTCGATAACCTCCGCGTCGATGCCGTCCTTCGCCAGCAGCTCGGCGGCCCCGTTGGCGTTCTTCATGCCGATGGAGTAGGATACGATGGTCACGTCCTTGCCCTCTTTCACCATCTTGGCCTTGCCGATGGTGTAGGGCTCCTCGTCGCCGATCTCGGGGACCTCGCCTTTTTCCTTGTAGAGGATCTTGTTCTCGAAGTACAGCACGGGGTCGTCGCTGACCAGGGCGGCCTTCAGAACCATTTTCGCGTCATAGGGGTTGGAGGGCGCCACCACCTGGATGCCGGGGATGTGGGTGAACCACGCCTCCACGCACTGGCTGTGCTGGGCCGCGCCCTGGATGGTCATGCCGTCCGGCGCGCGCAGCACCAGGGGCACCTTGGCCTGGCCGCCGAACATGTAGCGGGCCTTGGCCATCTGGTTGAAGATCTCATCCATGGGCACGCCGATGAAGTCCGCGAAGTGCATATCCACCACGGGCCGGGCCCCGGCCAGCGCCGCGCCCACGCCGCCGCCGATGATGAACGTCTCGGAGATGGGGGTGTCCAGCACCCGGCCGGGGAACTGGGCGGGCAGGCCCTTGAACTGGCCGAAGATGCCGCCCTGGCGGGCCAGGTCCTCGCCCATCACGAAGATCTTATCGTCCTTCGCCATCTCTTCGGCCATAGCCTCCAGAGTGGCCTGTGCAAATGTGATTTTACGCATCGTTCTGTTCCTCCCCTTAGTCCACGTAGACGTACTTCATGTACTCGGACGCGTCGGGATACTCGCTGCTCAGGGCAAATTCCTTGGCGTCCTTGATCTTCTGGTCGCACTTGGCGTCGATGGCGTCGCACTCGGCTTCGCTCACCAGCCCGGCGGCGTTCTTCCGGAACATCAGCAGCGGGTCGGTGTCATGATAGATCTTCTGGGTCTCCGCGTGATCCCGGTACATCTCCGGGTCGCCCACGAAGTGTCCCTCGATCCGGTACGTCTTGGCCTCGATGAAGGTGGGGCCCTCACCCGCGCGGGCGCGCTCCACGGCCGCCTTGGCCGCCTCGTACACCGCGAACACGTCCTGGCCGTCCACGATCACGCCGGGCACATGATAGCCGGCGGCACGGTCGGAGATGTTCTCCACGTTGCAGGTGGTCCGGTAGGGCGTGGTGGACGCCCAGCAGTTCATCTCGTTGACGAAGATCACCGGCAGCTTCCATGCGGAGGCCACGTTCATCGCCTCGTGGAAGGTGCCCCGGTTGGACGCGCCGTCTCCGAAGAACACCACGCTCACCTTGTCGTTCTTGAGGACCATCTTGTTGGCGAGGGCCGCGCCGGTGGCCAGGTTATACCCGCCGCCGACCACGCCGTTGGCGCCCAGCATGCCCACGGAGAAGTCCGCGATGTGCATGGAGCCGCCCCGGCCCTGGCACAGGCCCGTCTTTTTGCCGTAAATCTCCGCCATCATCCGGTTCACGTCCGCGCCCTTGGCCACGCAGTGGCCGTGGCCCCGGTGGGTGGATTCGATCATATCGTCCGTGCGGAGCGCGGCGCAAACGCCGGTGGCGATGGCCTCTTCGCCGATATACAGATGTACAAATCCCGGGATCTCGCCCGCCAGGAAGTCGTGCTTGATCGTCTCCTCAAACTTCCGGATCGTGCACATCGTCTCGTAAAACTTCTCCGCCTGCTCCTTCGTGTAGCCTGCCTTTGTCGCTGCCATAGAAAAGTCTCCCTTCTACCGACAATTCATCGGTACTTCATGAAAATTAGCCAATTTTCTGTCCTTTTTTGTGGAATCGTCAAAACTTTCACCGATTTGGTTCTGAAAAAACGTGGCGACAGTCGCCTGCAGCCACGTTTTTCCAGTTAACGCAACTTACGAAAACTGTGTAACCTTTTTGCCGGGGCAGATCATTCGGCCGTGAAGGCGGCGATCAGCTCGGGCGTCATCATCTCGACGAACTTGGGATCCTCATAGATATAGGCGGAAGCCTGACGGAACTCCTCGGCGGCCTCGGGGGTCAGACGGGTCACGGTCACGCCGGCGTCTTCCCACTTCGCCAGGATCTCTTCGTCCTGGGCACGCTCCAGGGCGCGCTGATTCTGGGCGGCCTTCTGGCCGCACTCGTCAACGATGGCCTGCAGCTCGGGAGAGAGGGAGTCGTACAGATCGCCGTTCATGGTGAAGAAGATGCAGTCATACACGCCGGTCCAATAGGTGACGTACTTCTGGACCTCGGCGATGGAGGCGCCGTCGGCGGTGGGCAGGGGGTTCTCCTGGCCGTCATAGGTGCCGGTCTGCAGGCCGGTGTAGACCTCGGACCAGTTGGCGTTGGTCCAGTTGGCGCCCCAGGCGGTGTACTCCTGGTTCAGCAGCTCGGAGCCGGCCACGCGCAGCTTCAGGCCCTTCATGTCGGCCAGGCTGGCAATGGGACGGACGCTGTTGGTGGGATGACGGAAGCCGTTCTCGGCAATGCCCAGCAGATGCAGGCCCATGCTCTCCACGACCTCGCCCACGGCCTTGCCGGCGTCGCCGTCCAGCTTGGCGTCAACGTCGTCGAAGGAGTCGAACAGGAAGGGCAGGGATACCACGTTCAGGCGGGAGTCGAAGTTGGAATAGATGATGTTGGAGTGGGCGGAGAGCTCGATGGTGCCGTCCATAACGCCCTGAATGCCCTCGGTCTGGTTGCCGGCGGTGAGCTGGTCGGCGGCATAGACCTCCACCTTGACCGCGCCGCCGGTGGCGTCGCTGACCATCTGGCCGAAGTCGCGGCCCATGTCGGCCCAGCAGGTGTTCTCCGTGGCGGAGCAGGTGAACTTCCAGGTCTGCTTTTCGAACTGGGGCGCGCCGTCGTCCGTGCTCGGCGTGTCGCCGCCGGTGGAAGCGGGCTGGTCATTGCCGCCGCAGGCGGCCAGAGACAGGCTCATAACCAGGGCGAGGAGCAATGCAAGAAACTTTTTCATTGTGGTTCCTCCTTAAAAATGTTGAGTTGCGTTTTATCTGATATCACATTCGTGACGACAGACCGTCGGTTTCTCACACGAAAATGGTGGAGAAGATGGGCACGTAGGTCACCACCAGCAGCGTGATGATGCAGGCCACGATCATGGGCCACACGGCCTTGGAAATGGTCTCGATGGTGACCCTCGTCTTGTCCTTCACGTCCTGCAGCTTGCTGCTCACGCCGATGGCCACGAACAGGTTCACGCCCACGGGCGGGGTCACCTGGCCAATGGCCAGGTTCACGGTGGCGATGACGCCGAAGTGGATGGGGTCGATGCCCAGCTGGGTGGCCACGGGATACATGATGGGGATGAAGATGTACATGGCGGAGTTGGCGTCCACGAAGCAGCCGGCGATCAGGAAGATCACGTTGACAATGATCAGGAACACGTACTTGTTGCCGGCGATATCCAGAAGCAGGGACTGGGCCGCGCCGGAGATGCCGTGGACGGTGCAGATGTAGGAGAACAGCGTGGCGGAGCCGATGATCAGCATGATGCCGCCCGTGGTCTTGGCGGAATCCACCAGCAGGTCATACAGGTCCCGCAGCTTGACCTCCCGGTAAATGAACATGCCCACGATCAACCCGTATACGACGGAGACCGCCGCCGCCTCAGTGGGAGTGAAGATGCCGCCGTAGATGCCGCCCAGGATGATGACGGGCATCAAAAAGCCCCAGAAGGCCGTGCGGAAGGACTTCCACCGCTGGCCCCAGGAGGATCTCTCCCGGGAGGCCTGCAGGCCCTTTCTGCGGACCTCGATCATGATGACGACCACCAGGGCCAGACCCATCATGATGCCGGGGAGGATGCCGCCCATGAACATGTCGCCCACGGACACGCCGGTAATGGAGGCGTACACCACGAAGGCGATGGAGGGCGGGATGACGATGGCGATGGACGAGGCCGTGGCCATCATGGCGGAGGAGAAGGGCGCGGAGAAGCCGCCCCGGTTGATCATGGCGGGGATCAGGATGATGCCCAGGGCCGCCACGGTGGCCGGACCGGAACCAGAGATGGCGCCGAAGAAGCAGGCCACGATGACGCACACGATGGCGATGCCGCCCCTCCTGTGGCCGATGCAGTCGTCAATAAACTGCACCAGGCGGGTGGAGATGCCGGCCTTGGCCATGATGTTGCCGGAGAGCACGAAGAACGGAATGGCCAGCAGCAGGAACTTCGCCATGCCGTTGTAGACGTTGGTGGGGACGATGGAGAGCTTATCTCCGGAGAAGAGCATCGCAAAGATGGAGGACATGCCCAGGCTGACGCAGATGGGGATGTTCAGGAACAGCATGACGAAGAAGCTTCCAAACAGGATAATGTTGATCATCAGTCGTTCCCTCCCTCTTCTTCGATCTGCTCCTGCACGCAGGCGGCGTTGTTCGTGAGCACATCCGCCAGGAACTCAACGGTGTGGAGGATCAAAAACACGCAGCCGATGGGCAGAAAGACCGTAAACACCCACTCGGGCCAGCCCAGAGAGGAAGTGTGCTTTCCGGAGGCCATCTGAGAGGCGACCTTGTCGATGCCGGTCTTCAGCAGCAGGATCCAGAACGCGGTGTTGGCCACGGTGATGATGCACACAAACACCTTTTTGCCCCGGGCGCGCAGACGGTCAAACACCAGGGACAGGCTGATGAGGCTCCCCTCCCGGGCGCTGAGGGCGCAGCCCAGCATGATCAGCAGCACGAACAGGTTGATGACGATTTCCTCCGTAAACGCGAACTGGCGGTCGCTCAGCTTGCGGACCACCACGTTTGCGAAGGTGATCAGGGTGACGAACACCAGCAGGGCGCTGATCACGACCTTTTCCAGTGCGGCCACATAGTCCATGATCTTTTTGTAGACTTTCATTCAATCGTTCCTTTCTCTCAAGCGTTTTCTCTCCGCGCGATTTGCGAAATGAATATTTATGCATTTAATATTCATTTCGCAAATTGGTCCAAACAAGAAAATCCACCAAACTTTCCTTCGGACGGAGAGACCATGAAATGTTTTTTCTCTTGACTTGACACTAGGAAGTATACCACTCCTCTTATATTTTGGCAATCAGCAAATACATTTTTGTGAAAACAGTACAATACCGTGTATAAAATTTTAACATTTTGTAAAATTCGTTTATGGTGGTTCAAAAAAACATGATTTATGTGGATTTGAGCCTGTTTTTTCTCCCGATTTATGGTATACTGTCATAAACGACCAAAACCCCCTCCTCCATTTGTGTCTTATGCATTAAATTTTCGATAAAAATTGAATTTTGCATTCTGTATTCAATATTCAAAATCCTGAAATACCCAGAAATATCCAAAGGAGCGATCGACATGCACCTCTGTACCGTCACCCTCAGCGCCAACGCCGGCGTGGCGCTGCACCTGGGCGGAGCCACACTGTGGTCCGACGCCCTCCACCGGGACCAGGTCCCCGGCTTCTCCACCGTCACCCCGTCCCTGCTGGAGGCCATGGAGGAAAACGGCGCCTTTTCCGACCCGGACCTGATCCTTTGCAGCCACTGCCACGCCGACCATTATGCACGCCCCATGCTGGCGGCGGCGCATATCCGCTACCCCCGCGCCAGGCTCATCCTGCCGGAGCCGGTATTCCCCGGCCAGGTCCTGCTGTCGGGGCCGGAGGCGCGTCTCTCCCACGCCGGGCTGGACCTGCGCTTTCGCCGCCTGCCCCACGACGGCAGGCAGTACGCGGACGTGCCCCACTACGGCTGCATCGTCAGCGACGGGCGCTTCCGCGTCCTGCTGAGCGGCGACTGCGCCGTGGGCGCGCCGGAGCTGGCGGACTTCGTGGGCGGAGAGCGGATCGACCTGGCCCTGCTGAATTTCCCCTGGATCACCCTGCCCAAGGGACGGCAGGCCATCGCGTCCTGCATCCGGCCCGCCCACCTGCTGGCCGTCCACCTGCCCTTCCAGGCGGACGACCGCTGGGGCTACCGCGCCGCCGCCCTGCGCAGCGTGGAGAAGGTCACCGGCGCGGGCGACGTGCGGCTGCTGACGGAGCCTTTGCAGACGGAAGTCTTCGATTGATCCGGCGGCGCTTCAGGGCCCTGTTCAGGTTTTGCATACAAAATTCAATTTTTTCCCTTTTATCATTTACTTTCCGACGGGCATCCGGTATAATATTTTCAGTTCAACGACGGGTGCGCGCGGAATGCGCGGACCGCTTTTCAACATAAGGGGGAATGTCCGTGAAACCGTCCGAATCCTTGCTGGATTACGCCCTCCATGAGATCCGAAGCCGCATCCAGACCGGAGAATACCCGCCCGGCGCGAAGCTGTCCACCCAGGAGATCTCCGCCTCGCTCGACATCAGCCGGACGCCGGTGATCTCCGCCATCAACCGCCTGGTGTCCCAGGGGCTGGTGGAGGCCATTCCCCGCCGGGGCATGGTGGTGGCCAAGATGTCGCCGGAGCAGGTGACCGACGTGCTGGAGGTCCGGAAAATGATGGAGCTTTACGCAGTGAAGCCTGCGCTGCGCACCGCCGCCGCCCGACCGGAATCCCTGGACGAGATGCGCCGGCTCCTGCATACGATCCAAAACGCCTACAGCCACGGAGACGCCGAGGCGGAGCAGGTGGAGTTCAGCTTCCACACCAATTTTGTGGAGCTGGCGGG
>JAEXWS010000019.1 GCA_023406225.1 Bacillota bacterium | reverse complement strand
TGGCCGCCTGCCGCCGCAGGGAGGACGCGCCGCAGCGCCCCCCCCGGGGCGGGCTGCTGCTGGTCCCGGTGGTCTGCATGGTGGTGCGGCTGGTGCTGGTCTACCGGGCCGATTCCATCAACCCGTCCCTCGCCGCGTACTATGTGGAGCTGCTGGCCCTGGTCTTTTTGACCCTGGCCCTTTACCGGCTGTCCTCCTTCGGCTGCGGAGCGGGGCGGACCCGCCGCTTCGCCCTGTACGCCATGGCGGCGGCGGCGCTGTGCGTCGCGTCCATGGCCGACGGTCCCGGCCTGACGGGCTTTCTCTTCTGCGCGGGCGGCACGCTGACGGTTTTGGGCTTCCTCCTGCTGCGGCTGGAGGTCCTGGCCGCGCCCTGGGACAACACCTGACAGTCTATCACGAACGCCCCGCCGGGACCACCGTTTTCGACAGGATTCATGGGATTTTTACAATTGCGGCGCATGCAGACAGAAACAGGGCCAGCCTTGCGGCTGGCCCTGTTCCCTATTTCTTGGAAGATTGGATGAAAAGAAGTTTTGTCTCTTGCAAGTATTAAGATACAGGAGAGTTGTTAAGCAAACCAGCAGGAATTGTTACAAAAGTTTTAAATTTACATAACACCAAAACTTTCTCTTCTCCGCGCCTTTTCTCCGCCGGCCGCGGCGCCTCAGGCCTCCTCAAACTGATCCTTGCCCACGTGGCAGATGGGGCAGAGCCAGTCCTCCGGCACGTTCGCCCACACGGTGCCGGGCGCCACGCCGTTGTCCGGGTCGCCCTGCTCCTCCTCGTAGACATAGCCGCACACGATACATACATACTGTTTCACGGTGTCACCTCCACCCCCTATTATGGAGGGGCCGGGCAAAACCATGCGCCGTTATTCCCCTTTCCTCCGCAGCCGGGAGAAAAACGCCGCCAGCTCTCCCCGGCACGCCTCTCCCAGAATGCCGCCCACCAAGGCGGGCGGGTTGGGGAAGTTCTCCAGGAACAGGTTCGTCACTCCGCCGCAGGCGCCGAAAGCCTCGTCTCTGGCCCCGTACCACACCCGGCTGATCCGGGCGTTTAAAATGGCTCCCGCGCACATGGGGCAGGGCTCCAGCGTCACATACAGCTCGCACCCGTCCAGCCGCCAGCTGTGCAGCGTCCCGTTGGCCTGGGCGATGGCCTCCATCTCCGCGTGGGAGGCGGCGGACTGCTTTTCCTCCCGCCGGTTGCGGCCCCGTCCCACCACCTGTCCGTCCCGGACGATGACGCAGCCCACGGGCACCTCTCCCGCCGCCGCGGCCTCCCGGGCCAGCTCCAGGGCCTGGGCCATCCACTTCTCCTGTTCCGTCACCATCTTTCCGCTCCTTCCCGTATGAAAACTGGCATATTTGTCCAAACTCCCCGTAGACATAGATGCAGGAGGGACATTGCCATGAAAACCGTTCTCTTTCCCAAAAAGCCCGCGCCGGACCCGGAGCTGCTGGCGCTGAAGGCCGAGCTGATGAACGCCCAAAGCGACCTGGCCCTGGCCTACCGCCAGTTCGACCAGGCCCTGGACCCGGAGCTGGTGGAGTCCTGCGTGTACCAGATCAGCGCCGTGAAGGCGCGGTGCAATTACCTCATCCGCTCCATCAAGGAGCGCAGTCCCAGCGCGGCGGCCGCCGCGCGCCTGGAGGAGGGGGCCACATGGACCTGAATCAAAAAATCATCGCCGCCATTCTGGCGGGCTTTTTCCTCATCGCCCTGCTGCGGGTGTTCAGCGCGCCGCTCCGGCTGGCGCTGAAGCTGCTGGTGAACACCCTGCTGGGCTTTCTGGCCTTGTGGGCCGTCAACCTGACGGCGGGCGTCACGGGCATCGCCCTGGGGCTGAATCTCTGGAACGCGCTGGTCATCGGCGTATTGGGCGTGCCGGGATTTATCCTGCTGCTTCTGGTCCAGTGGGTGCTGTAGCTACATATTATAATTCTCTTCCCTGGGCGTCGTAAAAATCATAGGACATGGAGGATTCTCCCTCCGGCCATGCCACGACGGTCAGAGACGGATTTTCAGACACCTTTACCACCTGCTCCGGTCCTTCTCCAAAATGGAACCGGAACTCCGCCAGCTCCGGGCACTCATTCCATATTGCAAGATAGGTTACCTGGCCGGCTCCGCCGAGACCGTTCAGATATTCGGTGTAAACGCCCCGGCCTCCTCTATCCAGCATCGGCCGGATAGAGTGGTAATAATCCGCATAGTTCCCATTCTCATCCCTTTGAAACCGGACGATCCAGACATCGTCCGGTTTTTTCGTCTCCCGGCGGAACACCGCGAGGCGGTCCGGGCCAACATCCTCCACCGCCAGCAGCTCCACATGGTCTCCCAGCCGCTCCCCGGCGGTCTCCATGATGTACCGCTCGATGGAAGAGCGGTCGCTGCCGCAGATCGCAGGCTCATAAGCGGACGCCGCCAGCAGCAATACGGCGCTCAGCAGCGCAAAGCCCCACCGTTCCAAAGCTCTTCCCTTCACGGCGCTCCCCCCCCCAATTAAAAATTCAAGATGAGCATTCAAGAGCAAATCTGCGAAATCAATAGAAAACAAAAGCTTTTTCTTGTGTAAATCATTTTTCTGTTGACAGGGTCTGTCCCCCGTGTTATAACTAGTCTTGCTCCGATTTTACCCCGGAGCCTTTGATTTGTAAAGCAAACCAAGATTTTAATATACGGAGGAAACACCATGTCCACTTTTATGGCGAATAAGGCCAACATCGAGCGCAAGTGGTACATCCTGGACGCCGCGGGCAAGCCCCTGGGCAAAACCGCTGTCCGGGCGGCCGACCTGCTGCGCGGCAAGACCAAGCCCACTTACACCCCCCACGCCGACTGCGGCGACAACGTGATCATCATCAACGCCGCCCAGGCCGTCCTGACCGGAAACAAGGGCGTTCAGAAGATCTACCGCACCCACTCCGGCTGGGTGGGCGGCCTGAAGGAAACTCCCTACCGCATCCTGATGCAGGAGAAGCCCGATCTCGCCATGCGCGTGGCCATCCGCGGCATGATGCCCAAGAACACCGTGGCGAAGGATTCCCTGAAGCGCCTGCACATCTATGCCGACGCCAACTACGAGCAGCAGGCCCAGAAGCCCGTCGCTCTGGACGTGGAATAAGGAGGAGTTAGAGCATGTATCAGTCTAAGAAGCCCTACCTGTATGGCACCGGCCGCCGGAAGTCCTCCGTGGCCCGCGTCCATCTGTTCCCCAACGGCACCGGCTCCATCACCATCAACGGCCGCGACATCGACGAGTATTTCGGCCTGGACACGTTGAAGATGGTCGTCCGCCAGCCCCTGGAGGCCACCGGCAACACCGGCAAGATGGACATTGTGGCCACCGTCACCGGCGGCGGCGTGTCCGGCCAGGCCGGCGCCCTGCGCCACGGCATCGCCCGGGCCCTGCTGCTGGCCAGCGAGGACAACCGCCCCCTCCTGAAGAAGGCCGGTTTCCTGACCCGCGACCCCCGCATGAAGGAGCGCAAGAAGTACGGCCTGAAGGCCGCCCGCCGTGCGCCTCAGTTCAGCAAGCGCTGATTGCTCTTCCAATTCCCGGAACCCCCAGGGTTCCGGGAATTTTTTTGTCCCCAGGCCCCTGCGGACAGACAGTCCCCGGCAGGCGCAACAAGAGCACGGGGCGCCCCAGGGCGCCCCGTGCTTTTGTTCTTTTATCCGTTTCTGCTCACCACGCCGGAGAACACGAACCAGCCGCGGGCGTCCCGGCAGGCGCCGGTCAGCGTCTCTCGCAGCTCCCAGTCCGTCTCCCGGGTGTAGAGGGGCACCAGGGGGTAGTCCGTCAGCAGCAGCTCCTCCGCGTCGTGGAGGCAGCCCATCCGGGCGGTGCCGTCGGCGGCGCTGGCGATGATCTCCATCAGGGTGTCGTAGGCGCTGTTGGAATAGCCCGTCACGTTGTCCGGGCTTGTGGAGGTCCACTGCATCAAGAAGCACTCCGCGTCGTTGCCCACGGCCCCCAAATCCGCGCCGGCGATGCTGTACGCGCCGGTGCGCAGGGCGGCCCACAGCTCCTGCTCCGTGACGCCCCGGGGCGTCACGCGGACCTGGAGCACGTCCTGCCACATCTGGCACAGCTCCAGGGCCACGGCGGCGTTGCGGTCCGACTCCACATACAGGTACTCCAGCTCCCCCAAGGCCCTTCCGCCGTCGTACCCGGCCTGTTGCAGCAGCTCCAGGGCCTGGGCGCAGCGCTCCTGGTACAGCGCCGGATCATTGTCCAGCAGCGGGGCGTCCGCCCCCCGGAAATCCGACGCCTCGTCCTCCGGCACCCCGGGGGGCACCAGGCCCTCCGCAGGCAGGGCCGTCACGCCGGCGGCGGCCACCAGGGCGTTGCGGTCCACCGCCATGGCCAGGGCCTGCCGCACCGGGCCGTCCTGGAACGTGTTGCAGTTGAAGAGCACCGCGTAGGTGGACAGCTCCGGGACACCGGCCCACTCCTCCCCGGCGGAGCGCTGCGCCAGCTGCTCCTCCGTCAGGGGGGAGACCCCGTCCACCGTCTTCTCCTCATACAGCCGCCAGGCCTCCGCCGCGGTGGCGGCGAAGTGGAAATCCAGGGCCTTGGGCCCCGCCTGGGTGCCGTAGTACCGCTCGCTCTTCACCAGGCCCAGGGGGCCGCCCGCCTCGTAGGACGCCGCCTGGTAGGGGCCGTTGGTCACCAGGGCGGTGGGGTCGGACCACCAGCGGGCGTCGCCGGTCCGCCCTGCCTCCTCCGCCTGGAGGTTCTTCTCCTCCGCCGCCTCCTTCAGCTTTTGCAGCACGTCCTTCCGCAGAGGCATGGTGGCGGGGGAGGTGCACACCTCCGTCAAAAACCAGTCGTAATTGCCGTCCAGCACCACGATCAGGGTGCTGTCGTTTTTCGCCGTCACCTGGAGCTGGGTCATATCCCCGGAGCTCCGGGCCGCGGCGTAGCCGTCCACCACCGACAGCAGCTCCGCATAGGGGGACTGGCTGGCGGGGTCCGCCAGGCGCTGCCAGGCGTACACGAAATCCGACGCCCGCACCGGCCGCCCGTCGGACCACTTGGCGCTGCGGAGGCGGAAGGTGTAGGTCACGGTGCCGTCGTAGTTGGCATCCCGGGTGACGTCCTTGGCCATGCCGCCGGTGACGGTGGTCTTGCCGGTGACGTCCACCGTCACCCGCATCAAATTCTCATAGAGGTGGGCCAGGATGGTCTGGTCCCCGGTCTCCTCGGCGTAGATGGGGTCCAGGGTCACCGGGGTGTCCCCCACGCACACGGACAGGGCC
>JAEXWS010000225.1 GCA_023406225.1 Bacillota bacterium | reverse complement strand
GCCATGACCAACGATCTGATCGAAACGACGGCCGTGGACTTCCAGGTGACCAATTACATCTCCGTGGCCGCCATTTTCCTCATCATCGCCTGCGTGTTCCAGTCCCTGACCGTCCCCGTGGTGCTGGTGTCCACCATCGAGCTGGCCATCTTCATCAACCAGGGCATCCCCTATTTCACCGGCACCTCCACGGCCTTCATCGTGCCCACCATCATCAGCTGCGTGCAGCTGGGCGCCACGGTGGATTACGCCATCTTGATGACCACCCGCTTCCGGGAGGAGCTGCGGCGGGGCAGGGACCGCAGGGAGGCCATCCACATCGCCGCCTCCGCCGCCGATCCCGCCATCATCACCAGCGCCCTGGTGCTCTTTTGCGCCACGCTGGGAGTGTCCTTCGTCTCCTCCATCGACCTCATCGGCGCCATCTGCGTCATGCTGGCCCGGGGGGCCATCATCTCCGCCCTGGTGAGCATCTTCATCATGCCCTCCGTCCTCTGCGTGTGCGAGCCGGTCTTCGCCAAGACCAGCCGCTACTGGCGGACGGAGCCCCCTGTCAAGCCCGTCCGCGGGCGGTGGGGCAAAGAGTCCGCCCCGGAGGAACCGGAAAAGGCGATTGAAAAAGAGGCGGAGAAGGAACTGGCAAAGACCCATTGAACGCCGTTCGTGACGAAAGGCCGGAGGACCGTAGGTCCTCCGGCCTTTTGCGCCGTTTTGCACAAAACGGTCCGCCCCGCCGCCCCGCGGCCATCTGGCCGGAGCGGCGGGGCGGAGGCCGGGACTGCGGCTTGCCATCGCTCCGGCGCCCTCGGAGGCGTCCCGCCGTTCCTGGCGGAGCGGATATGGCGCGGGGCGGTCGCACGATGCGCCCAAACGCCTTGCCGGTGAGCTTTGGAGAAAAGGCGGCGGAAAGGCCGGGCGCGGGACCATGAAATTTTCCGGATCGCCAAATAGTCTTTGGTATATCGGGAAAAACGTGATAAAATGGAAGCGGAAATCAATTTGCAGAAAGGAAGATTTTTATGAACGAGACCTTGAACGTGCTGAAGACCCGCCGGAGCATCCGCAGCTACACGGCGGAGCAGGTGTCTCCCCGGGACCTGGACGCCATTTTGGAGGCCGGGACCTGGGCCGCCTCCGGCATGGGGCAACAATCCGCCGTGATGGTGGTGGTGCAGGACCCCGAAACCATCGCCTATATGTCCGGACTGAACGCGGAAATTCAGGGAAAACCCGGCACGGACCCCTTTTACGGCGCGCCCACCGTGGTCGTTGTGCTTGCGGACAGCGAAAAGGCCAACTGGATCAAGGACGGGTCGCTGGTGATGGGGAACCTGATGACCGCCGCCGCGTCTTTGGGCGTTGGCTCCTGCTGGGTGAACCGGGCCACGGAGCTGTTCGACCGGGCGGAGGGCAGGGCGCTGCTTCAAAAGTGGGGCCTGCCGGAAACGCTGCGGGGCGTGGGCAACTGCATCCTGGGCTATCCCGCCGGGGACGTCCCCGCGCCCAAGCCCCGGAAGGACGGGTACATCGTCCGGGTGTGAGCGCGCGCCGGAGGAGCCGGAGAAGAATGAAAAAAGCCGGCGTCAATGGAGCGGCGGCATAAGAGAGCGTTTTTGTGAAAGCCGGTGCAGCCTCGTGCTGCACCGGCTTTTGCGGCGTTGGGACCGGGAGGCTGTAAAACGGCTGCACGCTTGACAGGCGGAAAAGGCCGTTTCATGACCGGATGCGGCAAACCAGCCGAGACATAGGATCGAAGGGGGAGGCGGACGCTTTGTTTTGACCCGGGCCAAGCGGCCGGCGACAGGGGACGGTATAGAAAAACGCCCCGCCGGCTGATACCGGCGGAACGTTTTCGGGCGCTGGAAAGGGCCGCCTGGTGGACGAATATATCCGGGGCCGTTCCGTCCGCTGGCGCGGGAGCCAGGCCATGGCCGGGCTCCCGCTTTGCCGATCACTGCTTTGCAAGATCCAAATAGCTCTGGTAACGCTCTTTGGCGTCACGCTCGGCCTTGGCGTATAGCTCCGCGGCCTTTTCCGGGAAGCTGAGCTTCAGGGAGGCGTAGCGGTTCTCCCCCTGGAGGAACTGCTGGAAGTCGCCGGCAGGGGCCTTGGAATCCAGAATGAAGGGGTTCTTGCCCTGGGCCTTCAAGTCCGGGTTATAGCGGTACAGGTGCCAGTAGCCGCACTCCACCGCCTTCTTCTCCTCCAGCTGACTCAGGCCCATGCTGGCCTTCATGCCGTGCTCGATGCAGGGGCAGTAGCAGATGACGATGGAGGGGCCGTCATAGGCCTCGGCCTCCCGGATGGCCCGCAAGGTCTGGGCCGGGTCGGCCCCCATGGCCACCTGGGCCACGTACACATAGCCGTAGCTCATGGCCATCAGCCCCAGGTCTTTTTTCTTGGTCTGCTTGCCGCCGGCAGAGAATTTGGCGATGGCACCCGCCGCCGTGGACTTGGAGGACTGCCCGCCGGTGTTGGAGTACACCTCGGTATCCAGCACCAGCACGTTGATGTCCCTGCCGGAGGCCAGCACGTGGTCCAGTCCGCCGTAGCCGATGTCGTAGGCCCAGCCGTCCCCGCCGAAGGCCCAGACGCTCTTCTTGGTGAGGAACTCCGCGTTCTGGCGGATAAAGGCGGCCTCCTCGCTGCCGTCGCCCTCCAGGGCGGAGAGAAGCGCGTCGCTGACCAGCCGGGACTCCGCCGCGTCATTGCCCTTTTCCAGATACGCCTTGCAGGCCTCCGCCGCCGCGCCCCGCTCCGCCAGGGCATGGACCTTCTCCCGGAGCTGGCGCTTCACGGCGTCCTGACCCAGGAGATAGCCGTAGGCGTACTCGGCGTTGTCCTCAAACAGGCTCATGGCCCAGGCGGGGCCCCGGCCCTCCTTGTCCGTGCAGTAGGGGGAGGAGGGGGTGGAGCCGCCGTAGGCCGAGGAGCAGCCGGAGGCGTTGGTGATGTACATGCGCTCGCCGAAGAGCTGGGTCACCAGCTTGATATAGGGGGTCTCGCCGCAGCCCGCGCAGGCTCCGGAGAACTCAAAGTAGGGCTTGGCGAACTGGGAGGCCTTGACGTTCTTATCGCTGACGGCGTCCTTTTTAACGGAGACCTCCTCCACGGCGAAGGTCCAGTTCTCCGCCTCTTTCAGCTGGCTTTCCAGGGGCTTCATCACCAGCGCCGTGTCCTTGGCAAGGCACACGTTGACGCAGCTGCCGCAGCCGGTGCAGTCGTAGGGGGAGACCTGCATCCGGTAGGCGTATCTGCCGCCCATGCCCTTGGCCGCAGCAGTCTCAAAGCCCGCGGGCTTGGCGGCCTCCTCGGCCTCGTCCAGCAATATGGGCCGGATGGCGGCGTGGGGGCAGACAAGGGCGCATTGGTTGCACTGGATGCACTTGGCCGCGTCCCACACGGGGACCTCCACGGCGGTCCCGCGCTTTTCATACCGGGTGGTGCCGGAGGGCCAGGTGCCGTCCTCCAGGCCGTATTCCTTCATGACGGACACGGGCAGCGCGTCGCCCTCCTGCCGGTTCATCACGGACACCACGTCCCGGATGAAGGCGGGGGCGGCGTCATCGGCGGCTTCGTCCCGGGCGGTGCGCCAGGATTCGGGGATGGGGACCTGGGTGAGTTCGCTGATGCCGTGCTCGATGGAGGCATTGTTCATGTCCACCACGGCCTGGCCCTTCTTCTTGTAATAGGTCTTGTGGATGGCCTCCTTCATCTCGGACACGGCTTGGTCGATGGGGATGACGCCGGTGAGTTTGAAGAAGGCGGCCTGCAAAATGGTGTTGGTCCGGCTGCCAAGGCCCAGCCTGCGGGCGATGGAGATGGCGTCGATGGTGTAGAACTTGGCGCCCTTGGCGGCCAGCGCCCGCTTCATGGAGGCGGGGAGGTTCTTCTCCAGACCCTCCATGTCCCAGCCGCAGTTCAAAAGGAAGGTGCCGCCCTCTTTCAGGTCCTTCACCATGTCGTATTTCTGGACATAGGAGGGGGTGTGGCAGGCCACGAAGTCCGCGGAGCGGACCAGGTACGGGGAGCGGATGGGCGCTTTTCCAAAGCGCAGGTGGGACTGGGTCAGGCCGCCGGACTTCTTGGAGTCGTAGACAAAATAGGCCTGGCAGTACAGGTCTGTGGCCTGGCCGATGATCTTGATGGAGTTCTTGTTGGCGCCCACGGTGCCGTCGGACCCCATGCCCCAGATCTCCGCGCTGGTCTGGCCGGCGGGGGAGGTCTCGATCTCCTCCGTCACGGGCAGGGAGGTGTGGGTCACATCGTCCACGATGCCGATGGTGAAATTATGTTTGGGCTGGGGCTGCTTGAGGTTGTCGAACACCGCCAGGAGCTGTCCCGGCGTGGTGTCCTTGGAGGAGAGGCCGTACCGGCCGCCCACGATGTCCATGGGAAGGCCGCGCTGGTGATAGATGGTGCAGATGTCCTGATACAGCGGCTCGCCCATGGCACCGGGCTCCTTGGTGCGGTCCAGCACGGCCAGGCGCTTGCAGGAGGCGGGGACGGCGGAGAGGAAGTGCTCGGCGGAGAAGGGGCGGTACAGGTGGACGTTGACAAGGCCCACCTTTTCGCCCCTGGCGGTCAGATGATCCACCGTCTCCTTGGCGGTCTCGGCGGCGGAGCCCATCAGGACCACCACCCGCTCCGCATCCGGGGCGCCGTAGTAGTCGAACAGGTGGTGGGTGCGGCCGGTGAGCCTGCCCACCTCCTGCATATAGTGCTCCACAGCGGCGGGGATGGAGGCGAATTTGTCATTGCAGGCCTCCCGGCACTGGAAGAAGATGTCCGGGTTCACGGTGGTCCCCCGGGTGGCGGGGTGCTCGGGGTTCAAAGAGTGCCTGCGGTAGGCGCGGAGGGCGTCCATGTCCACCAGGGGCCGCAGGTCCTCATAGTCCAGGGCCTCGATCTTCTGGATCTCGTGAGAGGTGCGGAACCCGTCGAAGAAGTGGAGGAAGGGCATCCGGCAGTGGATGGCGGCCAGATGGGCCACGGCGCCCAGGTCCATCACCTCCTGGGGAGAGGAGGCCGCCAGCAGGGAGAAGCCCGTGGACCGCACGCCCATCACGTCGGAGTGGTCGCCGAAGATGGAGAGGGCGTGGGCGGAGAGGGTCCGGGCGGAGACGTGGAACACCCCCGGCAGCATCTCTCCGGCGATCTTATACATGTTGGGGATCATGAGGAGCAGGCCCTGGGACGCGGTGTAAGTGGTGGTCAGGGCGCCGGACTGGAGGGAGCCGTGGACCGTTCCGGCGGCGCCGCCCTCGGACTGCATCTCCACCACCTGGACCGGCTGGCCGAACAGGTTCTTCTTCCCGTTGGCCGCCCACTCGTCCACATACTCCGCCATGGGAGAGGAGGGCGTGATGGGGAAGATCCCCGCCACTTCCGTAAAGGCGTATGAGATGTACGCCGCCGCCTGGTTCCCGTCCATGATCTCGATCTTTTTTGACATATGTTTTCCTCCTTATGTTGTAAGGCGTTCTCCTTTTTACGCGGCGGTCGCCCCCGAGCGGGACATGCGCCCGGGCCGCGCATAAAAGCAGCCTGCTGGTCGGAAGACGATCAACAGGCCGTTTTATCGCGTATTTGCCGACGGGCCCCGCTGTTTCCGCGCCGTTTTGACCCCGGAGCGGTGAAGCGCCCCCCGCGCTGGCGGGGCGAGGCGCGTCCACGGACTGTGTTCACCCGCAAAGCAGCGTTCAAGCCGGCCCCTCCGCCGGGGGCGATGGGAACTCTGCGCGGGGGCGGATGGCCTCCTCCGCCCCGCGCTGGCCCGGCCCGTCTATGATATCATCAAAATAAATGCCGTGCAAGCGTGCGGCGCCCTTCCGGCCGCCCGCCGCATGAGGCCCCGCGGCCGCCGCGTTCCTCAAGCGCGCCCGCCGTCCGCAAAGACCGGCTTTAAAAACGGCGTTCCGCTTTCATCGCAGCTTTTGCCGCCCGTGATCCGGCCGGCCTTTTCAAGAATGTCCCGCACCATTTGATCATATTGTGCACCGTCGACCTCGGCCTTCTCTTTGTCGGCCTGGCAGGTCCTGAAGAATGCGTATAAGGCGTCAAACTGCGGCGGCGGCAGCGCCTGCTTGGCGGCCAGCAGATCGATGGCCAGGTCTGCCGCCTGCCCATAGGAGAGCTTTGCCCGCTTGCCGGCCTTCAGCCTTTTTACGGCGTGGACCGCCTGAATGCCGGAGATCAGGCCCATGGCGCGTTCTCCTTTGGCAAAGGTGCGGCGGTCACGCGTTTTCACCGCCCAGCAGGGCTTTGGAGACGGCGATAAACGCCTCGTCGCGCTTTTTGATCGCCTCCGCGTCCTTGCCGTTGCTGTAATCGTAGAATCCCCGGCAGTTTTTCACGCCGTATTTTCCTTGTTCATATGCTTCCCGCAAAAGTTTGGGCACGCCGCCGTCGTTGCACAGGGTATCGAACATGTAGCTGCCGACATGGTTGAATATATCGATGCCGCCAAAGTCGATCGTCTCGAAGGGGCCGATGCATGCGTACCGCATCCCGAGGCCGTACTTCACCACATTGTCCACATCCTCGATGCTCGCGTACCCCATCTCCACGCAGTGGAACGCCTCCCGGACGATGGCGTACTGCAGGCGGTTGAGGATGAACCCGGTGGGGTCCTTATACACCCGGACCGGCTTTTGGCCCAGGCTCAGCGCCACGTCGTAGACCGCCTCCATGGCCGCTTCGGAGCTCTGCTCCCCGGCGATGACCTCCACCAGGGGGATCAGATGCGGCGGATTCACCCAGTGCATGCCCGCGAAACGTTCCGGGTGCCGCACCGCTTTGGCGATCTCTGTGATGGACATCCCGGAGGTGTTGGTGCACAAGATCGCGTCCTCCTTCGCCGCCGCGGAAAGCTCCTGGAAAAAGGCGTGCTTGATCTCCATGTTTTCGACCGTCGCCTCCAGCGCGAAGTCGATCACGGGGAAGTATTCCTTGGAGGTCGTCATCGTGATGCGGCCCAGCACCGCCGCGGATTCCTCTTGCGTAATGCTTCCCTGATCGATCAGCGCCTTTTGGTTCACGTCGATCAGGCTGCGCGCTTTGTCCAAAGCCGGTGCGGCCACATCGTACAAGATCACGTCATAGCCGCTTTTTGCAAAAATCTGCGCGAATGAGGACCCCATTACCCCCGCGCCGGCAAGTAAAACAGTGTGGATATCTTTTTGCTGATACATAAATAAAACCCTCTTTCCAAATCGATGCGCCGTCTCGTCCGCCGCGCAGGAGGCTTAGGCCCGCGCTCTCACATTCTGCATAATTTCAAAGCGCTCTCCGTTGATGCCGCGGAAAAATGTCACCCGCGCGTCCATGTCCCCCAGATCCGGCACGTCCCGGATCTCCGCCTCCTCGCAGGTGACTTTCGGATGCTTCAGCAGCTTCCTCTTCGTCTCCTCCACGTCGTCCACGAGCATCGCAAAGTGATGGTCGACCTGCAGATATTTCGCGCGCAGGTCTTCCAGCGTGTTCGTGGGGACCCAGAGCAGCTCCAGATAAAAGTTTTTGCAGCGCATCATCGCAAGGCGCTCGTTGGCGCATGCGACCGCCGCGTAGTACAGGACCTCGAATCCAAAGACATCCTGATAAAACTGCACGCTCTCCTCCAGGTCCGCCACGAAGAAAGCCGTGTGGTGGGGTGTGATCACATGATCTCCCACGTAGTATTCCGGGTGCTTTTCCACCATGTTCCCTCCTGTATCAAAGATTCAATCCGAATACGGTCATTGAAGGATGGCCCCCTGGTCCGCCGAGGACGCATTCTTTGCGTAGAGGCGCAGATATCCGTCCGGGATATCCAGCTGCGGCGGGCTCCACAGGGCCCTGCGCCGCTCCAATTCCTCATCGCTGACGTGGAGGAGCAGCCTGCCGCTGTCCACGTCGATCTCGATCTCGTCGCCGTCTTCCACGAGCGCGATGGGTCCGCCCTCGGCGGCCTCCGGCGAGACGTGCCCCACAAAGCAGCCGTTGTTGGTCCCGGAGAACCGGCCGTCCGTGACCAATGCGGTACACTGCGCCAGTCCCCGTCCATAGAGGTATTTCATCGCCTTGTACATCTCCCGCATCCCGGGACCGCCTTTGGGGCCCTCATACCGGATCACCACGATGCTGCCCGGCTTGACCGCCCCGTTCAAAATGGCGTCGTTGGCTGTCTCCTCCCGGTCGAATACCTGGGCGGGACCGACGAAATGGCGGAGCTCCGGCGCATATGCCCCGGGCTTTGTGACGGCGGACAGCGGCGCCAGATTGCCCTGGAGGATGGCGATGCCGCCCCGGTCATGGTAAGCCCTGTCCCGGCTGCGGATCAACTCCGGGTCCTCCCTGTAAACACAACGGCAGGCCGCCAGGTTCTCACGCACGGTTTTCCCCGTGCAGGTCATGGCGTCTCCGTCGATCAGCTCCTCCAGACAGCGCATCACCCGCGGGATGCCGCCGGCCCGGTGGAACGCCTCCATGTCATAGCTGGCCGAGGGGTTCACTTTTGCCAGGATCGGCGTGGTGGCGTACAGCGTTCGGAAGAGGTCCATCACGCGCACGGGGATCTTCGCCTCGTGGGCGATGGCGCTGAGATGCAGAGCGGCGTTGGTGCTGCCGCTGGTCGTTTGGACCACGCGGACGGCGTTATAGAGCGCGCGCTCGGTGAGGATATCCCGGGCCTTGATATCCTTTCGCACCAGATCGCAGATTTTTACGCCGGCGTCGAAGGCGGCCTGCCTGCGGGCCCCGTAAACCGCGGGGATCAGCGCGCTTCCCGGCAGGCTCATCCCCAGCGCCTCGGAGACGCAGGCCATCGTGTTGGCGGTCCCATAAAAGGAGCAGGAGCCGCAGCCCGGGCAGCAGATGTCCTCCACCTGCCGCAGAGCTTCCTTTGAGATCTTTCCCGCCTGATACATTCCCAGCGCCTCGTCATTGGAGGTCGCGTCCGAGGCGCGTCCGTCAAACGTCTCTCCGCCCAGCATCGGCCCTCCGTTTACCAGGATCGCCGGGATGTTCACTCTGGCCGCGGCCATCAGCATCCCCGGAATGATCTTGTCGCAGGACGCCAGCAGGATCAGACCGTCCAACCGGTGCGCCTTGGCCTCGATCTCAACGGAATTGCAGATCACCTCCCGGGAGGGAAGGATGTATTTCATTCCGTCGTGCCCGTTGGCGATCCCGTCGCAGGCGGAGATCACGCCGAATTCAACAGCCGTTCCCCCCGCGCGGTAAATGCCTTTTTCCACGAATTTCGCAAGTTCCCGCAGATTATAGTGTCCCGGGACCACCGTGCTCCAGGAATTTGCGATCCCGATGACCGGACGCTCGTTCAGCTCGTCATCCGTATAACCCATGGACTTCAGAAGGGATCGGCTCTCTCCGCTGTGGCCGCCCATAAGCAAGTCAGCACTTTTGTACAAAACAGCTCTCCTTTCTCCCGCGCGTCACATCATACTGGGAAGCCAGAGGACTACCCCCGGGAACACCAACAGGATGAGGATCGTCAGGATCATCAAAAGGATATACGGCGCCGCATACTTGAAGATCGTCCCGACCTCGACCATATCGCCCAAGACGTTCTTGCAGGCGAATATGATGGTGCCGAAGGGCGGCGTGATCTGCCCAATGCATACCGCGATCACCAGGATGACGCCCCACCAGACCTGATCAAAGCCAAGGCTTGTGATGACCGGCTGGATGATCGGCGTGGTGAGCAAAATAATGGAGCTTCCGTCGATCACGCATCCAAGGGCCAGGACCAGCAGCAGGAAGATCGCGATCAAAAGCCAGGGCGGCAGCGCCGCATTCAAGATGGATGTGGATATCCAGCTGACCGCGCCGCTGATGGACAGCAGGCGGCTGTACATCTGCGCGGAGACCAGCAGCAAAAGGATCCCGGCGCTGGATTTGCTGGTATCGATCAGAAGATCGATCACATTCCGCGGCTTCAGGGAGCGTTTCCCCAGAGCGATGATAAACGCGCCTGCGCAGCCGATGGCGCTGGCTTCCGTCGGGGTGAAAAATCCGCCCCAGATGCCGCCCAGGACAACGATGATCAGGAGGCAGATGGGCAGCGCCATCATGGTGGCTTTCGTTTTCGTCAGGGGAACGGTCTCCTGGAACAGCGGCTTATGCTGCGCGTCCAGTCCGATCAGCTCCGGGTGCTTCCAGCCGTAGGCGGAGGCGTAGGCGATGAAGATCACCGCCATCAGGACGCCGGGAAGAACGCCGCCCACGAACAGCTTGCCGATGGACACCTGCGCGACGGTGCCGTAAACGATGAAGAACAGGCTGGGCGGGATGATCATGCCCAGGTTGGATGAGCCGCACACGATGCCGGTGGCAAAGTTGGCGTCATATTTGAATTTCTTCATTTCGGGGATGGCGATCTGGCTGAACACCGTGGCGGATGCCACGCTGACGCCGGTCACCGCCGCGAAGATCGCGTTGCCGATCACTGTGGCCGCCGCCAGACCGGCGGGCACTTTTCGCAGCATCCGGTTGGCAAATTTGAACAGGTCCCCTGCCGAACCGGATACCGCCATGATGGTGCCCATCAGCATAAAGAGGGGGATGACGCAATATGTGTATGTCCGTATCGCGTTAAAAGACGTCGTGGAGATGATACTCAGCGCGCTGTTCAAATTTTTCGTCACCAGATAAATGCCCAAAAAGCTCAGGGACATCAGCGAGAACGAAATATGGACGCCGCAGAAGATCAGGACCACCAACAGCGCGACCGTCACCAGCGCGATAACAATACTGGCATTCATTTCTGCTCAGCTCCTTTCCTGTTCCGAACGGCGTCCATAAGCATTACAACGAAGTTGTACAGCGCCGCATACAGGGAGAAAATCGCGCCAAACAGGGAAAGGACATAGAACGGAGCCAGAGACATCATGAAGGTCCCCTCCGAATCGAACTGATTTGTCGCAAAGGCCTTCATCACAGGACCGATCAGGCTGTAGGACATCAAAAAAAACAGGACGGCGCCGATGCCGTAGGCAAGGATGTCCAAAATCATCTTGACGCGGGCCGACCCGCGCGCATAGATCACCTCCGACCGGGTGTGGCCCTTGGTGAACGTGACATAGGGCAGCCCCAGGAACATCGCGACGATCAGCAGGTTTCTGACGATCACAGACGCGCCTTGAATGGTGGAACCGAAAAAAGTGCGGAGGATCACATCTGCCGTCGTGATGAGCATCATGACGATCAGCATGAGTCCACCTAAAAAGGTCAGAAATTTTGCGATTTTCTGCAGGATCTCATTGATCTTTCTTATCAAACTCATAAGCTACCTTCCTCGGCGAACGATGGCCGCCTGTTCAGGGTCATTGCAGCAAGGCTGCAAGGCTGGCCGTTTCCGATCGCTCATACCAGCCTGCAGCCTTGCGTTCATGATGTATCTATGGATCTATATCAGGGTTAAAAGGTCCACTCGCGGGGGATATCGACGCCGTAGTCGTCTTTTAAGATCTCAACATACCGCTCCAGGATCTTCAGGCCGGTCTCGCCAAGCTCGGTCGCCGTATCCGGGATGTTGGGGACTGCCGCCAGCCACTTCGCCTGCTCCTCCGCGGACATGCTCACGATGGTCCCGCCCGCAGCCGTAAAGGTGTCGTATGCGGTTTGACGGCAGGACTCGGTGTATTCCAGGTGATAGGTCTCCAGCTCTCCGGAAACCTCCGTAATGATCTTCTGCACCTCGGCGGGAAGAGAATTCCACTTGTCCACGTTTGCGATCAGGATCACGCCGGCGGTGGAATCAATGCCCATGTCCGTGGCATATTTGCAGATATCCTGATAATTCGCTTTGATCGCCCAATGGGGCGCCGCAAACTGGCCGTTGATGAGGCCGGTCTGCAGCGAGGTGTATCCGTCGCCCATATTGGACTGCACGGGCACCGCGCCGGTATTTTCCAGCCAAAGCAGGTTTCTTCCGGAGCCGCCGATCTTGGCGCCGTTCAGATCCGCCAGGGTCGTCATGGGCCGGTCGGAGAAGATCTCATAGGAGTCCAGGACCATGATCGACAGCAGCTTCGAGTTATAATCGCTCTCCAGGGAAGCGACCAGCTCCGTGGAAAATTCGTCATAGACCTGCTTCGAGGCCTTCAGGCAGATCTCATCGTCGCCGGTGCAGAAGGGCAGGTAAATGCTGAACTGGTGATAGGGCAGCTGGCCGGAGACCGGGGACAGCGTGACCGCGCAAAAATCGATCAAATCGTCCTGGGTGGCCGTCAGCGTCTCAGAAAGGCCGGCCACCGTTCCGTAGGCGTCCGTCCACTGGATCTCGTAGTCGGTCTCGGCGGCGACCCGGGAAGCCACTTCGGGCTTGAAAAACTGATCCAGGGAATCGATGTATTCCATGGAGCCCGCGGAATGGCCGGCGCCGATGGTCAGGTTCAGGACCTGCTTTTTCCCGGAGGGCTCAGAGGAACCGTCGGAGCCCTCCGCCGGAGTGGTGGCGGCGGGACTGCCGCACGCGGCCAGGGACAGGCTCATTACCAGCGCCAGAGCGGTAGCAAGTGTTCTTTTCAACATAGAAGCGTCCTCTCTTTTCACACGATTATATTTCCGTCCCGTTCAATGCTTGGAAAAATTGGACTTGCTGAAATCGTAGTTTTCGCTGCCGTCCGGATAGCGGTAGCGGCCCTTATCCTTGTCCGCGGGATAGTTGAAGCGGCCGCCGCAGCGCATGATCATCGTTTTGATCTCCGGGGTGTTCTCGTGGACGATCCGCGTGAACTGGTCGACAAGCAGCTCGGGGTCGCCGGCCGTGTTCGCCCAGTTGTCATAGTGATCGGGGATCAGCAGCTTCGCTTTCAGCGTCTGCCCCACGCGGGCGCAGTCGTACGGGGTCATCTTGTCGGTGGCGCCGGGCGCGTTGCAGCCCATGTCGAAGATCGCCACGTCGATATCATACTTCTGGGCGATGGCCACGTAGCCGTCGTGATACCAGGTATCGCCCATAAACAGGATATTGCCCGCGCTGGTCTTGAACAGATAGCAGCATGCCGCCTGCTCAAAGGGCAGCACGGCGTCTCCGGTGCCGGTTTTGATCGCTGTCTGGTCGTAGCAGATCAGGATGTCCACTTCCGCGCCTTTGACCTTGATGGAATCACCGACCTTCGCCACAACGATGCGTTCATCAGGCACGCCGAAGCCCTTCAGCTTCTCAACAGCCACGGGAGGCGCGTAGAACGGCGCGTCCGTGGTGTTCAGCAGCGCCTTGACCGCATACAGGTCGCAGTGGTCCTGGTGGGCATGGGTGCAGAACACGCCGTCGACATGGCGGAACTGCCAGGGGTCGATGACCTGGGGGTTCAGCCGGATCCAGTTGATGCTGTCCGCCCCCGCCTGCTTGCATACGCCGCAGTAATACAGCTCCGTATACATAGAGGGGCCGCAGTATTGATCCAGCATGAAAAGGCCGCCCTCGTCGGTCTTGATGACCCAAGAGGGACCGCCGCACCACCACAGGCTCACCTGGCCTTTCGGGACCTCATAATTTTCGATCTGCTGATTCAGAAAAGTACCCCACTCCGGGAAAGTGTCCTCCAGCCACTGAGTCCGGTCCATGGGGTGATCCTGGTTCAGGTACATGCCGGAGGGAAAACCCCGCCCGTCCGTCTTTGGGACTTTCGTTTCCATAAAGCGCAAGACTCCTTTCATTTTCGTTTGTATGATGTATCTTGTCATACAACCTACAACAAAAGAGTAGGCCCATTGTCCCTTTTTGTCAATCCCGCAAAGTTCACAGGATATTTATGCGTTTTTGGGTATTTTGACCGCCTTTGTTCAGGGCCTCGGCCAAACCGGGACAGCGGGACTCAGGGCTTTGAACGAAATTTCTCCACGCTCAGCAGATGCCGCTTCATCATCTCCGCTGCAAGATCCGGATCGTGTATCCGAAGGGCGTCAAGGATGGCCCCGTGGTCCAGAAGAGACTGCTCCGCATAGCCGCTGGCAAACACCGTCTCTGTGAATTCCTCATAAACCGCCCGGATCGTATGGAAGGAGATGGTGAGGAGCTGGTTGCGCGCGGCCTTGATCATCAGGGAATGAAAATCAAAATCATACTGCGACAGGCGGATGGGGTCGTCCAGATCATTCTGCATGGCTGCGAAAATCTTCTCCATTTTGGCGATCTCATCCGGCCTTATATTCTGCGCAGCCAGCTGCACAGCGCCCACTTCGATGATCATCCGGTACTCCGAGAGCTCCTTTACGTCTGAGAGCTGTGCGATGGCCTTAAAATTCATGTCGTTTTGGATCTCCTGCTGGTCGTTTACACAGGTCCCGCTCTTGCTACGTGTGATCAAATGCAGGGTCTCCAACGACGCATAGGCCTCCCGCAGGGAGCCCCTCCCGATGTTCAGCGCCTGACAGAGCTCGTTCTCATTGGGAAACATATACCCGGAGGGCAGGTCTCCGCAGAGGATGGCGTCCCTCAGCCGTTCAAACAGGGTCTCGGAGATATTTTTGCGGTTTTTCTGGGACAGTGAACTGAACAGTTCCAGATAAGTTTTGTCGTTTCTTTTGTTTGTCATTTCTTCTCCTTTGTCATGACATGCTCAGACATTCGCCGGGCTTTGTGTGTTGGATCGTATTTGCACCAATTTCAGCGTATTAAAACGATAATCATTTTTTGAATGATTGTCAATGAAATCTTTCCACTTTTCTCTCCGCCGGGCCGGTATGGCCCGGCGGTCCCTGGGGAGCGAGCGGCGTTGCGGTGAGGCGGCCCGCCGCCAGGGACCGGAAAGCGTGGCGGATATGCCGGAGATAACGGATGCAGGGAACGCCCGTCCTGCGGAGGTGGCCGTCGCCGGCCATGTGTCTGGGTTTTAAAGAAAGCCGCCGTATGCGGCGGCGAAAAACCGGCGGCAGCGGAAAGGGAGGGGAAGCCCGCCGGAGGGCTGTGGCTCCGGTAAGGGAAAGGGGGCTGCCGTCTGCGCTGTGCAGACGGCAGCCCCCTTTTTTGGACGCGGCTGAAAAGCGGGTGAGGAATGCGCCGCGCCTGGGCGGCCGCTGATTTACATCAGCTTAAAGGTCTTGCTCAAGCCGTACCGCTCCATTTTTCGATACAAGGTAGTGCGGGCGATCCCCATCTCCTGCGCTGTTTTACTGACGTTCCCCTTGTTTTTGACAAGCAGGAAATAAACGCGCTCCCGGTCGCCCGAGCGGTCCTCGCCGTCCGTGGGGACCGTCTGGGGGGACTCTTTTTCGGGAAGGGCGGAAGCCGTGTTGAAAAGATCATCAAAAGGCAGGCAGGAGGCGTCCAAAACCCGGTTGGGATACATGGCCATGCTGCGCTCAACGATATTCCGCAGTTCGCGGACATTGCCGGGAAAATCATAATTTTGCAGGACCTGGATAAACGTGTCCGCGATGGGGTTGGCCGGCGGACGCAGGCTGCTTGTCAAGGTCGAATAAAAATAGCAGGACAATTCCTTTAAATCGTCCAAACGCTCGCGCAGAGGGATCATGCGGATCGTGATGACATTGAGGCGGTAATACAGATCCTGGCGGAAGGTTCCTTTCTGCACGGCCTGCTGCAGGTTTTGGTTGGTTGCCGCGATGATTCGGACATCCAGAGGAATGGACTTGTTCGCGCCGATCCGCTGCACCGTCCGGTTCTCGATGATTCGCAGGAGATGGCCTTGGAGGTCCAGAGGCATATCGCCGATCTCGTCCAAAAAGATCGTGCCGTTGTTTGCATATTCGAACTTACCGGGAGTCCCTCCCTTTTTTGCGCCGGTAAAGGACCCCTCCGCATATCCGAATAACTCGCTGGCGATCAGATCCCGGGGCATGGCGCTGCAGTTGATGGCGAAAAAGCGGTTGTTTGCCCGGCTGCTATACGTATGGATCGCCTGGGCGAATACGTCCTTTCCCGTGCCGCTCTCGCCCAGAAGAAGCACGTTGGCGTCCGATAAGGCGGCGTTTTTCGCAAGCGCGATCTGCTCAACGAATTTGGGATTTTTGCCAATGAGGTTGTTGAAACTTTTGTATTCGGTGGACTCCACCGCCACGGCCGCCTCCGTGTTGTTTTTGATGGTCTCGATGACGTCAAAGGACAGGACGATGCCGCCCTCGTGCCGCGTGCACGGCTTCACGGTGGCCGTGTTGACCTTGCATCGTATGGCCCCTTTCCGGGTATGGACGACGATCGACGCGTCGGTATCGCTTGTGTGATTGTACAAAATATCCTTCAGGCCCTCGTTGTCGGAGGGCAGAAGGTCCAGCAGGAAATTTTCGGTGCAGATCTCTTGCGGAGGAAGGTGCAGCAGCCGGATCGCGGGCTGGTTCAGCATCAGGATCTTTCCGGAACGGTTGACGGAGATAACGGCGCTGTGGCTGGAATACAGGATCGCGTCGCGGTAGTTGGAGACGATCTGCATTTCCTGCCTTGTGATGCGCAGCTTCAGCTTGTTTTGGATCGCGAGGCACGCCGTGTTCAGCATTCCAAGACTGTGATCGGATGTGCCGGCGGGGACCAGCATGCACAAAATACCCTGGACATACTGACCCTCGTCGTAAATTGGTACGCCGGTGCTGGTAAGACCGTGGAAACAGCGGCAATAATGCTCCGTTTCAAATGTTTGAAAGGCTTTTCCCAAAATGAGGGCCGTGCCGATCCCGTTGGTCCCCGCGCTCCGCTCGGACCAGTCCACCGCCTCCTTGAAGCCCAGGGCGGCAAGCTTGGCCCCAAGTTCTCCGCCGGAGAAAACCTTCAGCAAGATCCCCTTTTCATCTGTGAGCCCCAGTGCGAAGTCGGCCTTTTTCTCACCCGGGAAGAGCGCCTTCATGTAGGGCAAGCAAAAAGAGATAAAGTCATGCTTTTCTTTTAAAAGGTTCCGCATCATAAAGCGCTTTATTTGATATCGCGGCGATATTTGATTCGTTCGTGCGCCAAGCGCCTCGGAGCGCTGCCAGGAGTTGGCGATATCCGCGCGTTGGATGGGATTGGGGGCGTCGTGCATGTGTGTTTGCTGTGAAAAATCTGTGCGGTCAATTGTATCGTTGTCCATTGTGTGACCCCTGCTTTCGTCGTGTTAAAAGCGAAAAGAACGTACCATGCTTCCGTAATAAACACCATTGCGCATCTCAAAAAGAAACGTAATTTTGGCATTTCCAACAAATATCATTCTAAAAACAACTTTTGATAGAAATACTTTACCATATTTTTTGGTAAAGTCAAGTTGTAGCTACACATGTAAAATCGATACATGTGTAGCTACACTTTTTAGGAATGTTTTTGCGCTCGGTGAAAATTCCGCGCGGCCCTTCAGGAAGAAGGATAAAAATTTTTGAATGGGGAAAAGGATTCAAAAAATGCCGATAAAGCGGCGTTTTCCAGGAACTTCCGTCCATAATTTCGACAATATTCTGGGCGCTTTGCGGAGGCTGCTTTGCAATTTGGCACGGGAATTGTTTTATAAAACGGGCAGAGTGAATCAAAACATTCGGTCGGCACCATCGTAAATTGTCGAAATTCACAATTTTGAAGGAGGATAACACTGTGAACAGCAAGAGCATGCCAACGCCAGTCATTGTCGGTTACGCCCGTACCCCGGTGGGAGATATGCTGGGAGCGCTCTCTCCCCTCACCGCCGTTGAGTTGGGACTTATTGCAGTGGAGGCCGCGCTGAAACGATCCGGCGTCAGCAGCAGCCAGATCGAGGAGGTCGTGTGCGGCGCGGTATACAAGGCTGGATTGAAGGGCAACCCGGCCAGACAGATCCAGTTGAAATTGGGCTGTCCCGCCAGCGGTACCGCATCTACCGTCGACCAGCAGTGCGCATCCGCAATGCGGGCATATGAACTGGCCTGTAATTCGATCAGTCTGGGTAAGGCGGAGATCGTTCTGGCTGTGGGAACGGAAAGCATGTCCAACGTTCCCCACCTGCTGATGAACAGCCGGCGCGGGACCAAGATGGGGAAGATCGTGATGGAGGACTCCCTTTTGCATGACGCCCTTCATGACGCGATGCTGAACTATCACATGGGCATGACGGCGGAAAATCTGGCGGAGCAGTACCACATTACCAGAGAAGAGCAGGATGAGCTGGCGTTTCTCAGCCACCAGCGGGCGGCCGCGGCACGGGAGAACGGCATTTTCGATGAAGAGATCGTTCCGGTCGTCATCAAAACGCGCAAGGGCGAAGTGACCGTCAGCAAGGACGAACATCCCAAGGCGGGGCAGACCATGGAAGCGCTCCAGAAACTGAAGCCCGCGTTCAAGGCCGAGGGTGGGACCGTCACAGCGGGCAACGCCTCCGGCGTCAACGACGGCGCCGCGGCGCTGGTGCTGATGTCCGAGGAAAAAGCGGCGGAGCTGGGGCTGAGGCCCATTGCACGGGTGCTGAACACCGTGGCCTACGGCGTGAAGCCGGAAATCATGGGCATTGGTCCGGCATATGCGATCCCCAAGGCGCTGCAGCAGCTGAATATGACCTTGGACGATGTGGATTACTACGAGATCAACGAGGCGTTCGCGGCGCAGTTCCTCGCGGTGAACCGAGAACTGAAGCTGCCCATGGACAAGGTAAACGCCCACGGATCGGGTATCGCCATCGGCCACCCGGTCGGGTGCACGGGCATCCGCATCATTGTGACACTGCTTCAAGAACTCAGGCGCAGGGGAAAGAAGACGGGCGTCGCCAGCCTCTGCGTTGGCGGCGGCCCCTCCATGGCGACCGTTCTGGAGCTGGTGGACTAATTCAAGAATAACCATTTTTATCATCTGAGGAGAGTGAAGCAAATGATATTTGAATTGAACGAGGAGCAGGCGCTGATCCAGAAAATGGTGAAGGAGCTTGCGGAGACCGTCATCGAGCCTCTGGGGAAGCAGATCGACGAGGAGAACCGGATCCCCGACGAGATCATGAAGCAGCTGAAGGAGCTGGAGCTGTTTGGGCTTCCTTATCCGGAAGAGCTGGGAGGGTCCGGCGCGGGCTACACGGCCTATCCCCCCGCGTTGGAGCAGATCGCGAAAGCGTCCTCCGGCGTGGCGCTGATGCTGTCCGTGCACTATCTGGGCATGAGCGCGATCGATAAGTTCGGCAACGCCGGGCAGCGGAAGAAGTATCTGGTCCCCGCCTGCCGGGGAGACAGCATCCTGTCCTTCGCGTTCACGGAGCCCGGCACCGGCTCGGACCCTAAGCAGGTGGCGACCACATACCGGAAAGAGGGCGGCGCGTACATCCTGAACGGCGTGAAGCGGTTCATCTCCAACGCGGACCTGAACGGCCCGATCGTGATCTTCGCCAACGAAGAGGGCAGCGTGGGCAGAACGTCGGCGTTCATCGTGGAGAAGATGTGCGAAGGGTATTCCCTGTCGGAGCCCTGGCACAAGATCGGCCTGCGGGGCAGCCGCGCCTACGATATCTTCCTGAACGATGTGAAGGTCCCCGCCGAGGATCTCTTGGGCGAGGAGGGAAGAGGCTTCCCGGTCCTGCAGCACGGCATCGCGTGCGGCAAGCTGGGGATGAGCACGCTGTTTTTGGGCGTCATGCAGGCGTCTTTGGATGAAGCGGTGAAATACGCGCTGGGCAAGCCCTACCGGGATAAGACGATCAGCAAGTTCCAGGCCGTCCAGCTGAAGATCGCGGACATGGCCGCCAAGGTGGAGGCGGCCCGCTGGCTGGTGTACCGCCTGGGCTACCTGCTGGAGCACATGACGAGCATGGAATCGTTCAACAGAGAGTCCGCCCTGACGAAGCTCTTCGTGACCGATACCGCGATGGAGGTGGTGCGCAAGGGCGTGTCCGTCCACGGCTCCTACGGGGTGATGGACGAGTTCAAGGTGGAGCGGCTGTACCGCGACGTGGTCATCGGCGAGCAGATCGAAGGAGCGAACGATCTGCAGCGGATCATGGTATGCAACGGCCTGCTCAAGTGAGAGAGGTCCCCGCGGCGTTATGTCCGCGAAAAGAGAACAAATAAAATTTAGGAGGCGGCTTTATGGAATTTGCGCTGAATGATGAACTGAAAATGCTGCAGCAGACTGCCAGGCAGTTTGCGGAAAAGGAACTGCTCCCGTATGAGAAGCAGTGCGAGGAAGAGGACGGACTTCCCGAGGAGATCATCAAGCAGATCGAGAAGAAGGCGCTGGAAGCCGGCCTGGTGGGACTGGAGATGCCCGAGGAGGTCGGCGGCGGCGGGTATGGGGCCCTGGCGCACATCATCATGTGGGAAGCGCTGACCTCGACGGTGTCCGGCGCCATGGCCTCCATGGTCCCCCAGCCCTCGGGGATCCTGATGAACTGCAATGAGGAGCAGAGGGAGCGGTTCCTGTATCCGGTCATGAACTGCGAGAAGCACGAGTGCTTCGCGCTGACGGAGCCCGAGGCGGGCTCGGATGCGGGCAACATCAAGACGACCGCGGTGAAGCAGGGCGACAAGTGGATATTGAACGGCACGAAGCGCTTCATCAGCCACGCGGACACCGCCGACTTTGCGATCGTGTTTGCGGTGACCGATGCGGAGACGCGGGCATCCACCTGCTTCCTGGTGGAAAAAGGGACTCCCGGATTCCGGGTCGGGCAGACCCACGAGACGATGGGCTTCCGGGGCTACCGCCAGGCGGAGCTGGTGATGGAGGACTGCGAGGTGCCGGACGCCAACATCCTGGGCGAGGTGGACAAGGGATGGGAGGTCAGCAACACATGGCTGGGCGCCGGACGCCTGCTGATGGCCGCCAGCGCCATGGGCTATTCGGCGCGGGCCATCAAGCTGGCGCGCGAGTATGCCATCAACCGCGTGCAGTTCGGAAAGCCGGTGGGTGATTTCCAGGCGATCCAGTTCATGCTGGCCGAGTGCGCGTCCGAGCTGTACGCCGCCCGGTGGATGACCTACAAGACCGCGTGGGACATCGACAACACCACCGACGGGCGCGCCAACAACGAAAAGATCTCCATGTGCAAGTGGTTCGCCACCGAGGCGGAGGCCCGCATCGTTGACAAGTGCCTGCAGATCCACGGCGGCATGGGGTATATGAAGGAGTCTCCCATCGAGATGCTGTACCGCGACGCCCGGATCGAGCGCATCTGGGAGGGCACCTCTCAGATCCAGCTGCGCATCATCGGCAACGGTCTGCGCAAGAGAGGCACCATCCACTGGTGACCGGGACCCCGCACCCCCTGAAAGCCATGCCGCGTGGTCGGAGCGCTCCGGCCACGCGATCCTGACAAGTTTGCATTGTCTTCAAAATAAAACTGGGAGGTCAAATTTTATGTATAGCGAGTATAAAACCATTTTGGTGGAAGTTGAAAACGGCCTATGCACCCTGACATTGAACCGTCCCGAAGTTAGAAACGCCATCAACTCTACGATGCTCAAGGAATTGAACGATTTTTTTGCCAAGGCGAAAGACGATCCAGAGGTCCGCGCGCTGGTGATCACCGGCGCGGGGAAGGGCTTCTCCTCCGGCGCTGATTTGGGCGAGTGGGACGAAGTCAACGAAAGTGGCGGAGAAGACAGTGATATGGAAGGCGCTCAGTGGGTGGTTTGGGGCCACAATATGATGACCAGCCTGAAGAACTTCCCCAAGCCCGTGATCGCCGCGGTGAACGGCGCCGCCGCCGGCGCCGGCTGCGACATGGCGCTGGCTGCCGACGTCCGCTACGGCTCCACCAACGCCAAGTTTGGCGAGGCATACGTAAACGTGGGCTATTGCCCCGACAATGGCGGGACCTACCTGCTGCCCAGAGTCGTCGGCTGGTCCAAGGCCGCCGAAATGATCTTCACCGGCGATCTTGTCAAGGCCGAGGAGGCGCTTGCGATCGGTCTGATCACGCACCTGACGACGCCGGAAGAGCTGCTGAACGAGGCGAAGGCGTTTGCCCAGCGGCTGGCCCAAGGCCCCACCGTCGCCATCGGCCAGTCCAAGCTGCTTCTCGCAAAGAGCTGGTACAACGAGTTTGAGGCCCAGTTGGACGAAGAGGGGAAAGCCGGCGAGGTTTGCCAGGCCACCGAGGACAGCCTGGAAGCCGTGAAGGCATTTGCCGAGAGAAGGGCGCCTGTGTTCAAGGGCCGCTGATTTTACACGCTTTTATAGGCCGCAGGGGCGAACGCGCTTCACCTCTGCGGCCTATCGTCCAAAGAAATCTCGTATCCTTGGATTTCCTATAAATACAGAAAATATCCAGATGAGGAGATTTGAATATGACTATGACGGCTGAGGGGATTGGAATTATCGTTTTCTGCGTTCTCATGGTTGGAATCGGTTTCTTTTTTTCAAAAAAAGTACAGGGCAGTTCTTCGGATTTCTTTCTCGGCGGACGCAACACCGCCCTACCGCTGCTGGTAGCCGGACATGTGATGGGCTGGGTCGGCTCCGGCACGTTGGTCGGCATGTACGGCTCCGCTTATCACGGCGGCCTGGCGGCCGCGTTTTGGTATCCGTTCGGATTTACGGTCGCGTTCTTCGTCTTTGCATTTGTCTTTGCAAAACGCGTCAAGCGTCTTGGCGACAAGCGAAGGGTGTTCACATTTGTTGAGATCATCCGCAGAAGGCTGTCCGCGCGTGTTGCGGCGGTGTATTCTGTTTTGCAGATCGCGCAGGACCTGGCGATTTTTGTCGGGCAGATCGTTGCCATCGCACTTATCCTGAATATGTCCATGGGCATCTCCCCCCTGATCGGGTCCACGATCGCGGCCATCGTCGTTCTGGTGTACGTTTCCATGGGCGGCCTTTCCGGCTCCCTGACCAATACGCTGATCCAGATGCTGCTGACGCTGCTGGGACTGTTGATCGCAGTTGTGATCGGCCTGCGTTCAACGGGCGGATTGGCCGGACTGATGGCCAGCCTGCCTGAGGGCTGGGACCCGAATCCCTTCTCCGGTCTGACGGTGTCCTCCTTCTTTGCCGGATTCCTTCCGACCCTGCTGGCCTCCTTCGTTTACAGCACCATGTATACGCGCACCTTTGCCGCGAAGGACCAAAAAACCGCTGTGCGCGCCTGCGTGTGGGCGGGCGTTGTTGCCGCGGGAGTCCTCGTTCTGAGCGTTTTGGGCGTTTTCGTCACCGTCAGCCAAGTCCCGGGTTTGGAGAATGGCGACTATGCGCTGTTTGAGCTGTTCCGGAAGGTCCTGCCGGTAGGCGGCGGCCTGTTCGCGGCCGCGGTTCTGGCCGCGTGCATGTCCACGGCCAGCGAGGCGCTGCTCGACCCGGCGGCAATCGTTTCCAAAGACCTGTATCTCGGCATGTTCAAGCCGGACGCCACGGAAAAGCAGGTGCTGCGCGTCAGCAAGATCACCATGGTCGTGTACTGCGCTGCGAGCGTTTTCGTTGCGGTAAGAGTCCAGTCGATCCTCGACTTGATGTATTATGCCATCAACATTCTGGCCTGTGTTGTTCCTGTGTTCATGCTCGCGTTTTTCTGGAACCGCATCAACAACCAGGGCGCGGCCG
>JAEXWS010000219.1 GCA_023406225.1 Bacillota bacterium | reverse complement strand
GGCTAAGGGGGACCAGCGGTCCCCCCAGTTCTTCCGCCGGAGGCGGAAGAAGGAGATCGAATCATTTTCGGCAGGACATGCGCCTGCCGAAAATTCCTCGACCTGTTTGCCCCTGGGGCAAACGCACCAGTCCGCAGACTGGTGGGGGGAATCTAAAGGGGGGACGCAGTCCCCTCTTTATCCCCCCCGCTCCGCCCTCATCCTCCGCGCCTGCTCCCGGTACAGCTCCGCCCGGGCCTCCTCCACCTGGTCCTGCAAATTGATGTCGTCCCACACGGCCTCCACGCCGCAGGGATACCCATGCATCCGCAGCCACAGTCGGCACACCCGCTCCACCGCCGGGGTCAATGTCCGGCGGATGGCGGTGATCTCCGTGGTCAAAAGGTCCGCCTGCTGGGCGCTCATGCGCTCGGTGGAGCTCCAGTTCAGCCCCAGCATAAAGGGCGGGATGCCGGTCTTGGCCACCACCTGCTCCAGGATCTGCCGCACGGGCACCGCGCTGTCCAGGATGGGCGCGTCGCCGCCGATGACCTTAATGGCCACGTCTCCCACGGCCACAAAGTCCCGCACGCTCCCGTTCTTCGCGTCCTGCATGGCCCGGGACCACTCCCCGGCCAACTGGCGGCTGCGGCTCTCCGCCTGGCCGTCGCCGCCGGGGCAGGTCACGGCGAACCGCACGTTGCCGCACCGCTCCCAGTTCACGCCGACGGTGTGATAGATCTTCATCAAAATGTCCGTCAAAAAGGGCAGGGACCGCAGCAGCGACACGCCGTAGGGGCTGTCCGCCTCCGGGTTGAAGGGTGTGAACAGCAGCAAGTCCTGGCAGGGCAGCTCCACCCTCCGCCCCTGCTCGTCCGGCCCCCAGATGGTGAACTCCAGGGGGCTGTCTCCCTCCCGTATGTCGATGTTTTCCACCCGCCCGCAGAGAAGGGCCGCGATGTCCCGTCCCTCCGGAGCGGGCACGATCTCCCCCACGGCCCGCCCGCAGGTCAGCAGGGAATCCAGGTACCCGTCCAAAAAAGCGTTGATGCCGAACTGCCCCCGCCCCACGGGAACGGTCCGCAAAAACGCCCCCAGCGCCCGTTCCGCAGCCTTGTCGCCGCAGACGGCGCTCACGCCCCCCGCCATGCGGATGAGCTTGTATATGGCGGCGTCCACCACCGGCACCGCCTCCCGCACAGCCCGGTACAGCCGCGTCTCCCCACCCCGTAGGGGCGCGTAGTCCCCCAGCATCCCGAAGGGATGCCGCTCCCCGGCCCGCAGCTGCACCGCCGCCGCGGGGGCGGTTGCCTCCCGGCTCCAAAATCTCCTCATGCCTCTCCTCCGTCTCTCTTCAAACCCGCCGCTCCACCACCGTCGCCGCGAATCCGTCCCCGTCTCCCCGGGCCAGGTCCGCGGCAAAGTAGCGCAGATCGTCCATGGCGTGGTCGTTCTCCTTCCGGGGCGCGTCCCGCCCCTCCCGCTCGTCCCAGCAGTACGCCGCCATCTCCCGCAGGCAGTCCCGGCACCCCCGGCAGATCACGATCCGCCGCCGCTTCAAAAGATCCGCCGTCACCCGGATGCCGTCGGCCACGCCGTTGTCGGCCCGGACCACCCGGAACCCCTCCCGCCGCAGCGTCTCGATAAAACTGGCCGCCGACGGGTCCACGATCACCCGCCGGATGTCCCGCCCCGCCGCCAGGCGCCGCAGCTCCGCCGCGTACTCCGCGTCGGTCATCTGCCGCCCCGTCCTGCGGGAATCGTGGTAAAACTCCTCCACCCGGTACCAAACGCCGTATCGCCGTCCCCAAAGGCCGAAGGACGCGGGGTTCGCCGTCCCGTAGTCCACGGAGACGCGCCACTGCTCGAAGGGCCCCTCCGGCGGGTCCGCCGCGTCTCCCTCCGGGTCGAAAAAGTCGTACACCCGTCCCTGGGCCGCCGTCCACTCCCCCAGCACGAACCGCCGGTAAAACACCCCGGTATACGCTCTTTGGTACCGCGCCCGGATGCGGGGGGACAATGCGGGGTTGTCCGCCATGGTGAAATGGAGGTGCAGCGCCCGCCGCCGCTCCGCCTGCAAGATCCACTCCCGGTAAAACCAGTGCTGCGGCCCCTCCGGGTTGCAGTTGAACCACAGCCGGCTCCCGCTGACGCTGCACCGGGCCGCCGCCTGCTCCACAAAGGATCGGGGCATCAGCGCCGCCTCGTCCAAAAGCACCCCCGCCAGGGTGCTGCCCTGGATGAGGGCCGCGCTGGACTCGTCCCGCCCGCCGAAGAGCAAAAAGCGGTTCTCATGTCCCAGATACCGCACGCTCAGCAGGTTTTCAGACCGCTTCTCCCGGACCTGGAACCCGAACTGCCCCAGCCAGGGCAGCGCCTCCGCCACCAGATTCCGCCGCAGGGAGGAGATGGTCTTTCCGCAAAGCCCGAACTGCCGCCCGTCAAACATGGTCTGGGCCCACAGGAAAAAGGACAGCCCCATGGACAGCGTCTTGCCGCTGCGCACCGCCCCGTCGCAGATGACGGCCTCATAGTCCGGCTCCTCACGCCACCAGCCCATCACCCGCTGCTGCTTGGCGGAAAGCCGCATCTGCTCAATCCGCATCCCCGTCCTCCCCGTCCCAGGCCGGCGCGGTCAATACCTGCAGCAGCGCCGCCGCGCCCTTGTCCTCGCCATCGTCCAAAAGGCCGCACAGCGCCTCCAAAGCCCGCACCCGGTCGATGAATTTGATCTCCACGCCGCCCTTGTCCGTCACCTTGATCTCCGACACGGCCGAAAGGTCCAGCCCCGCCGGGTCCGTCTCCCCGGGCTTCAGCGCCAGCCCCACCGCGTCGTTGGCCCGCCCGAAGGCCATCTGCGCCAGCCGCCGCACGGCGTCCTCCCGCCGCAGCTCTCCCGCCGCCGCATCCCGCATGGCCTTGAGCCGCCTCCGGGTGTATTTCGCCGCCAGCATCCCAAATCCGTCCCGGATGCCCGCCTCCCCGGCCGCCCGCTCCGGGTCCATGGTCCTCAGATACGCCCCGCAAAACGTCCGCAGCCGTGTTCCGTCTCCGCCCATATGCCCCCTCCTTATCCGCTCACTCCCGCCCGCCCCCGGGCCGTACTTGCACGCCTCCATGCACAAGCCCCCAAATTTTCATATAAAACGCGGTTTTCCCAGCCGGTCAAAACGGTCGGATCGGCCGCTTCTCCGCATGGCGGCCGCGGTTTTCAAAAGCGGCTGTGTTTGACAGACACAAACCGGCGTATTAGAATCAAGAAAACATGGAGCGCGCCGCATCAGGCGGACAAGGCGCGCTTGACAAAAATAAATTTGAGGGTGCCGGGAATGAAGTATTTTATAACCGAGGCCAAGAGAAGAGAATTGCATAGCACATGCTTTTTTGAGTTTCAAAAAGGCAGCCGCCGCGACAGATACTGGTGCGAAGATTCCATCTGCCTTCATGCGGATGTTTTTGACGGGTTAAAGCTGTTTGCGCTTTTCCAAACGGCTCTTCCGCATTTCGACTACTATGGGAGAACAGCGGTTTATCCAGAAAATTGGGAAACGCTTTTGTCCCTCTCTCATGACTGTGGCGGTGAAACGGAAGCGGTTATTTTAGAGCTTGTATCGTGGGTTGAAAACTGTTTTCAAGTTGAAAAAGTCTTTACGATTTGTGAGATATAGCGATTTGCCTTCAGATAAAGATGTTTATCTGATCTACGTCTTTCCGCCAAAACGCGCAGGAGCAAAGGGCGCCCATGCCACCGCGGCAGGCCGGTTTTGAGGCTTGAGGAGCAAAAAAACACCGCGGAGGAAATTCCTCCGCGGTGCCGCTTCCATATTCAACGCCTGTTTTTACGCCGCCTTGCCCCGGGTCTGGCGGCTCAGCAGCGCGGCGGCGGCCTCCGCGTTCAAAACGCCGTAAAACACCATCCCCAAGGCGCAGTCCTGGTGCTCGTGGGCCTGCAGGTCCATCTTGGGGTGGCAGGCGCGCCAGCGGAGCTGCTTGTGGATCTCGGGAAACAGCACGCTCCCCAGCACCAGGCAGTCCTGGTTCGCCACGCCGCTGACCACCTGGAACGCGTCGATGCCATCCAGCTCCATATAGTAAAGGGTCTTGTCCCTCGTCATCAAAATGGCCCGCTGGTCGGTGATCCAGTAGTGTTCCTTCTTCACGCCCGCATGCTCGACAAACGGCGAGAGCACGATGGCCGCCGCGATCAGCGTCACCAGCCCGATAAAGCCCATGCTCCACGTCTCGTTGGAAGAGCAGTAGACCGCCAGCAGTCCCCCCGCCAGCGCCACGGTCAGTATCCACTTGCGCAGGATCTGGAATTTCGTCCCCTGCTCCAGCAGCGGAAAGTCCGCCGGCCGGCCCGACCAGCGCACGCGCTCATTCTCGCGCAGATATCCGTTCAACTCTTTCTCCATCTCATACACGCTCCTTCATGTGGGACTGTACGCCAGTCCTTCTGTATGGGTCCATTATAGCAGTCCCCGCCGTTCAGCCGCTGACAATCCCCCCGCCCCCCCTGTTAAGCCTCCGTGAAAGCCCCCGGCCCTCCCGCGTGATTTTAGCGGAATTTTAACGGCGCATCTGCTATAATGGCAGATGTAGACCCACAGTCCCGGAAAGGAGTCCTTCGCCATGCAGCCGCCAAAGTCCGTTCGACCGCCCCTGTTCCCCTTTTCCTGGCGGGACCTGTTCATCTCCGCGGGCATATTGTTCTGCGCGGCGGAGCTGTGCATCCTGCTCCAGATGGCCGACACCAGCGACGGCTTCGCCTCCCCCATCTTCGTGCTGGCGGTCCTGCTGATCTCCCGCCTGACCACCGGCTACCTCTTCGGCCTGATCGCGGCGGTGGCGGGCGTGGTGGGCATCAATTACATCTTCACCTATCCCTACTGGGCCTTCAACTTCACCATCTCCGGCTACCCCCTGACGTTCTTGACGCTTTTGATGGTCTCCATCATCACCTGCACCCTCACCATCCAGGCCAAGCAGCAGGAGCGGCTGCGCAGCGAAAATGAAAAGGAGAAGATGCGGGCGAACCTGCTCCGCTCCGTCTCCCACGACATCCGCACCCCCCTGACCTCCATCATGGGCTCCACCTCCGCCGTGCTGGACAATCCCAGCCTCTCCCTGGCGGAGCAGCGCAGCCTTCTGGAGGACGCCCGGGACGAGGCCCAGTGGCTGATCCGGATCGTGGAGAATCTCCTCTCCATCACCCGCATCGGGGACGACCGGGCCCACATCACCACGGAGCCGGAGGTGGCGGAGGAGGTCCTGGGAGAGACGGTGCGCAAGTTCCGCAAGCGCTTCCCCGGAGTCCGGGTGGACGTCCACGCGCCGGACACGCTGCTCTTCGTCCCCATGGACGTGATCTTGATCGAGCAGGTCCTTTCCAACCTGATGGAAAACGCCGTCCTCCACGGAAAGACCACCTCCTGCATCCGCCTCTCCGTGCGGCAGGAGGGGCGGTACGCCCGCTTCTCGGTGGCGGACGACGGCCAGGGCGTCTCCCCCAAGGTCCTGCCCACGCTGTTTGACGGCACGCTTAAGCACAGCGAGACCGCCGCGGGGGACGGCAAGCGCAACATGGGCCTGGGCCTTTCCGTGTGCATGGCCATCGTCAGCGCCCACGGCGGCGCCATGGAGGCGAAAAATCTGGAGCGCGGCGCGGAATTTTCCTTCCGCCTGCCTTTATCTGAGGAGGACGCCAATGAATATTCGTGAAAAGATCCTTGTGGTGGAGGATGACAAGAGCATTTCCCACTTCATCTCCACCGTTCTCAGCTCCCACGGGTACGAGACGATGCAGTCCCGCACCGGGTCGGAGGCGCTGTCCATGATCTCCTCCCACTGCCCGGACCTCATCATCCTGGACCTGGGCCTTCCGGACATGGACGGCCTGGAGGTCCTGCGGAGCCTGCGGGAGTGGTCCAGCCTGCCGGTGGTGGTGGTCTCCGCCCGCTCTCACGAGCGGGACAAGGTGGACGCCCTGGACCTGGGCGCGGATGACTATCTCACCAAGCCCTTCGGCACGGACGAGCTGGTGGCCCGGGTCCGCACCGCCATCCGCCACACCCGCACCGCCTCCGGAAACGACGAGATCGCCCAAAAGGGGACGTACACCGTGGGAGAGCTGACGGTGGACTTCAACAAGCACCAGGCCCTCGTCCGGGGGGAGAACGTGAAGCTGACCCTCAGCGAGTTCCGCATCGTGGCGCTCCTGGCCAAATACGCCGGCAAGGTCCTGACCTACGATTTCATCATCAAGGAGCTCTGGGGCCCCCGGGCCGGGGGCGACAACCAGATCCTCCGGGTAAACATGGCCAACATCCGCCGGAAGATCGAAAAAAACCCCGCCGAGCCGGAGTACCTCTTCACCGAAGTCGGCGTGGGGTACCGGATGGCGGAGGGCGAGTGATCCCCGGGCAGGACCCAAGGTATGGCTTTCGCGTCTGCGAAAGCCATACCTTTTTTGCCGAAATCGGGCCGATTCACGGGACCTTTACGCCGCGCCCCATGTCCTTTAACGGGTCTTGAACTTTATCCCCCCTTCTTTTAACACCCATTTCCTGTCATTTCTGCTATCGTAATAACAGACATCCGAAACGCCCCCGCACCGGGGGACGGCGGAAAAAAGGAGTGTGTGTTCTATGGCAACTTTCCTGTTGGGTCTTTTGATCCTGGTAGGAGGCGCCGCCCTGTACGGCAGGTTCTGTGAAAAGGTCTTCGGCCCGGACGACCGGGAGACCCCTGCCTACACCAAGCAGGACGGCGTGGATTACGTCCCCATGCGGGGTTGGAAAAACGGGCTGATCAACCTTTTGAACATCGCGGGCACCGGCCCCATCATCGGGCCCATCCAGGGCATTTTGTTCGGGCCCATCGCATTCATCACCATCCCCGTGGGCAACATCATCGGCGGCGCCATGCACGATTACTTCTCGGGCATGATCTGCCTGCGGGACGGCGGCACCCAGATGCCGAACATGATCCGCCGGTACAGCAACAAGGGCGTTTACGGCGTGTACCAGGTCTTTTGCAGCCTGCTTTTGCTGCTGGTGGGCGCCGTGTTCATCTACACCCCCGGCGACATCGCCGCCACCCAGCTCTTCGGCTTCTCCGGCTCCGCCACCGCCGTCTCCACCTGGGTCATCTACGGGGTCATCTTCGCCTACTACCTCTGCGCCACCATCTTCCCCATCGATAAGATCATCGGCAAGATCTATCCCATCTTCGGCGCAATTTTGCTGTTCTCCGCCGTGGGGGTGTTCTTCGGCCTGTTCCTCAAGGGCTATCCCCTCATCAACCTGTGGGACGACTGGAACGGCGGCCTCATCGCCTACGGGGACTACTTCGGCGAGAACCACTTCCTCCCCATCTTCTTCATCACCGTGGCCTGCGGCATCCTCTCCGGCTTCCACTCCACTCAGACGGCCATCATCACCCGCACCATGAAAAGCGAGCGCCAGGGCCGCATGACCTTCTATAACATGATGGTCCTGGAGGGCTTCATCGCCATGGTCTGGGCCGCGGGCGCCATGGGCGTGTACAACCTGGGCCTCCAGGAGGCCTCCGCCAACATCGCCACCAGCACCATCGGCGTCGTGTGCAAGGACGTTCTGGGCAGCGTGGGCGGCATCATCGCGCTGCTGGGCGTCATCGTCCTGCCCATCACCTCCGGCGACACCGCCCTCCGGGCCCTGCGCCTCTCCATCGCCGAATCCTTCCACATCGACCAGAGCTCCAGCGCCAAGCGCCTGACCCTCTCCGCCGGGATCTTCGCCCTGGTGGCGGTCATCCTGGTATTCGCAAAGAGCAACGCGGACGGCTTCCAGATCCTGTGGCGGTACTTCGCCTGGTCCAACCAAACGCTGTCCCTGTTCGCCTTCCTGGCCATCTCCATCTGGATGTTTGAAAACAAGAAGGCCAAATTCGTCTGGATGCCGCTCATCCCCGGCGCGTTCTACACCTTCGTCACCGTTACCTACATCATGAACGCCCAGATCGGCTTCCATGTCCCCTGGACGGGCGCCTATGTGATCGGCGTCTGCGCCGCCGCCGCCTATGCCGCCGTCATCCTCTGGTACGGCCGCAAGCGCGCCGCCCGGGTCCCCAGCACGCTTTGATCCTCTCTCTCCCTCCCTCGCATGCCCGCCGCGCCCTGTGCGCGGCGGGCGCTCTTTTCGTCCAAAAGCGGGGACCGGCGGAAGCGCCGGTCCCCGCTCAGGCTGCCGGCTTTTCGGGGCATTTGATCCCATGCGAGGCGGGCTGCCGCCCCCTTGCGCTCCCCCGCCCCAGACGGCAAGAAATTCCTGAAATACAGGTTTTTCGGCAAGCCGAGAGCGGAGAGCCTTTCGGCTCCCCGCTCTTTTAAAGGTAGAGGATGCAAAGTCCCGTCAAAATACCCGCCACCGCCGCCAGGGCCGGGGTCCGGGACCGCCACAGCTCCACCGATTCCGGCAGCAGCTCCCCAAACACCACGTACAGCATGGCTCCGGAGGCGAAGCTCAGCGACAGGCACAGCGCCAGCGGCCCCATGGCCCCCAGGAAATACCCCGCCGCCGCGCCCGCCACGGTGGGCAGTCCCGTGGCCGCCGCCAGCCCCACGGACCGCAGCCGCCCCAGGCCGCCGGACACCAGCGGCGCGGCCACCGCCATGCCCTCGGGCACATTGTGCAGGGCGATCACCGCCGCCATCATCCGTCCGCTCCGGGGCGACTGCCCCCCGGCGAAGGCGGCCCCGATGACCATGCCCTCGGGCACGTTGTGCAGGGCAATGGCCGCCGCCATCACCACCCCCGCCCAAAACAGCCCGCTCCTTCCGCCGTCCCAGTCCCCCCGCCGGTCGATCCAGGCGTTCAGAGCCCCGACGGCCCCATAGCCCGCCAGCACCCCCGCCGCCACCAGCGCCAGCCGGCCCCGGCCCGTTCCGGCCCCCACGGCGTCGGCCAGCAGGTCGCAGCAGACCACCGCCGTCATGACCCCGGCGGAAAAGCTCAGCAGCAAACTCACCATCCGCCCGGAGGCGCTGCGAAAGCAGCAGGCGCAGAGCCCGCCCGCCCCCGTGCCCCCCATCCCCGCCGCCGCGGTGATGGCAATGACGCTTCCCAGCATACAGGTCACTTCCTTTTTCTTGATTACGAAGGGCAGCGCGCCCCATGTCGTCGAAAGGAACTGCGTTCCGCCCCTTTCTCCGCTCCCCACCCGGCAGGCCGCGCGGGGTCCCGTTTAAAATAGAAATTGCACTCTGCCAGAGGCTGGGTTTTTTCTTTCATATCGTTTGCTTCGATGGAAGCAGGCATCCGCACCCCCCATTTTCTTTGTCTTGACAAAGAAAACGGGCCGTGCACGGTCCAAAAGAAACCGCTGAAGAACAATCCCAAAATGACCCCTTCGGGTCATTTTGGGGGTCACGTGCCCGCTGAGAGACTTTGGGCGGTGACCCTGTGACCTCCATCCGGCTCGCGCCGGGGCACGGTAATTGTTTCAGCTTTGCGCCGCGTTTGGGGGCTTTTGCGCCGGGAGGGTGGTTCCGGATACCTTGCTCTCCTCTTTTGCTGCCGCCGCCTGGCGCTTCCGGAAGAGAGCGGGGCGGCAGCGAAAAGAGGAGCAGGGGGCGTCCGGGCGCGCCCCGTTCCTGTGGTTCTGTGGCAAAGCGGCTCTTGGAGCCCGCAAAACAGTCGGTAAACACGGGCATAATCCCCCGCCCCCGGAAAGTCCGAAAAAGTCCCACGGCTTTTTCGGCCCGGGGCAGGCCTTTTTCTTCGTCCTTCTTTTTCGGCCGGGAAAAAGAAGGACCCCCGTGCGGGCAGCACCCCGGATGGCAAAAAAGACAGGAAGCCAACTCCCGTTGGCTCCCTGTCCTCCAGAAAGCTCTTTCGTGCGATGAGGCCCCGGTATCGGTCTATCCCTATCTCAGCAGCATATAGAGCAGCAAAACCACCAGCCCCACCCCCGCCGCCATCAGGTCGAAGGAGAACGTCTCCTCCACCAGCAGCCGCCGGGGCTTGCGCCCGTAAGCGCCGAAATTCTCGTTCTGCTTGGGCACGAAAATGCCCGGCGCCCGGGTGAAGAGGATCTTCTCCCCCAGCAGGATCACCACGTCGCCCGCCGAAGCCGCCGCCCTGGCGCAAAACGCCCCGGCGAAGGCCAGCCCCCGCAAAACGGGCCGGTACACCAGCGTCTCCAGGTCCAGCCTCTTGGGCCAGCGGTCCACATACCGCACCTCTCCGTTCTCCCGCACGCACAGCCACCGCCGGATCACCACCAGATACACCGCCGCGCCGATGGCCAGGGAGATGCAGGCCCCCTTCAGGTTCACCCAGGAGAAATACTGGACCATGTGCCCGTGGTCCGCCCGCAGGAACTCCGCCGCCCACGCGGCGATGGGCTCCATGGAGACGTTGGGCGACATGCCCAGCACCACCAGCGCCGCCGCGCCGCAGGTCAGCGCGGCCTGGGTCCCCCGGGACATATACTCCCGCACGGCGGGCCGCTGGCCCACCGCCCTGGGAGAGGCGAACACCGCCACGAACAGCTTCGCCATATAGGCCGCCGTCAGCCCGCCGGAGATCAAAAACACCCACTCCACCGCATGGAACGCATTCGCCGGGGCCCCCGCGTGCTCCAGGACATGGATGTACTCCACGATGCTCTCATGGAGCAGGGTCTTGCTCACATAGCCGGAAAAGACCGGCACCCCCGCGATGGAGGCCGCCCCGATGAAAAACACGGTCTTGAGCCAGGGCTTGTTCCGTCCCCAGCCCCGGATGTCGTTCAGGTTTAGGGAGTGGGTGCCGTGATACACCACCCCCGCCGCCACGAACAGCACCAGCTTGATGAGGGAGTGGTTCAGCATGTGCAGCACGGTGCCCCAGGCCGCCAGGGCGTTCTCTCCGGAAAGGTACCCCTGCATGGCCGCCCCCACCAGGATGAATCCGATCTGGGACATGGAGGAGCAGGCCAGAGTCCGCTTGAGGTCGATGGAAAACACCGCCAGCACCGCCCCCAGGGCCATGGTCACAAGCCCCAGGGCCAGTATCACTCTATTCCACCCCAGGTCCGTCCAGAACAGGTACCGGGAGAGGATCAGCACGCCGAACACGCCGCTCTTGGTCAGGATGCCGGAGAGCAGGGCCGACGCGGGGGCGGGGGCCACGGGATGGGCCTTGGGCAGCCAGATGTGCAGGGGGAACATGCCCGCCTTGGCCCCGAAGCCCGCCAGACACAGCCCTCCCGCGGCGTACAGCCGCCCCCGGGCCGCCCCGGGCAGGGCCGCCGCGGCCTCCGCCATCCCGGCGAAGTCCAGCGTGCCCAGCAGGTCTTGCAGCAGCAAAAGGCCCGCCAGCAGCGCCATGCCGCCGATGACCGCCACCGCCAGATACGTCTCTCCCGCCGCCAGGGCCTCCTTCGTCTCGTTCTGGACCACCCAGACGTAGGACGTGAAGGACATCATCTCAAAAAATACGAACAGCGTGAAGAGGTCCGCCGCCAGAAACACGCCCATAAGGGCCCCCAGGGTCAGCAGCCAGAAGAAGTAAAAACGGGTGCTGGCCCCCTCGTGCCCGAAATAGGCCGGACAGTTCAATCCCGTCATGGTCCACAAAAAGGCGGTCACCAGCGCCAGCAGCGCCCGCAGGGACCCCCCCGCGAACCGCAGCCCCAGGCCGCACACCCCCGGCAGCTCCAGCGCCGCCTGGGGGAAGAACAGCACCGCCGCCGCACACAGCAGCACCGCCGCCGGGACCACCTGGATAAAGAGGTCCCGCCACGCCCGGTCCCGCCGCCGCAGGGGGAACACCGCCGCCGCCGTCAGCAGGGGGAACAGGATCGGAAACAACAGCAACAAGCCTTCCATCGTCTCCCCCTTTCTCAAAGCGCCCCCCGGCCCACCAGGACCAGGAAGCCGATGACGCGGTCGGAACAAAGGGCCAGCGCCACGCCCGCCGCCGTCAGCAGCACCAGCGGCACGGTCATGGACCGCCCGGGATCGTGGATGCGGGACAATGCCTCCCGGTCCAGCTCCCCGATGGGGAAGTAGGCCCGGGCCACGATGGTAATGAGGTACAGCGTCGTCAGCAGGGTGGACAGGATCAGCGCCCCGATGCCCGCGTAGGCCAGGGGATCGCCGGAGGCCACCGCTCCCTCCGCGATCATCCACTTGCCCGCGAAGCCCCCCAGGGGCGGCAGGCCGATCAGGGCGAAGGAGGAGACGGTAAAGGTCCCGAACACCACCGGCATCACATGGCCGAAGTCCTCCAGCTCATAGACGTACTCCCGCCCGGTCCGGTGGATGACGGCCCCGGCGCAGCAGAACATGGTGATTTTCGTAAAGGCGTGGTAGATCATGTGGGTCATGCCGCCCACCAGTCCCGCCGGGCTCATCAGCGTCAGGGCGAAGAGGATGTAGGAGAGGTTGCTCACCGTGGAAAAGGCCAGCCGCCGCTTGAAATGGGGCGTCCGCAGCGCCCGGGCGGAGCCGTATACGATGGTGACGATGGCGGCCGTCATCACCACGGTCTGAGCCCAGGTCCCCCGCAAAAACTCCGTGCCGAAGCCGAAGTAAATGAGCCGCAGCACCGCGAAGGCCCCCGCCTTCACCACCGCCACCGCGTGGAGCAGGGCGGAGACCGGCGTGGGGGCCACGGAGGCGTCCGGCAGCCAGCCGTGGAAGGGAAAGACGGCGGCCTTCACGCCAAAGCCGAAAAACGCCGCCACGAACACCACCAAAAGCGTCTGCTCATGTCCCGCCACCCGGGCCATGTCCAGCACGCCGCCGTAGGTGAAGTTCAGATGCCCCACGCCGTAATTCAGCAAAAACACCAGCCCGATGAAGGCGAACGCCGCCCCGGAGAGGGAGTACACCACATACTTCCGCCCGGCGTACCGGGCCTTTTCGTCCATGGCGTGCATCACCAGCGGCAGGGTGGACAGCGTCAAAAGCTCGTAGAAGAGGTACAGGGACAAGAAGTCCTCGGAGTAGGCGATGCCCATCACCACGCCGTAGGCCATGAGCCAGAAGGCGAAGAAGCGGCTCTCGTGCCCCTCGTGGGACATGTAGTCCAGGGCGTAGACCGTCACCAGGGGCCACAGCACGGACACGATGGCCCCGTAGACCATGGAGGCCCCGTCAATGCGCAGGGAGATGGAGAAAAACTCGGAAAAGCGCACCAGCACGCAGGCCAGCGCGTCCTCCCCCTGGAAGTAGGACAGGGCGATGCAGGCGAAGGAGAGGGCGCTGGTCAGCAGCGCCGCCGCCATGATAAAGCTGTTGCGCACGAAGCGGTCCTTGGGCTGCCAGACGAGCAGCCACAGTCCCATCACCACCGGGACCAGGATGGGCAGCGTCAAAAATTGGTGCATGGCGTTCGCCTCCTTCCGTCTTTCGAGGGGGGACAGGTCCCCCCTCGACCTCCCCCCTCCCCAGTGACGTCGGTCACTGGGGAACGCCGCCCCCGGCGGCTTGGGTCAAGGAATTTTCGCCAGGTACACGCCCCGGCGAAAATGATTTCATTTCCTTCTTTCGCCTCCGGCGAAAGAACCGGGGAAAACCGGAGGTTTTCCCCTGGCCCCCTTTCCCTGCGCCCACGGGGCGCGGAGACG
>JAEXWS010000156.1 GCA_023406225.1 Bacillota bacterium | reverse complement strand
TTCTGCCGCCGGCGGCCCGGCGGCTGCTGACGGCGGAGGCGCTGCGCGCTCCGGCGGAACTGCTGGGACCGCTGCGCTCCGCCGCGCCGGGCTGCGGAGCGCGGCTGGTGCCCTACCATACGGTGGGCGTGTCCGGCGGGCTGCTGCTGGCGGTGCGGAGCGATTGGACGGAGATCGGAGGGAAGCGGTATGCCGGACTGCCGGTGGCCCTCTCTCCCACGGCGCTTGGAACGGGATACGGCGCTCTCTGGGGCGGCGAAGTCAGAACAGGAGGAAGGCATGGAACCTTTTTGGGTAAAGCTGCGGCGGTGGCTGCTCCGGCTGGGGCTGCTGCCGGACGCGGGGGTGCACTATATCGGGGGCAGCGATACCCTGCCCCCACCGCTGGCAAAGGAGCGGGAGGCGGAGCTTCTGAGCCGCATCGGGGAGGAGGACGCCCGGAAGGAGCTGATCGAACATAATCTGCGCCTGGTGGTGTACATCGCCCGCCGGTTCGAAAACACGGGCATCAACATCGAGGATCTGATCTCCATCGGCACCATCGGGCTTATCAAGGCGGTGGGGACCTACCGGACGGACAAAAATATTAAGCTGGCGACCTACGCCTCCCGGTGCATTGAAAATGAGATCTTGATGTATCTGCGGAAAAACGCCAACCGGAAGGGAGAGGTCTCCTTCGACGAGCCGCTGAACACCGACTGGGACGGCAACGAGCTGCTGCTCTCCGACGTGCTGGGCACCGACGGCGACACCGTGATGCGCCCCATCGAGGAGGATGTGGACCGCTCCCTCCTGGCGGCGGCCATCAGCGTGCTGTCCCCCCGGGAAAAGCAGATCATCACCCTGCGCTTCGGCCTGGGCGGCGGGCGGGAGCAGACGCAAAAGGAGGTGGCGGACCGGCTGGGCATCTCCCAGTCCTACATCTCCCGGTTGGAAAAGCGCATCATTTCCCGGCTGAAAAAGGAAATTTTACGGTTATCCTGACACTTGACAAAGAAAAGCGGGTATACTATACTGCATGATATATGAAAACTGCGATGATGGGGAGCAGTACCTGTGCGGCGGATGCAAAGAGAGGGAACGGCTGGTGGAAGTTCCCGGGAAGCCGGTGGGGAAGTCGTCCCGGAGCTTTGGGCTGAACACTCAGTAAGCTGCAACGGCATTCCCTCCGTTATCGGGGAGCGGCGTGATCGCGCCGCATGAGCGCGCGCCCTTTTCGGGTGCGAAATCAGGTGGTACCACGGACCTTTCGTCCGCCCTGAGCCGTTTGGCTCAGGGCGTTTTTATTTTGGAGGAGCACGATATGCAGTTTGTTGTACGGATGAAGGCCGACGTTCGCGGTCTGCGGGCGCTGAACACGTTGGCCGAGAGGACCTTCCGCCGGGGGAAGATGCTGGTCTACCGGGCCGTGGTGCTGGCGCTGGCCGCCTGGGCCGTCTGGACGGCGTGGAACGCGCTGTCTGCCGGGATATCGTTCACCGGCGTCTGCAAGACCGTGGTGGCGCTGTTCCTGCTGGCGGCGGGCTTGGCCCCCAATACCCTCAGCGCCTGGTTCAGCCAGGCGTCCATGATCCCGGACGGGACGCTGACCTTCGATCAGGACGGCTTCGTGGAGTCCGGCGGCGGGCGGCGGGTGCGCCGCTGTTACAGCGATATCGATGCGCTGATGCGCTTCCGGGGCTACGATTTCATTTTCCTGGACAAACAGCGCAGCCTGATCCTCTCCCCGGAGCATTACACCCTGGGTGACGCCGCCGGGCTCCGGGCGTTTTTGGAGGAAAAGACCGGAAAGACATTTCAGAGCGTGTGATCCCGGCGGCCGCCGGAGAGAAGAAGGGAAAGGGGGAGGGCCATGGAGTTTGAAGTTCGGAGCAGCCTTGGAAAGCGGGACTTCACCGCGCTGGACCGCGTGACCTGCAGGACCTACCGCAGATGGTCCGCGCCCGCCGTCCGAACGCTGATGATCCTTTTGGGCGTTTGGACAGAGGCCCTGTGTCTGCTGCTGGTGATCGGCGGCGGGCTGTCCCAGGGGCTGGGGGCCTTCACCCTCGTTTCCTTTTTGCTGGGACTGCTTCCGCTATCGTACGGCCTTGCCTATCACCAGCTTCGCGGGATCAGACGCCGCCTCATGGCGGCGCAGAACGGACCCGCGGTCCTGACCTTCGGCGGGACGGCGCTCACGGCGGCCTCGGCGTGTGGAACCGCTTCCCAGTCCTATGACGGGCTGGACCGGCTGCGCGCCTACCGCGGCAGTTTCTATCTGTTTCTGGACCGGAACCACTGCTTTGTTGTGCCCATGGACGGCTTTACCAAAGGCGCTTCGGCGGATTTCGCCCGGTTCATTCAGGAAAAGTCCGGAAAGCCGCTGGCGCCCATTTCAGGTAGAGCCACACGTCCCATGGCGGAGCCCCCCGCTCCGCGTGCGGCGCCTGTGATCGCCGCACCGGAGGAGGCGGCTCAGCCGGAAGAGATCGTCCGCCACCGCTTTGACCTGCCGGAGGGATACGCGTTTGGGGACCTGGTGGCGCTGAACCGGGCCGCCTTCCGGGTGAACCGGCAGTGGGGCGAACTGATCCTGCGCCTGCTTCTCTGCGGCTTTGGACTGGTCCAGATAGCGGCGGGGCTGGCGCTTTTGCGGACGGAGGCGCTCACGCCGGAGAATGGGAGCGCCCTGGTGTTCCCCGTGGTCCTGGGGACGCTGCTTTTGCTGCTGGGCTTGGGAAGGACCTGGCTCTCCGCTCTGGCCAGCCGGCGTCTTCTATCAAAAAATGTGGGGCCGATCGCCGTCACGCTTACCAACCGCTCCTTCCGGGAGGAGACCCGGAAGGGCTCCGCCCGGTATCCGTACGCCTCGTTTACCGCCATAGCCCGCAGCGGAGGAGATTATCTGCTGTTCCTGGATAAACGGCATGCTTTCATTCTGCCGGAACGGAGCCGCAGCGGCGGGGACCCGGAGGCGTTCCAAGGGTTTTTGGAGGAAAAGACCGGCCTGCCCGTCCGTATCCTGAAAAAGCGGCCGCGGGCGCGCCGCGTCCCATCTTTAAAATAAAAACAACTCAGTTGAGAGAATAGGAGAAACCGCATATGAACAAGGAATTACCAAAGGTCTACGAGCCCCAGCAGGTGGAATCCCGCATTTATCAGATGTGGGAGGACAACGACTGCTTCAACGGCGATCCCGACCCCAGGAAGAAGCCCTTTTCCATCGTGATGCCCCCTCCCAACGTCACCGGCCAGCTCCACATGGGGCACGCCCTGGACTGCACCCTTCAGGATATCCTCACCCGCTTCAAGCGGATGCAGGGTTACGCCGCCTTGTGGCTGCCCGGCGTGGACCACGCGGGCATCGCCACCCAGATCAAGGTGGAGGAGGAGCTGCGGGTCAACGAGGGCAAGACCCGCTATGACCTGGGCCGCGAGAAGTTTTTGGAGCGCGTCTGGGAGTGGAAGAACAAGTACGGTGACCGCATCGTGGCCCAGCAAAAGAAAATGGGCGTCTCCTGCGACTGGAAACGCGCCCGCTTCACCATGGATGAGACCTGCGCCAAGGCCGTGCGGGAGACGTTCTGCGACCTGTATGACAAGGGCATGATCTATAAGGGCAGCCGCATCATCAACTGGTGCCCCCACTGCACCACCGCCCTTTCCGACGCAGAGGTGGAGTACCTGGACAAGCCCGGCCACCTGTGGCATATCCGTTACCCGCTGACCGACGGCTCCGGCGATCTGGTCATCGCCACCACCCGTCCCGAGACCATGATGGGAGATACCGGCGTGGCCGTGAACCCGGCGGATGAGCGGTTCAAGCACCTGGTGGGCAAGACCTGCATCCTGCCCATCATGGACCGGGAGATCCCCATCGTGGCCGACGACTATGTGGAGTTGGGCTTCGGCACCGGTGCGGTGAAGATGACCCCCGCCCATGACCCCAATGACTTTGAGGTGGGTCTGCGGCACAATTTGGAGGTCATCCGCTGCATCGGAGACGATGGAAAGATCAATGAAAACGGCGGCCCCTACAACGGCATGGACCGCTATGAGTGCCGCAAGGCCATCGTCAGGGACCTGGAAGAGCAGGGCTACTTGGTGAAGACCGAGCCCTATAACCACAACGTGGGCACCTGCTACCGCTGCCACAACGACGTGGAGCCTCTTATCTCCCCCCAGTGGTTCGTGAAGATGGCGCCCCTGGCGGAGGAGGCCCTGCGGGTGGTCCGGGATGGCGAGATCAAATTCGTCCCCGAGCGGTTCTCCAAGACCTATATCAATTGGATGGAGAACGTGCACGACTGGTGCATCTCCCGCCAGCTTTGGTGGGGCCACCAGATCCCCGCCTGGTACTGTGACGAGTGCGGCCATATCAACGTGGGCCGGGAGGACCCGACCAAATGTGAAAAGTGCGGCTCCACCCACCTGACCCGGGACCCGGACGTGCTGGACACCTGGTTCTCCAGCGCCCTGTGGCCCTTCTCCACCATGGGCTGGCCGGAGAAGACGGAGGACCTGAACTTCTACTATCCCACGTCCGTCATGGTCACGGGCTATGACATCATCTTCTTCTGGGTGGCCCGGATGATTTTTTCCGGCTGCGAGCAGATGAAGCAGATCCCCTTTGACACCGTTTTGATCCACGGCCTGGTCCGGGACGATAAGGGCCGCAAGATGTCGAAGTCCCTGGGCAACGGCATCGATCCTCTGGAAATGGCGGAGAAGTACGGCGCGGACGCCCTGCGCTTCAACCTCATCACCGGCAACAGCCCCGGAAACGACACCCGGTTCTACACGGAAAAGTGCGAGGCCATGCGGAACTTCGCAAACAAGGTCTGGAACGCCAGCCGCTTTGTGATGATGAACCTCACCATTGACGCCTGCGCCCTGCCCGCCGCGGACAAGCTGGAGCAGGAGGACAAGTGGGTGCTCTCCAAGCTGAACACGCTGATTCGTGAAGTCACCGAGAACCTGGACAGCTATGAGATCGGCGTGGCCTCCGCCAAGGTGTACGATTTCCTGTGGGACACCTACTGCGACTGGTATATCGAGCTGACCAAGACCCGGCTGAACGGCGAGGACGAGGCGGCCAGGCTCGCGGCGCAGAACGTGCTGTGCTATGTGCTGACGGAGCTTTTAAAGCTTCTGCACCCCTTCATGCCCTTCATCACGGAGGAGATTTTCCAGGCCCTGCCCCATACGGGCGATTTTCTGATGACCGCCCGGTGGCCGGAATACCGCGAGGAGCTGGATTTCCCCGCGGAGGAGGCCGCCGTGGAGGCCGTCATGGACACCATCAAGGCCATCCGCGCCCGCCGTGCGGAGATGAACGTGCCGCCCTCCAGGAAGGCGGAGGTCCTGCTGGTCACCGACACGCCGGATATTTACGCCCAGGGACTGCACTTCATCCAGCGGCTGGCCTATGCCAGCGAGGTGAAGTTCTCCGCCGCCGCTCCCGCCGATCTCTCCGGCATGGTGACGGTGGTGACGCATAACGCCACGGCGTTCCTGCCCCTCAGCGAGCTGGTGGACGTTCGGGCCGAGCTGGAGCGCATCGCCAGGGAGAAGGAGAAGGCGGAGAACGGACTGCGCATCGTGGAGCAGAAGCTCTCCAATGAGAAGTTCGTCTCCAAGGCCCCCGAGGCGGTCGTGCGCGCGGAGAAGGAAAAGGCGGAAAAATTCCGTGAGCTGATCGCCAAGCTGGAGGAATCCGCCAAGGCGATGGAAGCATAAAACGATTGACAAAAACACCGCCCCGGTTTGTGGTAACACAAACCGGGGCGGTGTTTTATTACACGGGTCCATTCTTTTTTGGCTTTTTCCGCGGCTTCCATTCGATCCCGGCCGCTTCCGCGGCGCTTTGAAGAAGCTGGACCGCCCGGCCCGCCCGTTCCGGCAGGTCCCCGTCCTCCGCCTCCAGCGCTCCCCAGACGGAGCGCAGGTCCTCCAGGTCCAAAAGATTCACGGCGGTCGCAAAAAAGCTTTTCTGCCGTCCGGCGTTGCAGGTCTCCAGCAGATGGGAGAGCAGGCGGGACTTTTCCTCCATCTCCGCTTTGCATGCATCCAGTCCCAGCACGCGGACTTTTTCCAGGTTTTTCCTCATATTGCGGGTGGAGATGAAGGAGTCGTAGGCATCCAGCGTCTCATACCGGCCGCAGGGATATTCCGGGCAGTGGCAGCAGAATTCCACCCCGTGCGCCTGGCCGCACCGGGCGATGGCGCAGGACTGGTTGCCGTCTCCGCCGCCGCAGCCGGGACAGTAGCCGCCCAGGTGCATGGTGCAGAGGCCGCAGCTCAGGCCGCACAGGGAGAGCAGCGGGTATTCCCGGTAAAAATCCTTCATGAGCCGTCAGCGGATAAAGTTGGTGGCAGCGCCCGTCTCCGCCTGGGGCGCATCGATCCCGGCGGCCTTGCCCGCCTCGATGCAGCGAAGCAGCCAAGCCATGTTGGAGGCCAGGTTGCGCAGGGTCCGAAGCCCTTCGACGTCCTGGGGAACGTCCTCCGGCCGGTCCCCGTGGACCATGGTCCAATAGGTGGAGGAGACGACAGGCATTTGGGCGACGGTGAAATATTTGTTCAGCACATCCAGAGAGGCGGATGTTCCGGCCCGCCGGGCCGAGACCACCGCGGCGCCGGGCTTGTGGGCGAAAACGGGCCTTCCCGCATAAAAGACCCGGTCCAGGATCGACAGGATGCGGCCGCTGGGATGGGAGAAGTAGACCGGGGAGCCGATGACGAACCCGTTGGCCTCCCGGGCTTTTTCGATGATCTGGTTAATAATGTCGTCGTCGAACACACAGCGGCCGGGATGCTGCTTGCAGCGCTCACAGCCCGTGCAGTCCCGGACGGGGCCGCTGCCGAAGAAGAGGATCTCCGTCTCGATCCCCTGGGCGTTCAGCGTGCCTGCGACCTCCGTCAGGGCCGTATAGGTGCATCCGCTGGGGTGGGAGCTGCCGTTGAGCAATAGAACTTTCATTTTGTGCGCTCTCCTTTCCTGACTGCGTGATGCCATTATATAACAGAGGCGGCAAAGGCTGCAAACATTTTTGAAAAAAAGAGACGGGACGGAAAGAATCCGACAAAAAAGAAGGGGACAGGCTCTTATAATGGAGAAGAAAAACGGTCGTCCTGCGTGCCGGATGCACGAAAGAAGCGGCAAAAAAGGGGAGTTTTTATGGAAATTCAGGCAAAGAGCGCGGACCGGAACCTTCTGCTGGAATTCAGCGGGGAACTGGACCACCACGGCGCCCGGAACGCCATCCGGGAGCTGGAATTGGCAGTCGACGCGGCGCTGCCGAAAAAACTGGTGATGGATATGGCGGGCGTCACCTTCATGGACAGCTCCGGCATCGCGTTGATCCTGCGGGCGCAGCAGCGCATGCAGCTATTGGACGGGAGCCTGCTGGTGTGCAATGTGCCGCCGCAGGCGAAACGGGTTTTAGACGCCGCCGGCATCGGCCGGCTGGTGGCGATACGATAAGAGGAGGCGGAGAGCATGAAAACAAAAGCAAGCAACGAATTTTCCCTGGAGTTTCCCAGCCGCAGCAGCAACGAGGGCTTTGCCCGGGCCGCTGTGGCCTGCTTTGCGGCCCAGATGGATCCCACGCTCAACGAACTGGAGGATATCAAAACGGCGGTCAGCGAGGCGGTGACCAACGCCATCGTCCACGCCTATCCGGATACCATCGGAAGCGTGCAGCTTCGCGCACGCATCTGCCCGGACAACGTGCTGGAGGTCACGGTGAAGGATCATGGCCGGGGCATCCCGGACATCGACCAGGCCCGTCAGCCCATGTTCACCACCGGCGGAGAGGAGCGCAGCGGCATGGGCTTTACCATCATGGAGAGCTTTATGGACCGTCTGGCCGTTCGTTCCGTTCCGGGCCGCGGTACGACCGTGATACTGAAAAAGAAGCTGGCCCCCCGGATGAAAGCTGTGAAATGAGCGCTGCGCTGGAGCTGCTGCGGGCGGCCCAGGACGGGGACCGGAACGCCTGCGAACAGGCGGTCATTGAAAACAACGGCCTGATCTGGAGCGTGGTCCGGCGGTATTATGGCCGGGGCGTGGACCCGGACGATCTGTACCAGCTTGGATGCCTGGGGTTTTTGAAAGCGGTCCAGGGCTTCGATTTTTCCTATGGCACCTGTTTTTCTACTTATGCGGTCCCCAAGATCGCCGGGGAGATCCGCCGCTTTCTGCGGGATGATGGAGCTGTGAAGGTCGGACGCAGCCTGCGGGAGCAAGCACAAATGCTTTACGGCATCCGGGAGCGGATGCGGCATGAGCTGGGCCGGGAGCCGGTCCTTTCCGAGCTGTCGGAGGCCTCCGGCCTGACGCCGGAGGAGATCGCGCAGGTGGAGCTTGCCACCGACACGCCGGAGTCTCTGCAGCAGGAGACCGCCGACGGCCTGACGCTGGAGGGGATGCTGGGCACCGAGGCCCCGGAGGAGGGACTGGTGGAGCGCATCGCCCTGCGGGAGGCCATCGACCAACTGCCGGAGAAGGAGCGGATGACCATCCTTCTCCGCTATTTCAAGGGATTGACGCAGGAGCAGACGGCCCGCATCCTGGGCGTGTCCCAGGTGCAGATATCCCGCTTGGAGCGCCGGGGCCTGAAACGCCTGCGGGAGAGCTTTGGGCCTTGAAATAGCGCTCATCCTGAAATTCCGTCATCGTGCCCCAATACCGCTTGGGCATATTCGTCATCCGGCATTTCGGATTATAGCGCTCCTTGATGGCGATGGTGTCGTAAAACCGCTTCCACAGCAGGCGGTAATGGGCCTCCGCCTCGTCCGGCGGCGCCATTTGAAAGGACTCCAAGGGCCGGATGACCGCTTTCCCAGAGGCGTAGCACAGCGCTTCCCGGTGCGTGCGGTCATAGAGGAAAAAGGTTTCGTTTTGATAGCGGGCGCAGAAATGGCCGCGCAGAATGGGCAGGACGCGGTTTTTGGGCTCGATCTCGCCGCCCAGAACGCCGCCCAAATCAGAAAAGCGGACGAATCCCTTCAAAAGGTGCGCTTCTCCGTTCAGGTGCTGGACGGCGCGGGCCACGGGGTGCAGCGTCTCGTCGGAAAAGTTTTGCAGAAACCCTGGCCCCTCCCGCAGGAGCTTGACCACCAGGCGGTATAAATGGAGTTCCTTTTCCGGAAGGCAGGTGAGGAAACCTTTGTGGAGAAGGTCGGCGGCGCAGGGAGAAAGCCTTACGATCTTCCGGTGGACACGTTCGGCGTGACCGGGGTCCGTTGGGATAAAACGAACCGAAAACAGGGTAGGAGGGAAGTCCTCATCGCGGCAGATCGCGGTGAGGACTTCCTGGTTTGCATAGCTGTCGAATACACAGCAGAGGAAGCCTGCAAAGCTTCCGTCATACGTGTAGATCATTTCTGTTTGCATCGTATCCACCATTCAAACTGCGCTTGGCTCAAACAGCGACAATTGTTCCATAGGCTGCTGAGGAAGAAGCGGGCGCTCCATGGCGATGAGGCTTCTCAAAAGGCTGTCGGGCGTGAATTGCAGGCCGTCCGCCGCCTTGCCGGAGGCGGTCAGAAAATACTGGGCGCGTTTCATCACCACGCCCAGCTTTCGCAGGTTCTCTATGTGGAGCCGGCCTGACCGCCGGGCGGCCAGGATGCGCCGGGCGGAGGTGACGCCCACGCCGGGGACACGGAGAAGCGCCTCATAGTCCGCCGTGTTGACCTCGACGGGAAAGAATTCCAGATGGGCCAGCGCCCAGCTGCATTTGGGGTCCACCAGAGGATTGAAGTCCGTGTGGTCTTCGTCAAGCAGTTCCTCCGCCCGGAAACCGTAAAACCGCAGCAGCCAATCCGCCTGATAGAGCCGGTGCTCCCGGAGAAGGGGCGGCTTCACGTCCTTGGCGGGCAGCAAGGCGTGCTCCACCACGGGCACATAGGCGGAATAGAACACGCGTTTTAGGCGGTAGCGGTCGTAAAGCCCCTGGGTCAGGCGCAGGATATGAAAATCGGTGTCCCGGGTGGCCCCCACGATCAGCTGCGTGCTCTGTCCGGCGGGGGCGAACCTGGGGGCATGGCGGTATTTTGCCATCTCCTCCTTGTTCTGCTGATTCCGGGTCTGGATCTGCCGCATGGGAGTCAAGATCGCCTGCTTCGACTTCTCCGGGGCCAGGGTCTTCAATCCCGCCTCCGAGGGCAGCTCGATGTTCACGGACAGCCGGTCCGCCAGCAGCCCCAATTGCTCCACCAGCTCCGGCGCGGTGCCGGGAATGGCTTTCGCGTGGATATACCCGTTGAAGCGGTATTTTTCCCGCAGGAGGCGCAGGGCGGCGATCATCTGTTCTGTGGTGTAATCCGGGCTGCGGAGCACGCCGGAGGAGAGGAACAGGCCTTCGATATAATTCCGGCGGTAGAAGCTGATGGTGAGATCGGCCAGCTCCTCCGGGGTAAAGGCCGCCCGGGGGGTATCGTTGCTTCGGCGGTTGACGCAGTATTTGCAGTCGTACGCGCAGCAATTGCTCATCAGCACCTTCAGCAGCGTGACGCACCGGCCGTCCGCCGAAAAGGAGTGGCAGCACCCCGCCACGGAAGAGGAGGTGTTGCCGATATAGCCTCTTTTAGCGGCGCGGTTCCCGCCGCTTGAGGTGCAGGCGGCGTCATATTTGGCGGCGTCCGTCAGGATCGTGAGCTTTTCCAGTACATCCATGACGGGGGAAGCTCACCGAACGGCGGCCCGCCGCCGGCCATGACGGACGGGGCGCTCGATATAGTCGATGACACGGAACAACTGTACGGTCAAAAACACCACGCCCACCAAAATGAAAAAGAAAGTCCAGCCATTCATCGCTTCATCCTCCTTGTCGAACTTTTGTTCTGGTATTACTATAACTCGAACAAACGTTTCTGTCAAGAGGGACTAGAACAAATGTATGAAAAAGTCTCCGCCCTGAAAAGGGCGGAGACGCGTGGCGGGTTATGTCCGCAGCGCTGCGTTTCGGGCATCGTCTGGGGCGGGCTTTGGTCAGCTGTCCCTGGAAGCCGCCTCGTCCGCCTTGTACATCAGGCCGGAGCCGTCGCCGTAATAGTAACGGCCGCCCGCGGACCAGGAGGGCTTGGGAGCTTCAAAACCAAAGGGGTACTGGGGATACTTCGGGTCGGAATAGTACAGCATCTCGCTGAGCATGGTCATGGGGTTTGCGGCCTGGTCGGCCTCGAACAGCACGTAGCCGCTGCGCCTCCATGCGCCGACGGGGAAGCTGAAGAGCTGGGTGGAGGCGCTGTACTCCTCGTAGCTCGTGCCGAAAAAGTCTATTCCGGCGGCGTGCTCCGTCTCCCGGAAATCCACGCTTGCCGTCATGGGCTGCTTGCCGTTGGAATAGAACAGGCGGCACTTCGCGCCGGACAGGCCGGCGTTGGAGCGGATGGTGATGCCGCACTGCCAGAATCCTCCGCTGTCGCCGGGGACAAAGAACCGGACCACGCGGACGCTGCCGTCCGGGAACAGGAAGGCAAAGGGTTGGTTTTGGTAAACATTGTTCCCGTCATTGCCCGGGGGAACG
>JAEXWS010000131.1 GCA_023406225.1 Bacillota bacterium | reverse complement strand
TTTCATTGCTATACTGAGAGAAACTTATGCAGACAAGGAGCCGCCTATGCCGTTTTCCCTGATCCCACACCGCGTCTTTGACCGCTATGCGGACGTCACCCCGGCGTATCTCCGGGAAAAGGGCGTGCGCCTGCTTCTCAGCGATCTGGACTTCACCCTGGCCGCAAAGAGCACCCGCCGCCCGGACCAGCCCCTTCGGGACTGGATCGCCGCCCTGGCCGCCGAGGGGGTGGAGGTAATGATCGTGTCCAACAACCGCTCCGGCCGCCGGGTGACGGAGTTTTGCGCGGACCTGGGCGTTCCCTATCAGGGCCATGCGAAAAAACCCAGTCCCGCGGGGCTGGAGGCCGCCATGGCCCGGGCGGGCGCGGACCGGGCCCACACCGCCATGCTGGGGGACAAGCTCCTTACGGACGTTCTGGCGGCGAACCGCTGCGGCGTTCTGGCGCTGATGGTGGAGCCGGCGGGCGGGGCCGAGACGGCGTGGCAGAAGGCGCTGCACGCGCTCCAGGCTCCCTTCAAGGCCGCCTGCCGCCGCCGTTTGGAAAAAAAGACCTGAAAAAACGGCGGAAAGGTTGGAAAAATACTTGCAATAGCGGACAACATAGGATAAAATATCAGAGGTAATTTGACTGGTCTGTAAAATTGAGAAAATGTCCTCCACAGGTCGTTTTCTCGTAAGATTTGTGAGGAGGAAAACCTATGCCTACGATTACTGCCGGCGAGTTCCGCAACGGCGTCACCTTCGAGATGGAAGGGAAAGTCATGACCGTGGTGGAGTTCCAGCACGTGAAGCCCGGAAAGGGCGCCGCGTTCGTGCGCACCAAGATGCGCAACGTCGTCACCGGAGGCGTCACCGAGACGTCCTTCAACCCCACCGCGAAGTTCGAGCAGGCCTTCGTGGAGCGCAAGGACGCCGAGTACAGCTACGCCGACGGCGACCTGTACTACTTCATGGACCCCGAGACCTTCGACATGACCCCGCTGAACCGGGACGTGCTGGGCGACGCCTTCAAGTTCGTGAAGGAGAACACCGTGTGCAAGCTGCTGAGCTACAAAGGCAGCGTGTTCAGCGTGGAAGTGCCCAACTTCATGGATCTGGTGGTCACCGACACGGAGCCCGGCGTGAAGGGCGACACCGCCACCAACGTCACCAAGCCCGCCACGCTGGAGACCGGCGCGCAGATCAAGGTGCCCCTGTTCATCAACGCGGGCGACAAGATCACCATCGACACCCGCACCGGCGAATATCTGAGCCGCTGCAAGGAGTGAGATAAAGGGGGGGACTGCCGTCCCCCCTTTAAATCCCCCCACCAGTGACGTCGGTCACTGGTGAACGCCGCCCGGGGCGGCTGGGTCGGGGAATTTTCGGCAGGCGCGTGTCCTGCCGAAAATGGATTTCAATTGGTTCTTCCGCCGAAGGCGGAAGAACTGGTGGAACCATAGGTTCCCCCTAGACCCCCTTCCTTGCGTCTGTGGGCGCGGAAGGGACGGGGACAAGAGAACGAGAAAACGAGATCGCTACTTTTAATAACGAAAGGAGCTGCTATTATGGAAATCACTGAGAAGGTTGCTTATCTGAAGGGCCTGGCCGAGGGCATGGAACTGGATACCGGGAAGAAGGAGGGCAAGCTGCTCTCCGCCATCATCGACGTGCTGGACGACATGGCCCTGGAGATCGAGGATCTGAAGGACATGCAGATGGAGCTGGGCGACGGCCTGGACGCCGTCAGCGACGATCTGGAGGACGTGGAGGACGTGCTCTTCGGCGATGAGGACGAGGATGACGGCGAGTATGAGTACGACGAGCTGGATGAGGACGAGGACTGCTACGCCACCACCTGCCCCACCTGCGAGGAGACGATCTATTTTGACGATTCCGTTCTGGAGGACGGCCAGGTGATCTGCCCCAATTGCGGGGAGAAGCTGGAGTTCGATCTGACGGGCCTTGCGGACGAGGAGTCCGGCGGCGAGGAATAAGAACCCAAAAGCCCCGGTACGAATGTACCGGGGCTTGAGTCTGTCGAAAAAGTGCCGAAGGCACTTTTTCGAGCAGGCCGCGGCCCGTCGCGCGCACGCTCTGTCCGCTGCGAGCGGACAGCTCGCACACTTACGGACCGAGATGTATGTTCTCCGACGCGCATGTCGCCGGAGAACATGGATCTGATTTTCTTCGCGCCTCCGGGCGCGAACTCTGCGAGGCTTTTTCGACAGGCTGAGCCCCGGTACGAATGTACCGGGGCTTTTTTGTATAAAGAAGACCGCCGGCATGGCCGGCGGTTATGTTTCCGAGGGGCCGATCCAGTGATCGAACGTTGTTTGCCGGAAAGCGTCCAGCGCGTCCCGGACCTCCGGATCCCAGGACGATACCCGCCCGTATCCGGCCGCCAGGGGGTCGATGAAGCGCAGCTTGGCGGGAACGCGGAGCCAATTTCCCGACGTTGGCCGCGTTTTGCGGACGAAAACGCGGTGATAGCCCCGGAATGCCTTCCAAAGCGGGGCGCAGACCGCGTCCGCCTCCAGCAGGCGGATCACGGAGGATTCCGTGCCGCTCAGGTCCTCCTGGCGCAGAACGCCCCGGCTGAGCGCCAGCCCCAGCAGGTTAGCCAGGGCCTGCATGGCGAAGCGGTCCTCGTCCGCCACGTAGATGCGGGCGCACCGCAGGGCCGCCAGGGTGAAGGCCGCCGCCGCGGAACGGGTGCGAAAGGTCAGCTCCGGCGCGCCGTCCTCGTTTTCCCCCACCGTCAGGTCCCCGTAAAAGCGTTCCAACTCCGCCGGAGCGGCGAGGCCGTAGTGGAGAAGATTCCCCAGGGTGTATTCCAGCCGGTCCGCCGAGAGGCGGGGTGTGTCGTTGTCCGCGATGGGAAAGCGGTGGTGATCCGCCACGTCCGCCGTGGCGAGGCCGTGCCGCCCCAGCGCCGCCTGCAGAGCCGGCGACCCGGCGATCGCCGCCTCCGTGCCCGCCTCCGTGGACTCCTGGCGCAGATGGTCGCCGTTCAGGAAGTCCACCGCGTGGGCGAAGGCGGGGGTGGACACGTCATGGAGCAGGCCCGCCGCCGCCTGGGCGGCGTCCCCGGTGAAATGCCACACGATCAGCCCCACGCCCAGGCTGTGGTCGAAACGGGAGTAGGGCGTGCAGGCCAGGAACCGGGGAAAGGACGTGTACTGGCACCCGCAGTTCATCCCCACGTCCCGCAGCCGCTCCATGGGCGGCGCGGCGGCGAGCTCCGCCAGAAAGTCCGGCACGGAGGGATGGTAGGAAAGGGGCGTCATTTCAGCGCCCGCTTCCGCAGACTGCACAGGCCCGCGCCGATGGCGGTGGCGAAGGTGGCGTTTTCGGGGATGATATAGCGCAGGCCGTACAGCTTTTCAAACAGCCGGAAATTCGCCTCCGCCTGGTCCAGGGTGGTCATGGACCCGGTGAGCACCACCGTATCGCACCCGCAGCTCTGGCAGGCCAGCACCGTCATGGTGCCGATGGCCTGGAGCACCAGGTTCACCGCTCCGGCGGCCAGGTCCGCGGGGGAGGCGTCCTCCGCGAGGTTTCCGAAATTGGCGGCGGTCATGTCCGGGTCCAGGGTGGCCGCGGCGTTTTGGGAGATGTCCGCGATGGTCAGGTCCACCTGGCTCAAACGGCCCTGGGCCGCCAGCTTTTTGATCTGGCCGAAGCGCTCCATGCCCACCAGCTTGCGGCACAGGCCGCCCAGCGTTCCCCCGCCGATGCCGCTGCCGCAGAGGTGCCGCACGGTCCCGTCCTTTTCCGCCCAGAGGAAGGCGGTGCCGGTGCCCATGGATACCACCACGGCGGACGTCTGCCCGGAGAGGGCCAGCCCGCCCGCGCCGTTGGCCTGGAATTCGTCCACCTTGCAGGTGGGCAGGCCGTAGATATCGCCCTCCACAAAGGTAGATCCGACGCCGGTGAGCACCACCCGCCGGATGTCCTTCAGGCTGAGGCCGTTGCTGGTGAGATAGTTGCCCAGCGCCCCGTAGAGGCTGGTCACCTGGTCCTCCGCCCGGACCCGCAGCATGGACACCACGCCGCCGTCGGTCCCCAGGCCCACGATCTTCGTCGTGGAGCCGCCGATATCGATGCCTAAGATCACTTCCATGATGAAAAAACCCTTTCTTCCGGCGGCGCGGACCGCCGCTGTTTCCCATGCTTCCCATGATAGGGGAGGGGAGGGGCCTTGTCAATCCGAAATTGACAAATTTTTGACGGAAATTTTGCAAAACGATTGCTTTTCCCGCCGGAGCCGCTTATAATCAGGAGAGCGCCACCCGATCATGAAAAATTGAGGTGTGATATGAGTACCCAAGAGAAATTGAACATGACCATGCTCTGTGACTTCTATGAGCTGACCATGGGCAACGGCTATTTCCAGGCGGGCATGAAGGACCGGATCACGTATTTCGACGTGTTTTTCCGCAATGTGCCGGACAAGGGCGGCTTCGCCATCTGCGCGGGCCTGGATCAGATTGTCGACTATATTGAAAACCTGCATTTCAGCCCGGAGGACGTGGACTATCTCCGGGGGAAGGGCATTTTCTCCGAGGAGTTTTTGAAGTTTCTGGAGACGTTCCGCTTCACCGGCGACATCTGGGCCATCCCCGAGGGCACGCCCATCTTCCCCCGGGAGCCGGTGCTGACGGTCCGGGCCCCGGCCATCCAGGCCCAGCTCGTCGAGACGTTCCTCCTCCTCACCATCAACCACCAGAGCCTCATCGCCACCAAGGCCAACCGCATCGTACGGGCGGCCCAGGGGCGGACGGTGCTGGAGTTCGGCTCCCGCCGGGCCCAGGGCACCGACGGCGCCATCTCCGGCGCCCGGGCGGCCTATATCGGCGGCTGCAGGGGCACGGCCTGCACCATCTCGGACCAGCTTTACGGCGTTCCCGCCGGCGGCACCATGGCCCACGCCTGGGTCCAGATGTTCGACAGCCAGTATGAGGCGTTCAAAAAATACTGCGAGATCTATCCCACCAACGCCACCCTCCTGGTGGACACCTACAACACGCTCAGATCCGGCGTGCCGGACGCCATCCGGGCCTTTAACGACGTGCTGAGGCCCCTGGGCATCACCAAGTGCGGCATCCGTCTGGATTCCGGCGACATGGCCTATCTCACCCGGGAGGCCCGGAAGATGCTGGACGAGGCGGGCTGGAGCGAATGCCAGATCTCCGCGTCCAACTCCCTGGACGAGTACCTGATCCGGGACCTGCTGCTCCAGGACGCCAAGATCGACCTCTTCGGCGTGGGCGAGCGGATGATCACAGCCCGGAGCGAGCCGGTGTTCGGCGGCGTCTATAAGCTGGCCGCCGTGGAGGATGAGGCGGGGGCCATCGTGCCCAAGATCAAGGTCAGCGAGAACATCGACAAGATCACCATCCCACACTTCAAAAAGACCTACCGCCTGTACGACAACGCCACGGGCAAGGCGGAGGCGGACTATATCGCCGTGCACGACGAGGTGGTGGACGGGAGCGCGCCCCTGGAGCTGTTTGACCCCCGGGCCACCTGGAAGCGCAAGACCATCACCGACTACACCGCCCGGCCCCTGCAGGTGCAGGTGTTCCGGGGCGGCGAGCTGGTGTACCGCCGCCCGTCCCTCCAGGAGATCCAGAAGTACTGCCTGGAGCAGGTGGATACCCTCTGGGACGAGGTGAAGCGGTTTGAAAATCCCCACAATTACTATGTGGACCTCTCGCAGAGGCTGTGGGACATCAAACAGGAGCTGCTGCGGCAGAACCGGTGATTTTTCCAGCCCCGCCGGAAGGCGGGGCTGGCTTTATTTCAAAAAAGTGTAACAGAATTGTGGTTGCGGAAACAGGCGTTTTTCAGTATAATACTACGATAAGCCGTCGATGCTGTGGAAAAAGGAGGTGGCCGCCTTGCACAAGAACCGGACCAGGACCCAGGAGCGGACCGAACGGCGGATCTCCGCCGCCACCAGTCTCTCCATG
>JAEXWS010000094.1 GCA_023406225.1 Bacillota bacterium | reverse complement strand
AGACCACCCTCTTCAAGTTCAACTTCCAGGGCTTCCTGGACATCGGCTGGTTCACCGCCATCACCCTGATCATCACCTTCTGCATGATCGACATGTTTGACACCATCGGGACCCTGGTGGGCACCGCCTCCCGGGCCGGCATGGTGGACCGGGACGGCAATATGCCCAAGATGAAAGAGGCCCTGCTGTCCGACGCCATCGGCACCGTGACCGGCGCCTGCACGGGCACCTCTACCGTGACCACCTTCGTAGAGTCCGCCTCCGGCGTGGAGGCCGGCGGCCGTACCGGGCTCACCGCCCTGACCACCGGCATTTTGTTCCTGGCCTGCATGTTCATCGCCCCCGTGGCCGCCATCATCCCCGCCGCCGCCACCTCCGCCGCGTTGATCTACGTGGGCGTTTTGATGCTGATGGGATTGAAGAGCGTGGATTTCGGCGACATGGACCAGATGGTGCCCGTGGCGCTGATGCTGATCGGCATGCCGGTCTCCGGCTCCATCGGCCACGCCATCGGCCTGGGCCTGATCTCCTATACGGTCATCAAGGTGTTCAGCGGCAAGGCGAAGGACGTGTCCATTCTGACCTACGTCATCTCCGCCATGTTCCTGGTGAAGTTCTTCCTGATCGTCTGAGAAAAGCTTTGAGAAACGGCCCCCGGGGCGGCGCGCCGCGGGGACCCGGACAGATGAAAACGGGCGTCCCTTTCAAAAGGGACGCCCGTTGTTTGTCTCAGGGGACCAAGATGCACTTGCAGCATTCGCCGCGCTCCGTCATGTCCAGTCCCCGGGCAAAGTCCGCCAGGGACAGGGTGTGGCTGACGATGGGGGAGAGGTCCAGCCCCCGGGCCAGCAGGCCCCGCATCTGCTCCCACGTCTCATACATCCGCCGCCCGGCGATGCCCCGCAGGGAGCAGCCCCGGTAGCCGAAATCCGCCACGTCCACGGCGATGGGCTGATCGGGCAGGGCCACGCACACGAGCCGGCCCTCGGGCCGCAGATACCGCATGGCGGCGGCGATGCCCGCCGCGCTGCCGGAGAAGTCCACGGCCACGTGGGGCCCGTATCCGTCCGTGGCGGCCAGAACAGCCTGGACCGGGTCCTGGGCCAGGGGGTCCAGGACCACATCCGCCCCCAGGGACTTGGCCGCGGCGGCCCGCCGGGGGTTGGGCTCCAGGACGATGACGCGGGCCGCGCCCGCCAGCCGGGCGGTCAAAACGCCCATCTGGCCCAGGGGGCCCGCCCCGATGAGGACAACGGAGCGCGCCGTCAGGGGCGCGTCCATCATGCCGTGGACGGAGACGCCGAAGGGCTCCATCAAAGCCAGCTGGTCCCAGGGAAGGGCAGGGTCGCCGCAGACAAAGGCGATCTCCTCGGGGATGGCGATGTACTCGGCGAAGCACCCGTCCTGATGGACGCCGATGCAGCGGGTATGGGGGCAGACGTGGCGGTTCCCCTCCCGGCAGACCTGGCAGGCGCCGCAGGGGATGTGGGACTCGGAGGACACCCGGTCCCCCACCCGGACCGAGCGGACCTCGCTTCCGATCTCCGCCACCTCGCCGGAAAACTCGTGGCCGATGACCGTGGGCGGGCGCATCCGGGCCTGGGCCCAGGCGTTCCAGCTGCGGATGTGGACGTCCGTGCCGCAGACGGCGGCGGCCCTCACCCGGACCAGGATCTCCCGGGGCCCGATTTGGGGGATGGGAACGGTGCGCAGCTCGAGGCTGCCCGGGGCCGGGGCGGTCTTGACCACGGCCTGCATGGTGCCGTTCATGGACTTCAGCTCCTTTGCTTTTTTTGTACCATAACACGCCGGAGGGCGCGTGGGCAAGGGAGGGGGAGGGAAAACCTGTTGACAAGCGGGGAAAAGTTGGCGACAAGTACACGGCGGAGGGCATTTGCCCTCCGCCGTGTTCAGTGGATGCCGTAATTGCGGGCCAGGGTGTCGAAGTGGTGGTCCAGCAGGCGGCGCAGCTCCGGGCCGTCCCCCGCCTCGGCGGCGCGGACCAGGGACCAGTGCTGGCGGGCGTAAATCTCCAGCCGGTCTGGGGGGCCCAGCTCCAGACAGGCCGTCCAGTGCTCCAGGGAGATGCGGGCCATGTAGCCGGAGACGATTTGAAACAGGCTCAAAAGCAGGGCGTTGCCCCCCGCCTGGATGAGCCGGGCGTGGAGGGCGGTGTCCGCCTCCGTGAGGGCCTGGGGGTCCCGGCTGGTCTCCAGGATCTCCGCCAGGCGGCGCAGAACCGCCAGGTCCTCCTCCGTCCGCCGTTCCGCCGCCGCGCAGGCGCCGCCGGTCTCCAAAATGCGGCGCACCGCCATCACGTCCTGAAAGTTCTCTCCCGCCGTCAGGGTCATGAGGTACAGGATGCTGCTGTTTAAGGTCAGGTCTCCGGAGGCCAGGAAGGTGCCCCTGCCCTGCTGGCCGTACAGCACCCCCAGCAGGGACAGCGCGGCGTAGACCTCCCGGACCTGGGCCCGGGGGATGTTCAGGATGCGGGCGAGCTGATTTTCCGAGTAGATCTTGTCGTTGGGCTTCAGCGTCCCCTCCCGGAGGCTTTTTAAAAACTTGTCGATGACGAGCTGATAGCTCTCCGTGCTGAGCATAGGCGTCACTCCCCCTTTCCCTGGGCGTCCCATTCCCGCAGCAGCTCCGCGGCGGGGCGGGTGTAGGCGGCAGGGGAGAAGGGATACCGGGCCAGGGCCGCCCGCTTCCAGGGGGAGATGTGGCAGTAGCCCCGGGGATTCCGCTCCAGATACCGCTGGTGGTACGCCTCGGCGGGGTAAAAGCACGCCAGCGGCTTTTGCTCCACGGCGAACGCCGGGCGTCCCGCCGCCTCCAGGGCGAAAATGGGACGGAGTACGGCCTCGTCTTCGGGGTCCGTCCAGTATACGCCGGATTGGTACTGGCTGCCCACGTCCGGGCCCTGGCGGTTGGGCGTCTCGGGGTCCACCACGGCGAAAAAAGCGAAGAGGAGATGGGACAAAGAGACGCGCTCCGGGTCGTACGCCACCGCCACCGTCTCCCGGAAGCCCGTGGTCCCGGTGCAGACGGCCTCATAAAAGGCCCGGTCCGCCGAAGCGCCGTTGGCGTAGCCCGCCGTCACGTCCACCACGCCGGAAAGACTCCGGTACAGCGCCTCCATGCCCCAGAAACAGCCGCCCGCGAACCAAATGTGCTTTTTCACGGCGCGGCCTCAGAAAAACATGCCCATAAAGCCGTCGGGCCGCTCCGCGGACTGGTTCCAGACCTCCTGGAACAGCGGCCGGGGAATGGCCCGGGCCTGGATCTCGCCGGGGCGGTTCAGGGCGCGCAGGTCCTCCGGGAAGGGCTCGGGAGAGAGCGCGTCGCAGCCGCCCCGCTCCTCGCCGTAGGCAAAGCAGAGACCGCCGCGGTAAAATTCCACCCTGCGCGTCTCGCACCGGCGCTCGTCCAGCTCGGAATAGACATAGATGGGCTCGTCCTCCAGTTCGTGGGTCCGTTCGAGAAGAACATACTGCATGAAATTCCTCCTATCTGTGGAAAAAAGATTCGATGGCGGACCGGTCCGCCTGGACGCTGCCCTGGGCGAAGCCGTTCCGGCCGCCGCCCCTTCCATGAAGGGCGGCGTTCAATTCCCGCACCAGGGGGGAGATGTCGCCGCCGTCGGCGCGGACCAGGGCGTAGGAATAC
>JAEXWS010000202.1 GCA_023406225.1 Bacillota bacterium | reverse complement strand
ATATAGGCCATATACTCGGGGGTCATGAAGGGGTCGTTCAGCCCCACTACCTCGATGTCCTCCCGGGAGAGGGCGGCGCGGAAAACCAGGCGGCCGATGCGGCCGAAGCCGTTGATACCAATTTGCGTTTTCATAGTCAAAAGACTCCTTTCAGATGACGGCGCACGGTTCGGCACGCCTACAAAACGTTTGCGTAATCGATTCACTATTATGTTTACATGAAAAGTTTATCACAAGGGATTTCCCGTGGCAATAGGCAATTCAAATAACTTTCAGAAACACGGGTTGTGAATAATCAATAAGAACCCCTCTGATTCCGTCGAACTTTCGCGGAAAGAAGCGGAAAAGCCCTTGACGGGGGGAACTTCCTGTCCTATACTGAAAGGGAAATTGATTACGTAAGCACAAAATTCATTGCGCAAGAGGATGAAACCGATGAAAGTGACCATCAGTGATGTGGCCAGGCTGGCGGGCGTCTCCACCGCCACCGTGTCTCACACGATCAACAATACCCGCTATGTCTCCAACGAGACGAAGGAGAAGGTGTACCAGGCCATCGCGGAGCTGGGCTATACGCCCGACGCCTCCGCGCGCAGCTTCCGCACCGGCAAGAAAAAGACGGTGGGCTTCATCGTGCCCGATATCGCAAACAAGTTTTTCGCCACCATGATCGAGTCGGTGGAGAATTACCTCTCCGCCCATGGCTATCACCTCATCATCGCCAACACCAAGGAGGACATGGACCGGGAGGAGAAGAACATCCGCCTCCTGACCGCGGGATTGGTGGACGGACTGCTGATCGCCAGCACCATGGACGATTTCCACCGCTTCGACGGGCTGATCCCGGCGGGCTTCCCCCTGGTGCTGGTGGACCGGACCTTCGACGTGAAGAAATACTCCTCCATCTGCGTGTCCAACTTCCAGCCCATCTACCGCAGCGTCTGCCGCCTGGCGGGAAAGGGCGACCAGCGCATCGGCATCATCGGCGGGCTGCCCCGCCTGTCCTCCACCCGGGAGCGCATCTCCGCCTACCAGCAGGCGGTGGCGGACTGCGGGCTGCCGGAGGATGAGAACCTCATCCGCTACGGCGACTCCATGGAAAACAGCGCCCGCGCCTGCCTGGACAGGCTTTTGGAGCAGGACTGCGACGCGGTCATCGTCTGCCAGGGCCTGATGGCCTCGGAGACGATCATCTATCTGCACAAAAAAGGCATCCAGCTCGCCAAGGACATCGATCTTGTGAGCTTCGTGGATTATGATTCCAATTTCTATCAGCTCTATTCCAACCAGATGGATTCCATCGTCCAGCCGGTGGAGGAGCTGGGGGCGGCGGCGGGGGAGCAGATCCTCCACCGCATCGAAAGGCCCGACGCCCCCGCCTTTGAAAAGGTCCTCACCTCGTCCTACAAGCCCTATAACCTGCCCCAGTCCTGGGCCCATTCCGACCGCTGAGCCCGCATAGCCTCCGCCCCTTCCGCGCACACTAGGCGGGAGGTGAGACATGATGGAAGAACAGGAACTCCCCCAGGGCTTCAGCATGGCCCTGGCCCAGCGCCCGGAGGCCATGCGGCGCTTCGCCGCCCTGCCCGAGGCGGAGCGGCGGGCCGTGGTGGCGGGGTGCCGCCAGGTGGGCTCCAAGCAGGAGATGCAGGCCTATGTGGACCGGCTGATGGGCTGAACAAGGAGAGCGGCGCGGGCCGCTCTCCTTGTTTTTTTGCCGGATGAAAAATAGGGGGTTGACTTGGAGCGGGCTCCAGGTGATACTCTAATATCATAGAGAGAGGGAAAGGGGGCGGCAGCATGAGGAGCGCCGTGAAAAACAAAGGGGTGGCCGCCGATGCATAGGGAGGGGCCGCGCCGCGTCCTGGTCCTGGACGGGCAGGGCGGCGGCATGGGCGCGCAGCTTGTGAAGCTGCTGCTGCCGGAGCTGCCGGAGGGGTGGAGCCTGCTGTGTGCGGGGACCAACGTGCTGGCCACCAGCGCCATGCTGAAGGCGGGCGCGCCCCAGGGCGCCACCGGGGAAAACGCCGTGATCTACAATGCCGCCCGGGCGGACCTGATCTTAGGCCCCATCGGCGTCATCCAGGCCAACGGCATTCTGGGGGAGGTGTCCCCCGCCATGGCGTCCGCCGTCTCCGGCGCGGCGGCGCGGAAGATCTTGATCCCCTCCGCCACCTGCGGCATCCTGGTGGCCGGGACGGAGGACCTCCGGCTGGAGGACTATCTGCGCCAAGCGGTGGAGCTGGCCCGGAAGGAGCTGGCCCGGTGAGCCCCGGGAGGGGGGACGGGCCCTTTCTCCCGGCGCTTCAGGCCGTGGAGGGGCTGATAAGGGCCGGAGGCCCGCCGGTCCTTGTGGCGGTGGACGGCCGCTGCGGCAGCGGAAAGACCGGCCTGGGGGCGCTGCTGGGGCGGACCTTCTCCTGCGCCGTATTCCACATGGATGATTTTTATCTGCCCGCGGAGCGGCGGATGCCGGACTGGGCGGCGGTCCCCGGCGGAAATATGGACCTCGCCCGCTTCCGCAGGGAGGTCCTTCTGCCCGCCAAGGCGGGAAAGTCGGTGCTGTACCGCCCCTATGGCTGCCGAGAGGACCGCCTGCTGCCGCCCGTCTCCGTTCCTCCCGCGCCGCTGGCGGTGGTGGAGGGCAGCTATTCCCAGCACCCCGCCCTGGCGGACCTGTACGACCTGAGGATTTTCCTGACCTGCTCCCGGGAGGAGCAGGCCCGCCGTCTCCGCGCCAGGGAGGGGGAGCGGTTCCGGGCGTTCGAGGCGCGGTGGATCCCCATGGAGGAGCGGTATTTCCGCGTCTGCGGCCTCCCGGGGGACGGCGCCCTGGTCCTGGACACCACGGATCTTTTTGCATGACGCGCTTGAAAAAGGCCCTGCTTTCCGAAGAAAGCAGGGCCTTTTGTCCTTATTTGCGCTTGTTCTTCTGTGAGATCTTGTAGATGCCCAGGGTCAGCATGGGGATCACATAGACGATGAGGAAGCCCCAGCAGATGGTGCCGTAGCCCTTGGCGATCAGGCCGGTGAGGCCGAAGGTGGAAACGGCGATGCCCACGCCCACGGCCACGAAGGCGATGACGGGACGCACCCAGGCCGGAACGGTGCCGCCCCGCTTCTCCACGGTGATCTCGATGCGGTCGTCCACGGCCTTGATGAAGCCGGTGCCCGTCTCGATCAGGGTGCCGAACAGCACGATTTCAAAGAGGATGTACAGCCAGCGCATGTCCAGCAT
>JAEXWS010000192.1 GCA_023406225.1 Bacillota bacterium | reverse complement strand
CCGGGCGGTAACGGGCGAAGTCGTCCAGCTCCCGGGTGGAGAAGTCCCACAGGGCCAGATACTGCACCGTCATGCTCCAGACCGCGCCGCCCCGCAGCAGGACGCCGCTGTCCTTCCAGTGGCCGTGCTTTTCAAAGACGTTGATGTACTCATCCGCCAGATTGACGCCGCCGGTGAAGGCGGTCTTTCCGTCGATGATGCAGACCTTCCGGTGGTCCCGGTTGTTGAACCGGGGGGAGAGGATGGTGTTGAAGGGGTTGAACACGCAGACGCGCAGCCCCTTGTCCCGCAGCTGCCGGTCATAGTGCCGGGGAAGGGTGAACAGGCAGCCCAGGTCGTCGTACATAAACCGCACGTCCACGCCCTGCCGGGCCTTGCGCTCCAGGATATCCAGGATGCCGCTCCACATGACCCCGTCCTCCACGATGAAGTACTCCATGAAAATGAAATCCTCCGCCGCTTCCAGCTCCCGCAGCAGCGCCGCGTGCATGGCCTCGCCGATGGGGAGGTACTCCGTCTCCGTGTGGCGGAAGGGCGGCGCGCCGGAGGCGTTCAGGAGGTATCGGGCGTGGAGGGCCGCCTCCGGCGAGCGGGCCGTCAGCGCCTCCATCACCCCCTCGTCTCCGGCGCGCGTCTCCATCAAACCGGCGATCTGGGCCTGCACCGCATGTCCGGCGGCCCGCTGTCTGCGGGTCATCCGGTACTTGCCGAAAAGGAGGTAGAGCAATCCGCCGAAGATGGGGAAGGAGAGGATGGGGATGAGCCAGGCGATCTTATAGGCGGGATTGCTGGTGGTGTTATTGAGGACGTGGACCGCCGCCGCCAGGGAGGCCAGGGCGCAGATCAGGTAAAAGTAGGCGAATTTGTCCCGGAAATAGAGGAACATCACCACCAGCGCCGCGGCCTGGATGGTCACGAACAGGGCGATATACAAGAGCTTTCCGAGGACGAAGGACAGGTGTTTCTTCATAGCGCGGCTCCTCTCAGAGAATAGGACCATTATACGACGGCCTTCAGCGGAAAGCAAGGCGGCCCGCGCGGGGGAGGGCGTTCCGGAGGATCGTCGGAAAACGTCAGAAAAGGGATTTTTTTCCCGGGCGGGGATGGATTTTTCAGCGGTTCCGTGCTATACTCTGAGACAGTTTGACGGATAGGGGAATGGTATGGGAATTACGGAGCTTCTGGGAAACCGCCTGCTGGTCAATTCGATTCTGGCGTGGATGCTGGCGCAGGTGATCAAAACCGTTATCTACGCGATGATCCACAGGAGGATCGACATCCGCAGGCTGTTTGGCGACGGGGGGATGCCCAGCGGGCACTCCGCCACGGTGACGGCGCTCTGCGTGACGGCCGGCGTGGAATACGGCTGCGGCTCCGCCGTTTTTGCCGTTTCCGCGATCTTGGCCGTCATCGTGATGCACGACGCCATGGGCGTCCGGCTGGAGGCCGGGAAGCACGCGAAAGCCATCAACGAGCTGTTCGAGCTGTTCAGCAGCGACGAAAAGACGGATGTGAAATTCAAGGAGTTTTTGGGCCACACGCCCTTACAGGTCTGCTTCGGCGCGCTGCTGGGCCTTGCGGTGGCGCTGGTCCTCAGCTTGTAAAGCCACGGAAAATGCGGTCTCCCGGCCCAGCCGGGGGACCGTTTTGCGCGCTGTCGGCACGGCATGGTCATTTTGCCCACCGCAGACGGACAGGCGCGGGAAACTTTCCCTGTTTTGTCCAAAAGAAATTTCGCGGTTATGGTTGCATCAACGACAAAAGTATGTTAGTATGAACGACATACAGAGACAAATGACCGTAGGAGGCGGACGAGATGGCGAGAGAGATCAAGTACTACATTGTGGCTGCGGACGCGCTGCCGGAGATTTTTATTAAGGTGGCGGAGGCCAAGCGGATGATGCAGACCGGCGAGGTGGACACCGTGGGCGCCGCCACGAAGCTGGCCGGGATCAGCCGGAGCGCGTTCTACAAGTACAAGGATTCCGTGCAGCCCTTTAACGACATGAAGTCGGAGCATATCATCACGTTTTACGGGATGCTGAAGGACAACACCGGCGTTTTGAGCCGCGTGCTGTCCGTCTTTGCCACGTCCGGCGCCAACATCCTGACCATCAACCAGAGCATCCCCACCAACGGCTGCGCCGCCGTGACCATCTCCGCGGAGACCAGCGAGATGGCGGAGACGCTGGAGCAGCTTTTAACGGACGTGTCCGCCGTGGAGGGCGTGGTGAAATTCGAGGTCCTGGCGGGATAACAACAAGAGAGAGGAAATCGACGCATGATACAGATCGCGATCATGGGCCTGGGCACTGTGGGCACGGGCGTTGCGAAGGTCGTGGCGGAAAACGCCAAGCAGATCGAGCGCAAGCTGGGAGAGGCCCTGCAGGTGAAGGCCATTCTGGTCCGCCGCTTCAAGGACGGCCCCTACCGTCAACTGATGACGGACGATTTTACAAAGATCGAGCAGGACGACGACATCCGCGTGGTGGTGGAGACCATCGGCGGCGTGGATGCGGCCTATACC
>JAEXWS010000160.1 GCA_023406225.1 Bacillota bacterium | reverse complement strand
GCACACAGCTCTGCCCAGGGCGGGCCCGGGCCTGTGGTCATTCCTCGACGTTGGCGGTTTTGAGCAGCAGGCCGCTGGCCTTGTCAAAGAGGTTCAGCTTCTCCGGCGACATCCGCAGGTAAACGGTGCTTCCGGTGACCAGACGCAGGTAGCCCACTTTCTTTACGGTCAGCGACGCGCCGCCCACCCGGACGCTCACGGTCGTCTCCGATCCGGCGGGCATGCACGACTCCACCACCGCTTCGATCGAACCGTCTCCCATAGGCTGTTTGGACAGGTCCAGCTGTTCCGGCCGGATGCCCAGGACAGAGGGGAACTCGCCGTCTGGAATGGGATTGGCGGTCCGCTGCGCAGCGTCAAAGACAAAGCGGCCGAGGGGGCTTTCGGTTTCGACGCCTGCGTCCGTCAGACGGCTGACGGCTTCCACGAAGTTGATGCGGGGATTTCCGATAAAGTCCGCGACCCGCAGATCCGCGGGATTGTTGTACAGATTCTGAGGCGTATCCACCTGAACGAGCACGCCCTCGAAGAAGATGGCGATCTTGGTGGACATGGTCAGGGCCTCCACCTGATCGTGGGTGACGTAGACCACCGTCATTTTTGTCTCTTCATGCAGGCGCTTGAGCTCCGCGCGCATATCCACCCGGAGCTTGGCGTCCAGGTTGGACAGGGGTTCGTCCAGCAAAAGGAGCTGCGGCTCGGAGACGATGGAGCGGGCGATGGCGACGCGCTGCTGCTGGCCGCCGGAAAGCTCCGAGGGATACCGCTCGCTGTATTGGCTGATCTGCATACGCTCCAGCGCCGCCATGACCTTCTCCCGAATCTCCGGTTTGGTGAGCTTGCGCATATGAAGGCCGAACGCCACGTTCTCAAAGACCGTCATGTGGGGCCACAGGGCGTAGGATTGAAACACCAGCGTCAGCCCCCGCTTGGCAGGCGGCTCGAAATGGGCCTCGGCGGCGTTGATGATCTCCCGGCCGTCCATGTGCATCCATCCGCTCTGAGGATTCTCCAAGCCGGAGATGATGCGCAGCGTGGTGGTTTTGCCGCAGCCGGAGGGACCCAGCAGGGTGAGAAAATCGCCGTCCTCAATGGTGAGGTCGATATCCTTGAGGATATGGGTCTTGCCGTAATATTTATTGATGTGCCGCAGTTCGATCCTGCTCATATACATACATCCTTTCTATATCAGGTCCCGCGCGGACTCAGCCGCCCATGCTCTTGGAGATATCCGCGTCTCCGAAGAGGTTCGCCGCGGCGTAGATCACAAATACGATCAGGAACATGACCACCGCCACTGCGTTGGAGGCCTGGGGGAAGTTGTTGGTGGAGTATTCGTAGGCAAGGTATGGCAGCGTCCGGTGCTGGGGAGACATCAGGATGATGACCAGATCCAATTCCTTCATGATGGAGATGAAGATCAGCATGAAGCCGGAGAGGAATCCGCCCTTGGACAGGGGGAACACGATCTTGAAAAACCGTTTGAAAAATCCGGCGCCCTCGATGCTGGCGGCTTCTTCAAGCTCTTTGCTGATCTGGAGCATATTGGAGGTGCCCGCCCGGCTGGCAAAGGGCAAATGCTTCACAACGGCCACCAAAACGATCAGGGTAAAGGTGCCGTACAGGGACGGGAAGGGCCCGTGGGGCACGGAGAACATGGAGAGGTAAATGGCGCCGAAGGCAATGGAGGGGATCAGATAGGGAATGAACACCATCTGCTCCACAAGCCGCCCGTGAAGCGTCCCCCGGCCCCGGGCGGAGATATAGCCCAGACACTGGCCGAAGATCGTGCCGAAAATGGAAGTGATAAAGGTCAGCTTCAGGGAGTTCAGCAGCGCTTTGATAAAGTCCGGGTTGTGGAACACGCCCGGGATGCCCTCCATCACGCTCTTATCCGAGCCGTCTCCGATCCAGTAGTACAGCGTCATGTTGGAGAGGGAGTAATCGCCGGTCCGCAGCATGAAGGTCTGGAGCACCAGCACCAGGATGGGAAGGATGATGCCTGCCACAAAAAACACCAGCATTGCGGCCAGAATAAAAGGCTTTCCGATTCCGAGAGACAGCGGCGTGGACCGGCCGCCCTTGCCGCCGATGGTGGCGTAGGACCGGCGGGAGCCAATGGCCCGCTGGTTCATGTAGACCGTCAAGGCCGCGATGCAGATGAGGATCAGGGCCAGGGAGTAGGCCGTCTCCGTATTGCCCTGGTTGATGCTGTTGTACAGCATGGTGGAGATGGTATAGTAATGCACCTTCAATCCCAGATAGGCCGGAACGCCGAAGGTGCCGATGGACTTGGAGAAGGTCAGGATAAATGCGGACAGCATGGCGGGCAGCACCAGCGGGAAGGTGATGCGGCGGAGGATGGTGATCTTATTTGCGCCGCAGATCTCGCCCATCTCCTCCAGTTCGGAGTTGATGGAGTTCAGCGCGGAGGAGACCAATAAGTACGAATAGGCGTAATAGTGCAGCGTCAGTACGCAGATGATGGCAAAGGGACCGTACGCCAGCCAATCCGGGATGCGAAGGCCGAGAAACTCCAGAAAACCGGAGGCGCCGCCGATCCGGGAATTTTTGAACACCGTCAGCCACGCCTGGGATTTGCACCAGGAGGGGATCATATAGGGAACGATGACCAGCAGGGACAGCGCCTTTTTCCAGGGCAGGTCCGTCCGCACCAGCAGCCAGGCAAACAGCGCGCCCAAAACGATGGAGAGGACCGACACGATCAGGCCGATCATCAGGGAGTTGCGCAGAGGGACCCACAGAAGAGATTTGCTCAGATCGCTGGCCAGCACGCGGTTCCAGTAAAAAAGCGTGAACTGGCCGGCCACGCCGCCGTCTACCCGGCGCACATCGCTCCGGGCCAGCGTGAACGTCTCGCGGACCATGTCCAGCAGAGGGACCACGATCAAAAGGGTCAGCAGGACGATGGCGATGAGAACGATGACGTTGTATGGATTTTTGACCACGTTGAGGATCTGGTTTTTCAGGCGTTTGGATTTGGAATACTGCAGATCTTCTTGCACGAAAGTTCTCCCCTTTCCTTTGCGGGCCGCGGGATGCTCCGTCACACTGCCTTCCGCGGCGGCAATTTCCAGATCCCTTCGTAAATTTTCGTAAAATTTACAAAAATTTGCGAAAAACACTGGCAATTGCAAAAAAATATTTGTATATTTTCTATAGTCATGGTATCATGTAAATGAAAATTATTCAATTATTCAATATTCAAAAAAATAAAATTCAATTTGTGGATAATAGACAAAACAGATTTTGAAAATACGAGGGAAATTGTGGAGTGAGGGTCAATATGGATAAAAATCCTGTGGCGGCAATCTATATGTGCTATCCGTCGTTACCGAAGGTGCCTAAAAAAATTGCGGACTATATTCTGGAGGACACGGACCGGCTGCTGGCGATCAGCGTTCAGCAGATGGCGCAGGACCTGGATATCGCGGAATCCAGCATCGTCCGGTTCTGCAAGATCATCGGCTTTTCCGGCTTCAGTGAGATGAAGATGATGCTGGCGAAATACAGCGGCCAACAGGCCCCGTCCGTCTATGGCGAGGGAGGCGACGCCGATTCGGTGGAGAGCATCTGCCGCAACATCTTCCTGCGCAATATCGACACGATGCAAAAGGCGCTGGAGATGCTGGATTTTGAACGCGTGGAGGCCGCCGCAGCCCTGCTGCGTGACGCCTCGCAGATCATTGTGTGCGGGATCGGGACCTCCGCCAATATTGCAGATGGATTTGCGGTGCACCTGACGCGCATCGGCCTGCATGCGGTTTCCGCCACGGATTCTGAATTGATGCAGATCAGCGCCCGGCGCGCCGGACCGGAAACGGCGCTGATCGCCATCTCAAAATCCGGCAGGAGCATCCCGGTTATCAACGCTTTCCGTCTGGCGCGCAAGGGGGGGGCGAAGACGGTCTGTCTCACGGGCTATCAAAATACGCCGCTGGAGAAGCAGAGCGACGTATGCATTCTCCATTACTGCCCTGTGGAGCCGCTGGTCTCCACCCGCGTCGTGCAGAATACCCTGGTGGACTGCCTGTGCATGACCGCCACCCGGAACGACCAGCAGAAGGTGATCGAAAATCTGGCCGCCAACCGCAAAGTGATAAAGTCTTTGTGGGTGGGCGGGGACCGGTAAAAGCAAACCGAACAGGGCCGCCGGATCGATCCGGCGGCCCTGTTCGGTCAAGAGGTTCTTTTATTATCCGCACCACCGGCAGGCGGCGATGGCCGCCACCGCGCCGTCGGCGCAGGCGGTGGTGAGCTGGCGGACGGCCTTGGCCCGTCCGTCGCCGGCGGCAAAAACGCCGGCGGCGGGCGTGGTGCAGTCCTCGCCGGCGGGGATGAAGCCCGCCTCGTCCACCGGCACCAGGGACGCCGCCAGCTTTCCCTCGGGAAGCTGGCCCACGGCTTCGAACAGTCCGTCCGCCGGAAGGAGGGTCTCTGTCCCGGTGTCCACGTTTCGGAGCGTCAGCCCCGTGAGGCGGTCCTCCCCGTGGAGGGCGGATACCACGGTGTTCAATGCGAAGGACACGTTGCTCCGCTGCCGGAGCGCCTCCACCAGGATGGGGTCCCCGCGGAATTCCCGCCGCCGGTGGATGACGGTCACGCGGCGACAGAGCTCCGAGAGGAACAGCGCGTCCTGAAGGGCGGTGTTCCCTCCGCCGCACACGGCCACGTCCTTTCCCTGGTAAAAAGCGCCGTCGCACACGGCGCAGAAGGAGGCGAACCGCTCCTCGCCGGGCAGGCCCAGGGTCCGGTGCTTCATGCCCGTGGCCAGGATGAGGGCCGTGCAGGTGTAGGTCCCGTAATCCGTCGTCACGGTCTTGGGCGCGCCGTCCCGGACCTCCAGCGCCTCCTCCAGCTCGATGCGGGCGCCCAGGGCCTCCGCCTGACCGTACAGCCGCTCCGCCAGCTCCGCGCCGGACACGGCGGGGAGGCCCGGATAATTCTCCACCCGGGGAGAGGAGGCGATCTGGCCGCCAAAGCCCTCTTTTTCCAGCAAAAGCACGCGTTTGCCCGCCCGGCGGGCGTAGATGGCGGCGGTCAGGCCCGCAGGGCCGCCCCCCACGATGATGATGTCGAAATGCTCGTTCATAAAATCCCCTGTCTTTGCAAAATCACGAAAAAGGAGGGACATTGTCCCTCCTTTTTCCCTTGTGGGTTTATCGGGTGGCGGCGAACTTCTTGATGGAGGAGGCGTTCACCAGCTTGTCCACCTGGCCGCCATGGCGGACGATCAGGGTGGGGGCCTGCTGGATGCCGTACTGCCGCACCAGGTCCAGATGCTCGTCCACGTCCATCACCTGGTAGCTGACGCCCGCCTTTTCAAGCTCGCTCTTGGCGATCTTGCAGTTGGGGCAGGTCTTCGTGGTGAAGAGGTACAGCCCGTCGTCCCCGGCGGGGACGGCATCGGCCGCCTCGGTCTTCACGGCCTCCCGGTCGCAGAGACGGCGGCCCTCCAGGGTGGAGGTGCCCGGGTCATAGACCTTGCGGTCCTTGAACTCCTGCACCTTGCCGTCGTTCCAGTTCTGGATGGGACGGTAATAGCCGGTGATGCGGCTCCAGACCTCGGTGGTTTTTCCGCAGGTGGGGCAGGAGAAGTGCTCGCCGGTGATGTAGCCGTGGTCCGGGCAGATGGAGTAGGTGGGGGACATGGTGTAGTAGGGGAGCTTGAAGTTCTCCGCGATCTTCCGCACCAGGGCCGCCGCGGCCTTCCAGTCCGGCAGCTTCTCGCCCAGGAAGGCGTGGAACACGGTGCCGGAGGTGTACAGGGTCTGCAGCTCGTCCTGCACCGCCAGAGCGTCGAAAATGTCGGCGGTGTAGCCCACGGGCAGGTGGGAGCTGTTGGTGTAATAGGGGGTGTCGCCGGTGTTTTTGGCGGCGGTGATGATGTCCGGCCACTTTTCCACGTCGTGCTTGGCCAGACGGTAGGTGGTGGACTCGGCGGGGGTGGCCTCCAGGTTGTAGAGGTCGCCGTACTGCTCTTGATAGTCGCTGAGGCGCTCTCGCATATGGTTCAGCACTTCCTTGGCGAAGGCCTGGGTCCCGGCGTGGGTCAGGTCCTGGCGCAGCCACGCCGCGTTGAGGCCCACCTCGTTCATGCCGATGAGGCCGATGGTGGAGAAGTGGTTTTCAAAGGTGCCCAGGTAATGCTTCGTGTAGGGATAGAGGCCCGCGTCCAGGAGCTTGGTGATGACGGTGCGCTTGGTCTTGAGGGACCGGGCGGAGATGTCCATCACGTGGTCCAGCCGCTGGTAAAACTCCTCCGGGGTCTTGGAGAGGTAGGCGATGCGGGGCAGGTTGATGGTGACGACGCCCACGCTTCCGGTGGATTCGCCGGAACCGAAGAAGCCGCCGGACTTTTTCCGCAGCTCCCGAAGGTCCAGACGCAGGCGGCAGCACATGCTGCGCACGTCGGAGGGCTCCATGTCGGAGTTGATGTAGTTGGAGAAATAGGGGGTGCCGTACTTGGCGGTCATCTCAAAGAGGAGCTTGTTGTTCTCCGTCTCGCTCCAGTCGAAGTCCCGGGTGATGGAGTAGGTGGGGATGGGATACTGGAAGCCACGGCCGTTGGCATCGCCCTCGATCATGATCTCGATGAAGGCCTTGTTGACCATGTCCATCTCTTTTTTGCAGTCGCCGTAGGTGAAGGGCATCTCTTTGCCCCCCACGATGGCGGGCAGGTTCTTCAGGTCATTGGGCACCGTCCAGTCCAGGGTGATGTTGGAGAAAGGGGCCTGAGTGCCCCACCGGGACGGGGTGTTGACGCCGTAAATAAAGGACTCCACGCACTTCTTGACCTCATAATAGGAGAGGTTGTCCGCCTTGACGAAGGGGGCCAGATAGGTGTCGAAGGAGGAGAACGCCTGGGCTCCCGCCCACTCGTTCTGCATGATGCCCAGGAAGTTGACCATCTGGTTGCACAGGGAGGACAGGTGCTTGGCCGGAGAGGAGGTGATCTTTCCGGGCACGCCGCCCAGGCCCTCCTGGATCAGCTGCTTCAGGCTCCATCCCGCGCAGTAGCCGGTGAGCATGGACAGGTCGTGGAGGTGGATGTCCCCCGCCCGGTGGGCGGCGGCCACCTCGTCGTCGTAGATCTCGCTGAGCCAGTAGTTAGCGGTGATGGCCCCGGAGTTGGACAGGATAAGGCCCCCCACCGAATAGGTCACGGTGGAGTTCTCTTTCACCCGCCAGTCGGTGACTTTCACGTAGGAGTCCATGACGGCCTTATAGTCCAGCATGGTGGAGCGCATGTTGCGGATCTTCTCCCGCTGCTTGCGGTAGAGAATGTAGGCCTTGGCCACGTCGGCGTACCCCGCCTCGCTGAGGACCTTCTCCACGCTGTCCTGGATATCCTCCACCGCCACTTTGCCGTCCTTGATCTTCCCCTCGAAATCCGAGGTGACCCGGAGGGCCAGCAGATCGATGACGCTGGGGTGATACTCCTTGAGCTGGGCCTCGAAGGCCTTGGTGATGGCGGCCGAGATTTTGGCGATGTCGAAGTCGGCGACCGTGCCGTCCCGCTTGATGACCTGATACATGGTAACGCTCCCCCTGCTTTTACACATTCTCATGTTTTCTAAACTCGAGTTCTTTTATTATATCATCAAGCCCGGTTTCGTCAATATGTGGTTATGCTGAATCTTTTTGCCACAAGATATTGTTATATACCCCTTAGGGCTGTATTTGGGATGAAATTTAGCAGGATTTGGCGAAATCCCCTCATTTCTTCCTCACCAAAGGCGGATAAGCCGCCGCCGATCAAGTCGCCGGAATCCTGGAAGAGCTGGAGGAAATAGGGCTCTTCCCCCGCAAGCCACTCCCCGATGGCACGGAAACAGCCCTCGTCATGAAAGGGGCGGACCACGGTGGTGCGGAACTCGAAGGGTAAATCCCCCCTCATGAGGAACTCCACGCTCTCCCGGATGGGGGCCAGGTCCAGGCCGGGGACCCCCGCCGTCTCGGCGTAGCGGTCCGGGCAGTTTTTGATGTCCATGGCCACGTAATCCACTAGCCCCTCCTCCGCCAGGGCCCGGAGGACCTGGGGCCGGCCGCCGTTGGTATCCAGCTTCACGGCGTAACCCAAGGCCTTGACCCGGCGCAGGAAGTCGGGCAGGTCGGGCTGGAGGGTGGGCTCCCCTCCGGTGACGCACACCCCGTCCAGCACGCCCCGCCGTTTTTCCAGCAGGGCAAAAAAGTCCTCCTCCGGAATGGCCTCCGGGGCCTGGCCGGGCAGAACGAGGGAGGCGTTGTGGCAGAAGGGACAGCGGAAATCGCACCCGGCGGTGAACAGGGTGCAGGCCACCTGGCCGGGGTAGTCCAGCAG
>JAEXWS010000114.1 GCA_023406225.1 Bacillota bacterium | reverse complement strand
GTCCACCACGGCGTAAAACCGGCTGGACACGTCCGCCAGCGCCTCGATGACGGCCTCGAAGTCCCGGCGCAGGACCCCGTCCAATTGGGCGGCGGCGTTCCGGGCGGCGGCGGCGGTCTCCGCGTCGATCAGGTCCACGACGGCCTCCGCCTGGGTCAGGTCCAGCCGTCCGTTCAAAAAGGCCCTGCGGGTGAACTCCCCGGCCCGGGCCTGGCGGGCCCCGGCGGCGAACAGCGCGTCCAGCAGCGCCCGCAGCACCACGGGGGAGCCGTGGCAGTGGAACTCGGCGGAGTCCTCGCCGGTGTAGCTCCCCGGCCCGGGGAACCGGACCGCCAGCCCCCGGTCCAGGCAGCGGCCCTCCGCGTCCAGCATCTCTCCGAATACCATCTTCCGGGCCGCCTGCGCGGAAAAAGCGGCGCCGTTTCCGGCCCGGAACACCCGCTCGCAGAGGGCGAAGCACCCCGCTCCCGAGACCCGCACGATGCCGATGGCGGCCGGGGCGGCGCCGGTTGCGATGGCGGCGATCACGTCCATGGGATCATCTCCTGTTCTGTCAGTGTCCGGCGGGCGAAGGCCGGGAAAAACGGCGCGCTCCCGGGGCCGTTGGACGGCGGTCCCCGCAGGGGGGGATTTTGCTTGCTTTCCTGAGAAAAACGCCTTAAAATGGATCCATCAGGCGGCGGCCCGCCGTTTTCAAAGCGTCCGGCCCGCCGCGCGCACTCTATTATTATACGGAAACGGTCCTCTTTTTGCAAGCGCGGCCGCTGCGGCAGCGGCGCGCAAAACAGACGCGCCGGGCCCCCTCCGGCCCGCGGTCCCCTCCGCGTTCGCCGGGGGCGGTGAGGGGCGTTTTGAATGGTTTGAGATCGATGGAAAGGGAGATGTACATGAAGAAGCTGTTGTCCCTGCTGCTGGCCCTGTGCGTGGGGCTGGCCGTCCCCGCCGCCGCGGCCCCTGTTGAACCCGGCGCGAACCCCGCCGTGAACCCCTTTACCGATGTGGCGGAGAGCGACGATTTCTATCAGCCCGTGCTGTGGGCCGCCGTCCAAAAGATCACCGCCGGCGCCACGGAGACCACCTTCTCGCCGGAGACCGCCTGCACCCGGGGCCAGGCCGTCACCTTCCTGTGGCGCGCCGCCGGGTCCCCGGAGCCGGAGCTGACGGAGCAGCAGTACATGGACGTGGCCGACCCCGCCGCCTATTACTACAAGGCCGTCCAGTGGGCCGCCGGGATGGATATGGAGGGCAGCGGGACCTTCCGGCCCCATGAGCCCTGCACCCGCTTCGATGCGGCGTTTTTCCTGTGGCGCGCCGCGGGCAGCCCGGAGGCGGAGGCGGAGGTCTCCTTCGCCGATATGGCGGAGGAAGAGAACGTCCAGTTTCTCCACCCTATCGCCTGTGTGGCCTGGGCCGTGGAGAGCGGCGTCATTCAGGGCGCCACGGAGACCACGTTCGGCCCGGAAGACGCCTGCACCCGGGGCCAGATCGTCACCTTCCTGTACCGAAGCCAGGGGAAATAAGCCGGTATCCCCACAAAAACAGCCCGTCTCCGCCGGTCACGGCGGAGACGGGCTGTCCGCGTTCCGTTCCGGCGGCCGTCAGTCCGTCTCCCGCTCCATGACGAAGTTGGTCAGCGTTTGGCCCCGGCGCTCCACTTCCCGGCGGCGCAGCGCCCGGTAGCCCCGGGCCTCAAAGAAGCCCCGGGCGGTCTTGGAGGCGTGGACCGTCACATGCTCCGCCGGGCACTGCATCTCCAGAAAGTCGCACAAAACGCTTCCAACGCCCCGGCCCTGGTGGTCCTTGTGGACGTAGAGAAGGTCCAGATACCCGTCCTCCCCGATGCTTCCAAAGCCCCAAAGGGCCCCGTTTTCCTCCGCCACCAGGACGGTCCGGCCCTCCAGGGCCGCGTCCCAGGCGGCGGCGTCCGGGTCCGCCGGGGCCCAGGCGTCCAGTTGGGCGGGGGCGTAGTCCCGGGCGCACACGGTGTGGACCGTGTCGTAAAACAGCGCCGTCAGGGCCGTCCGGTCCCCGGGCGCGTATGCGCGGATCATCATGGCCGGTGCTCCTCTCCAAATCGATTCAAAATGTCCGGTCCCAGGTCGTTCACGCTGACGAGGGGCAGGGGCGCGTCCGGGTGGGGGGCGATGTGCTTTTCCATCCAGGCCATGTTGTACCAGCGGCCGAACTTATACCCGCATTTGTGGAACTCCCCCACCATGGCATAGCCCAGATGGGCGTGGAAATCGACGCTGTTCCGGGTAAGGTATTCGTCCTCCGTCTCCGGGCAGGCAATGCAGGCGTTCAGGTTGCATACGTGCATCTCCCGGAGCAGGGCCTCCAGCGCCCCGTAGAGCAGCTTCCCAACGCCCTGCTTCTTCCGTCCCCGCCGCACGTAGATGGAGGTCTCCACGGCCCAGTCGTAAGCGGCCCGCCCCACGAACTTGTTGGCGTAGGCGTAGCCGGCGATCTCGTTCCCGCACACCGCGGCGATGAACGGGTATCTGCGCTGGATCGCCTCCATCCGCTGTGCGAACGCCTCCGCGGACGGGGCCTCGTATTCAAAGGTGACGGCCGTCTCCCGCACATACGGCGCATAGATCTCCGCCAGCTCCGCCGCGTCTTTCAACGTTGCGAACCGGATGGTCACAGGACTGTCCATGGCATTCCATCCTTTCCGGATAAAAAAGGACGCCCGTCCGGCGTCCTTTTTCGCATCTCCTCCCTCCGCGCCCCGTGGGCGCGGAGGGAGGGAGTCCCGGGGGAACCCGCGGTTCCCCCGGTTCTTTCGCTCCGTCCCGCGCCCGCAGGCGCAAAGGAAAGGGGCTAGGGGGAACCTGCGGTTCCCCCGGTTCTTTCGCTCCGTCCCGCGCCCCGTGGGCGCGAAGGG
>JAEXWS010000109.1 GCA_023406225.1 Bacillota bacterium | reverse complement strand
GCGGGCTGCGCGCTGCTTTTCATCTGGCTGCTGGTCCGCTGCCTGGGGCAGAAGAACCAGCTGGGACGGCTGATCTCGCTTTCCGTGGTGCTTCCGCTGGGGCTTCAAGCGGCGGGCAGTCTTCTTTTGAACCTGGGCTTTGTCCTGACCAGCGCCCACTTTCCGCTGCTGGTGGGGAATTACCATGCCGTTGTGGATATGGCCCTCCTCGGTCTGGCCCTGTCGGCGTTCCGGCAGGAGGACCTGCCCGGGGAGCGGAAGACCCGGAATGTTCCGGCGGACCGGCGGCCGTTGATCTCCTGGCGGGACGGGGACCTGGTGATCGCCCTGGGGCGGAAGGGATAAGCAAAAAGCGGCGGCCGCCGCTTTTTGCTTTAGCCTGGGTCCATCTCACTCAGCTCCACCCATACGCCGCAGACCTCCACGGCCTCCACCGAGGCGGGGTCCACCGCCCGGCGGAAGGGGCCTTTCGCCGCATAGCCCGACGCCCGTCCGTCCTCCTGGTTCTCGATGCTGGTGCGGTAGGCGCCGGAGCCGCCTTCCCCGCCGTCCGTCCGGATGGCCAGGGGGTGTTCCCGAAACTGCGCCGAAAGGTCCGCGTCCTCCGAAACGGGGCCTGCCGTCTCATAGACGGCCTCCACCCGGAAGGGGCTGACGGTGACGGCGGTGATCCGGAGCGGCACGCCGCCATCCGGCTCCACCGCCACGTCCCCGGTATAGGTGAGGCTGAGATCCTTCGGCTCCACCGTAAAGGTAAATTCAAAAGGACCGGCGATGGCCGGACCGTGTTTGAAGTTCAGGTTTTCCAGGTGGAGCGTCAGCTCCTGCGGGGACTTCCAGGAGCAGCCCTGAGAAATCTGCATCTGGTAGGAGCCTGTCTGCCGGTTGTATAAATAGTTGATTTCCGGATAGTATTCCCGGGAGCCGCCGCAGCTGTCCAGATAGGCCTGGATGGCTTCCTCGGAAAGGTCCGGGTCATATTCCCGCAGATGCCGTTCCATCTGCGCCCGGGAGCTGTGGAGCCAGCTTTCGGAGCTTTCCACCTGGGTCCAGTAATCCGTTGGGACCGCATCGCCGTCCAAGGAAAGAGACAGTACCAGATCATATCCGTCCCACAGCGCCCCGTTCAAGGTGACGGTGACGCCGTCCACGGTCTGGCTCTGGCCGATGGCCGTCCCCAGGCCCGCCAGCAGGTCCTCGGAGGCCTCCGGCTGCCGGGGATCGGAGGCCATATTCCAAAACCACTTGGAGAACTGCCCCGTGGCCGCCGCGTAGCCGCAGGCGGACAGGACCAGAACCCCCGCCAGCGCCAGGGGGAGCCACCGCCGCCTCCGGCGGCGGCGGACCGCCCGCGCCGCCCGGTCCAATATCCGCGCGTTTGCAAGATCGTCCAGAGGCGGGACCTCCGTTTCCAAACCGTTGACCAGCTCATCCCACTCGTTCATAAGGGCACCTCCCTTTGCAGGCGTTTGCGCATCCGGTGGAGCCGGGCGCGGACCGCGGCCTCCGTCAGGCCGAACCGCCGCCCGATCTCCGCCGCCGATTCCAGCAGCAGGTAATGGCGCAGAAAGATCTCGCCGTCCGGCGGGTCCAGACGGCGGATATCCTCCGCCAGCAGCCCGCCCAGCGGCTGCTCCAAAAAGGCGGAGTCCGCTCCGTCCCCGTCGAAAAGGGGCACCTCCGCCCGCCGCCGGAGCCGCCGCCAGCGGTCGATGGCCAGATTTCGGGCGGTGGAGGCGACAAAGCCCCGCAGCGTCTCGTGCCGCAGGGAGCCTCCCGCCCGCCACACGGCCACCAGCACGTCCGCCGCCACCTCCTCGATATCCTGGGTCCGTCCCGGCAGGACCCGCCCGGCAATGGCCGCCGCCAGGGGGGCATAGCGCCCGGCCAGCTCCGCCAGGGCCTCCTCCGGCCTGCTGCTCAAAAGCTCCAGCAGCGCCTGGTCCGTCATCCCGCCGCCTCCTTTCGCGTGCTTCTTTATATGGATACGCTGGAAAAATGCAAAACGGTGCAAAAGAAAGAAAAAAGAGGACGGCGGGGGCCGTCCTCCTGCTTTGAACGCCTCAGATGCGGGCCGCGCCGGACGCCCGCGCGGCCCGGGCCACCGCCTGGGCCACCGCGTCCCGCACCCGGGGATCGAAGGCGGCGGGGATGATGTGCTCCGCGCACAGCGCGTCTCCCACCAGGTCCGCCAGGGCTTGGGCGGCGGCGAGCTTCATCGCGTCGTTGATGTCCCCGGCCCGGACGTCCAGCGCGCCCCGGAAAATGCCGGGGAAGGCCAGGACGTTGTTGATCTGGTTGGGATAATCGCTGCGGCCCGTGGCCATCACCGCCGCGCCGCCCGCTTTGGCGTCCTCGGGGAAGATCTCCGGGGTGGGGTTGGCGCAGGCGAAGAGGATGGGGTCCTTGGCCATGGTCCGCACCATGTCCGTGGTGACCGCCCCGGGGGCGGACACGCCAATGAACACGTCGGCCCCCGCCAGCACGTCCGCCAGCGGCCCGGTCCGCTTTTCCGGGTTGGTGACCTGGGCCATCTCCTCCTTGATCCAGTTCATGCCCGCGCTCCGTCCGGCGTAAAGCGCGCCGGCGCGGTCGCAGAGCGTCACGTCCGCCGCCCCGGCGGAGAGCAGCAGCCTGGCCACGGAGACCGCCGCCGCCCCCGCGCCGTTGATGACGATGCGCACGTCCTCCAGCCGCTTGTCCACCACCTTCAGCGCGTTGGTGAGGCCCGCCAGGGTGATGACCGCCGTGCCGTGCTGGTCGTCGTGGAAGATGGGGATGTCGCACCGCTCTTTCAGTTTCCGCTCGATCTCGAAGCACCGGGGGGCGGAGATGTCCTCCAGGTTCACGCCGCCAAAGCTCCCCGCCAGCAGCGCCACGGTGTTCACGATGTCGTCCACATCGTGGCTGCGGATGCACAGGGGAATGGCGTCCACGCCGCCGAAGGCCTTGAAGAGGACGCATTTCCCCTCCATGACGGGCATGCCCGCCTCGGGGCCGATGTCGCCCAGGCCCAGCACGGCGGAGCCGTCGGTGACCACCGCCACGGTGTTCCACCGGCGGGTGAGCTCATAGCTTTTATCTGCGTCCTTTTGAATTTCCAGGCAGGGCTGGGCCACGCCGGGGGTATAGGCCAGGGAGAGAGCCTCCCTGCCGTCCACCGCCGCACGGGGGGTCATCTCCAGCTTGCCTCTCCATTCATAGTGCAGCCGCAGGGATTCCTTTGCATAGTCCATAGTTCCGGCTCCTCTCAAAAATCTGATAAGATTGTATAAAAAAGAGGCGGAAAAGTCAATTTGGACTTGAAATCCCAGTTTTCCCATGGCAAAATAAAAAGAAAAGCGAAAGGGGGGACGCGGATGAAGATTTCCACGAAGGGCCGGTATGCCCTGCGGCTGATGATGGACGTGGCGATGCACGGCGGCGCGGGGTTTGTTTCGCTGAAGGATGCGGCGGCCCGCCAGCAGATCTCCATGAAGTATCTGGAGCAGATCGCGGGGACGCTTTCCAAGGCGGGGATGCTCCGCAGCGGCCGGGGCGCGCAGGGCGGATACAGCCTCTCCCGGCCCCCGGAGCAGTATACCGTGGGCAGCATCCTGCGGCTGACGGAGGGGAATCTGGCCCCAGTGGCCTGCCTGGAGCCGGAGGAGAATCCCTGTGAGCGGTGCGGCGCCTGCGCCACGCTGGATTTTTGGACGGGGCTGTACGCCACGGTAAACGCCTATGTGGACCGCTTCACTCTGGCGGACCTGGTGCGGGCGGAGCGGGAAAAGAACGGCTGAAACAGGAAAAGCGGCCCGGCGTTTGCCGGGCCGCTTTGCGTTTCAGCGGGAAGTTACAGGGACTTCTCGTAGGACTCGAT
>JAEXWS010000073.1 GCA_023406225.1 Bacillota bacterium | reverse complement strand
CGGGCCGGACCCGCTCCGCTGGGCTCCGCCCCGAGGGGAACGGGGACACGGATATCGGTTTTGTCCCGGGGAGGACGGAGAGATGGGGGCGCCGGTCCCGGCGGAAGCCAAAAAGGAAGACTTGCCTTCGGCAAGTCTTCCTTTTTGCGCTGTGTGAATGGCGTCACCGCCTGCGGCCCCGGTAGCCGCTGCGGCGGTGGCCGACGCTGCGGCCGTAGCGGTAGCGCCGCCGGGCGAAGATCAGCTTCCAGCCGACCAGGGCCAAAAGCAGCACGAAAATAACGACGCAGACGATCCGCACGGAGGTCTTGGCGAAAAACAGCTTCACGTCCCGCCAGAAAGTCAGCAGCCGGGACGCCTCCACGTCGTTCAGCGCCAGCAGATCCACGCTGGCGAGCACCTCGCCGTCCAGGGACAGCTCCAAAGCGCCCAGGACCTGCCCCTCCCGGATGGGGGCCTCCACCGGCTCCTGAAGGACCACGGTGCGGCCCAGCGAGGCGGCGTCCGTGCCGTTGGGGAGCAGCAGCTCCACCTCTTGCGCCGGGTGGACGGTGACATAGTTCACCTTTTTGGAAAGGCCCACCGCCACCTCCTTGATGACCGCCTGCTTCGTCAGCACCGTCTGGTAGGAGAAGTTGTCCAGGGCCCAGGAGAAGAGCTGATTCGTGTCGTAAAAGCTGTAGGTGCGGATCTCCCCGTCCTCCAGGGTCACCCGGTCGCCGCCCAGCACCACGCTGATGAAGCTGAGGCTCCCCCTGGAGGCGGTGGACACCAGGCAGTGCCCCGCGTCGGAGGTGGATCCGGTCTTCACGCCGTGGGCGTCCCGGTTGAAGTAGCCCCGGGAGCGCCAGGTGTCGATGAGGAAGTTGGTGGTGTGGAGGGTGCGGGCCTCGCTGAGGTTCGTGGCGGGGATGGAGACGGTGGCGGTGTCGCAGATGCGCATGAAATCCTCATGGGTCTGGGCTTCTTTCGTGATAAGGTACAGGTCCCAGGCGGAGGTGTAATGCTGGCTGTCATGAAGGCCGGTGGTGTTGACGAAATGGGTGTTTTCGCAGCCCAGGGCCGCCGCCTTCTCGTTCATCTTGTCCACGAAGGCCTCCACGGACCCGGACACCGCCTCCGCCAGCACGTTGCACGCCTCGTTGGCGGAGACCACCAGCATGCAGGCCAGATACTGCTCCACCGTCATCGTCTCCCCCTCCTTGATGCCGGCGGAGCTGCCGTCCTCGGCGAGGCCGGTGGTCATGGCGGTGTGGGAGGCGGTCAACTGCTGGTCCATGGAGAGCCTGCCGCCGTCCACGGCCTCCAGCACCAGAAGGGCCGTCATGATCTTGGTGAGGCTGGCGGGATACAGCTCCTGATGCTCATTTTTCGCATAGACCACGGCTCCGGTGTTGGCGTCCACCAGCAGCGCCGCCTTGGACTGGATCACAGGATCGTCCAGGGCCGCCGCGGAGGGAGCGGCCGCCAGGCCGGTCAGCAGCGCCAAGAGCAAAAAAAGTGAGAAAAAACGCGTTCTTTTCATGTCCAACTCCCGTCATCTATGATATACTGAATACATTCGTTCAAGGGTCCCCGCCGCTTCCCGGCGGCGCGTCCGGCCGGATTCGACAGATAAGGATAGTATACCAAAAAAAACGCGGGAGTTCAACAGTGACGGGGAATGGAAAGATATCCAAAACGGAAAAATATCTGCTGGCGCTGACGGGGCTGTTTTTATGCCTGGTGCTGGGGCTGTACGCTCACGACCGGACGGTCCCGCCGCCGGACGGAGGAGCGGCCGTGGAGACGGAGCTCCAGGCCCCGCCGGAGCGTTTGGCGGTGGACACGTCGCCCCTGGACCTGAACGCCGCGACGGCGGAGGACCTGGCGGAGCTGCCGGGCATCGGTCCGGAGCTGGCGGCGCGCATCGTGGCCTACCGGGCGGAGCACGGGCCCTTCGCCCGCGTGGAGGACATCATGGAAGTGAAGGGCGTCGGCCCGGGGAAATTCGCGGACCTGGACGGGCTGATCGCGGCGGAGTGAAAGGAAACGGGCATGAGGATTCTGGTGGTAGACGACGAGAAGCTCTTGGTCAAGGGCATGAAGTTCAATTTGGAGAACGAGGGGTATCAGGTGGAGTGCGCCTACGACGGCGCGGCCGCCGTGGAGCTGGCCCGGAACGGGCGCTTCGACCTGATCGTTCTGGACGTGATGATGCCGGAGGTGGACGGGCTGGAGGCGTGCATGCGCATCCGGGAGTTTTCAAACGTCCCCATCATCATGCTCACGGCCAAAAGCGAGGACGCGGACAAGCTGATGGGCTTTGAGTGCGGGGCGGACGACTATTTGACCAAGCCCTTCAACATCCTGGAGCTGAAGGCCCGGGTCCGGGCCTTGCTGCGGCGGGCCACGGGGGTCCAGCGCAGCAAGGGGCCCCTTTTGACGGCGGGAGAGATCACGCTGAACACCGAGGAGCGGGTGGCCGTCCGGGACGGGAAGACCGTGGACCTGACGGCGAAGGAGTACGACCTCATCGAGCTTTTGATGCGCAACCCTCGGCGGGTCTACAGCCGGGAAAACCTGATGAACGTGGTGTGGGGCTATTCCTACGCCGGGGACTACCGCACGGTGGACGTCCACATCCGCCGCCTGCGGGAAAAGCTGGAGAAAAACCCGGCGGAACCGGCCTGCATCATGACCAAGTGGGGAGTGGGGTACTATTTCAAGGGATAATGGAACGTCGGTTTTGGGCAGCCTGCAATTCAAATTCGGCCTGAGCTACATCCTCATCATCGCGGCGGTGCTGCTGCTGCTGAACAGCTATCCCCTGCTGGTGTCGGAGGACCTGGTGTTCCGCTCCAAGGAGACGACCCTCCAGTCCAGCGTCTCCGTGATGGTGTACTCCCTGTCCGGCCTGGACCGGCTGAACGAGGAGAACGTGGCCCAGGCCATGGCGGTGGTGGAGGACACGGGCCTGTCCCGCATCCTGGTGACGGACAGCGCGGGAAAGGTCCTTTACGACAGCCGGGAGACCGGCAGCGCCGTGGGGGAGTACGCCGTGTACGCGGAGATCGTCCAGGCGCTGCTTGGGAACGACACGTTCACCTGCGAATACCGCAGCGGCGCGTTCCGCAGCCGGGCCACCTCGCCGGTGCTGTATCAAAACCAGATCATCGGCGCGGTGTACGCCTATGAATACGACACGGACCAGGCCGCGCTTCTGGCGGGCCTGCAATCCAACCTGCTGCGGCTCTCCGCCGTGATCGGCGTGGTGGTGCTGCTGCTCAGCGGGCTGCTCTCCCGGGCTCTGACCCGTAAGATCGGATTGCTGCTCACCGCCATCCGCCAGGTCCGGGAGGGGGCCTACAGCCACCGGGCCAATATCCGGGGACGGGACGAGATCGCCCAGATCGGCCAGGAGTTCAACAGCCTCACGGACCGCCTCCAGATCACGGAGACGGCCCGCCGCCGCTTCGTCTCGGACGCGTCCCACGAGCTGAAAACGCCCCTGGCCGCCATCCGGCTGCTGACGGATTCCATCCTGCAGACCGACGACATCGACCCGGGGACGGCCCGGGAATTTGTGGCGGACATCGGCCAGGAGGCGGAGCGGCTCTCCCGCATCACGGAGGACCTGCTTCGGCTGACCCGGCTGGACAGCGGCGTGCTGGAGCCGCCCGCGGTGGTGGACGTGCTGCCGGTTTTGGAGCAGGTCATGCGGATGATGTCCCTGGTGGCCCAGGAGAAAAACGTGGAGCTGACCTACGACGCGGCGGAGGGATGCACGGTCCTGGCCACCCGGGACGAGATCCACCAGGTGGTCTACAACCTGACGGACAACGCTGTGAAATACTCCGCCGAGGGCGGCGCGGTCCAGGTGTCCCTGGGCCGGACCGGGGAGTGGGTGGCCCTGGCGGTGGCGGACAACGGCGCGGGCATCCCCGAGGCCGACCTGCCACGCATTTTTGAGCGGTTTTACCGGGTGGACAAGGCCCGTTCCCGGGCCGCGGGCGGCACGGGCCTGGGGCTTTCCATCGTCAGCGACACGGTGAAGAAGCGGGGCGGGACGGTGGAGGCCGCGAACCGCGCCGGAGGCGGCGCGGTGTTCACCGTCCGCTGGCCCTGGAGGGAAGGAGGGGAGCCGTCATGAGACGATCGCTGGCGCTGCTGGCCTGCGTGGCGCTGCTGCTGGGCACCGGCTGCGCCTACGCGGCGGCCTCCGCCCGGCAGGGGGAGAACGCCTACCAGCTCTATTTCCGGGAGACGCACCTGGACTCCGCCCCGGGGGGAGACGCCTTCCGCACGGAAACGGTCTATCTGGAGGACGCGGAGATGGAGGACCCCCGCCAAACGGCGGAGATCTTGCTGACCGAGCTTCTCGCCGGACCCCAGGACCAGACGCTCCGCAGCACGATCCCCGCCGGGACGGCGCTTTTGAGCGTGGATTTGGCCGGGAGCCGGGCCAAGGTGGACCTGTCCTCCGCCTATGGGACCCTCTCCGGCGTGGGGCTGACCCTGGCGGATTACGCCGTCACATTGACGCTGACGCAGCTTCCGGAGATCACCTCCGTCACCATCACCGTCCGGGGCCGGGAGCTGGACTACCGGGACAAGCAGGTGTTCGCCGCCAGGGACGTGCTGCTCTCCAGCACGGAGGACGTGGTGGGCACCCTGCCGGTGTCGCTGTACTTCCTGGATGAAGAGGGCGCGTTGACGGCGGAGCAGCGGACGCTGGAGCTCTATGAGGGCGACACCCAGGTCCAGGCGGTGGTCGGGGCGCTGGAGGCCGGCCCGGAGAACAAATCGCTCGCGTCCGCCCTGCCGGAGGGCTTTCGGATCAAGTCCGCCTGGCTGGAGGAGGACGTGTGCTACGTGAACCTCAGCTCGGTGGCGCTGGAGGAGGCGCCCTCCGGCCCGGCGCTGCAAACGGCCGTCCAGGCCCTGGTGCGCTCCCTGGGGTCTCTGAGCGCGGTGGGGGAGGTCCAGTTCCTGGTGGACGGGGAGTTTACCGGGTTTTACGGCCCGGTGGACGTGACGGGACCTTACGCAGTGTAAGGGGTCCCGCGATGCCGCCAAAAAAGAGGGACCCGGACGCCGCTCCACGCGGCGTCCGGGTCCTTTTTTGATATGCTTTTCCGGGGAAGGGCGGGCCGCCGGGGCGCGGAGGCAAACGGGAAGGGCCGGGCGCCCGGAAGCTCCTTTCCGCCGCGCCCGGCATACAAACGCGGCTTAAAGCGCCTGCGTCTCGCCGGATGGGCCCATGGGACCGTCCCCCGGGGCGTCTGGGCGCGTATCCCGCCCAATGACCCGAAGCGGCGGGGCCTTTTTTCAGGCGGTTTTCTCATGCCCCTTCGCCCCGGTTTCTTTGCCGGGAACCAGGAAACCGGGGACACTCCCTACGTCCCGAAAAACAGCCGCACGGCGAAGGCGGAGGCCACGAAGCCCGTCAGGTCCGCGGTGAGGGCCGCGGGTACGGTGTGGCGGGTCTTGTAGATGCCAGCGGAGCCGAAGTACACGGCGATGGTGTAAAAGGTCGTCTCCGTGCTGCCCAGCATGACGGCGGCCACCCGGCCGATGTAGCTGTCCGCCCCGTAGGAATCCAGCAGGTCCGTGGCCACCGCCAGCGCACCGTTGCCGGATACCGGCCGGATCAGCATCAGCGGCGTCAGCTCCGGCGGCAGGCCCAGCCGGGCCAGCACCGGCGCGCACAGGCCGGAGAACCACTCCATGGCCCCGGAGGCCCGGAACATGCTGACGGCGGTCAGCAGGCCCACCAGGGCCGGAACGATGCGCAAAAGGACCGTGAGGCCCTCCTCCGCGCCGTGGGTCAGGGCGGCGTACACGTCCACCCGCTTCCCAAGGCCGTACATGGCCACGCCCGCCAGCAGCACGGGGATGACCAGAGAGCTGAGATTCATTTGCGCCACCTCCCCAGCGTGGACAGAAGCTTTGCCATCAAAAGCCCCGCGATCACCGACAAGACCGACGCCAGCCACACCGCCGGAAGGATATCAAAGGGCGTTTTGCAGCCCTTTGCCGCCCGGACGGTGGCGATGGTGGCGGGAATGAGCTGGATGGAGGCGGTATTCAGCACCACCAGCAGGCAAAGCTCGTTGCTGGCTTCGCCGTCGCAGCCCCTGGCCATCCGCCGGGCGGCGCGGATGCCCAGGGGCGTCGCCGCGTTGCCAAGGCCCAGCAGGTTGGCGGACATGTTGGCGGACACCGCCGCCAGCGTCTCGCCGTCCCGGCTGGCCTCCGGCAGCAGCCGGCGCAAAAGGGGCCGGAAAGCCCGCGCCAGCTTTGCGGAAAGCCCGCAGGCATTCATCACTTCCATCACGCCCGTCCAAAGGCACAAGACGCCTGCCATGGAGACGCTCAGCTCGATGGCGGACCCGGCGCCTTCCATAGCGGCGTTGGCCACCGCGTCCAGATTTCCGGTGAACAGGCCGAACGCCAGAGAGAGGATCACCATGCCGGACCAGACCCAAGTCATCGCCATGCCGAAGGCCTCCTTTCCAAAGGTCGAAGAATGCGGCATACAGTTTAAAAACAACTGTCTGCCCGGTGCGCAAAATTGGAGAAAAATGTTAACATAGTTTGAAGTTTGCGGTTTTCCAATTGACAAATAATGACAGTCTATGGTATCGTCATCACATGAGAGAGAGAAAAAAATGAGAGAAAAGGAGAAACGTTGTGAAATCGACAGGAATCGTTAGGAAAGTGGACGAACTCGGCCGGATCGTCCTGCCCATCGAGATGCGCCGCACGCTGGACATCGCGGAGAAGGACGCATTGGAAATCTATGTGGAGGGCTCGTCCGTCATTCTGAAAAAATACAAGCCGAGCTGTGTTTTTTGCGACGGCACCAAGGATATCGCGGTATTCAAGGGGAAAAATATCTGTCCCAAGTGTCTGAAGGAGCTCAAGGGCCTCTGAGCAAAACGGAAAAAACAAGGGGAGGCGGCGCTTAAGTGGCGTGCTGATAAAGAAGTTTTAAATTAAGAGAGGCGGCGTGATGTGCTCGGGCAGATCACGCCGTTTCTCTTGTTGCCGTTTCATGGGACAGGTCGAAACGTCCCACGAAGTTGTAGTAGATGTCGATTTTCTGCCGGCGGTGGCCGCTGGACTTATCCGGGGCGTGGACAACTATTTTGTCCACCAGAGCGTGGAGCATTGCCGGGGTCAATTTTTCCGGCTCTATGTAGTTTTTAGCCAGCTTCAAAAACTGCTTGACGCTATCCTCTTTCGCCCAGTATCGCTCCACGGTCTGCCGCAGTTCTCCCGTCTCCGCCTTTAACCGTGCCTGTTCCCGCTCATAGTCCCCAGACAGCTTGGAAAAGCGTTCATCCGTCAGCGTTCCCGCCACGTTGTCCTCGTAAAGCCGCTTGATGATGCCGTCAATCTCCGCCATGCGCCGCTCCTGCTTCTCCAACTGCCGCTTGTCCCTGGCCTGGGCTTTCTCCTGCTCCGCCGTCCTGTTCTCCGTGATTTGGCGGACCAGTTCGCCCTCGTCCAAATGGGCCATGGAGATGACCTTTCGGATGTTTTCCAGCACCAGCGTTTCCAGCACGACCTCCCGGATATAATGGGCGGTACACTGGCCCTTCTTCTCCTTGTAGGTGCCGCAGAAGTAGCAGTCCTTGTCTCGCGTCCAGAATTGGGTGCGGCTCAGGTGGAGGACGTGCCCACAGTCCGCACAGTAGAGCATCCCGGAGAACAGCCCCATCCCGTCCATCTTGGTGGGCCTCCGCCTCTGTTGGCGGTTCTTCTGCACCAACTCCCACGTCTCCTGGTCAATGATGGCCTCATGGGTATTCTCGAACACCGCCTGCTTGTCCTCCGGGTTCTCGATGGTTTTCTTGCTCTTGAAGGACTTCTTGGTGGTCTTGAAGTTCACCGTATGGCCCAGATACTCCTTGTGTTCCAGAATGTTGGCGATGGTGCTGTCCTGCCAGAAGCAGGGGAAATCCGGGTGGTACTGGGCAGTTTGCCCGGTACGCTGGAAGCGGACGGTTCCCGGTGTGGGTATCTGCCGCTCCGTCAAGGTCCGGGCAATCCTGCCCGGACCGTTGCCCTCGGCGCAGAGATGAAAGATCAACCGTACCACCGGGGCCGTCTCCTCGTCCACCACCAAAACCCCATCCGCACCTTTCAGGTGGCCGTAGGGGATGCGGGTGCCTACCCGCTGGCCGGACAGCCCCTTGGCGCGGAACACCGCCCGTATCTTCTTGCTGGTGTCCTTGGCGTACCACTCGTTGATGATGTTCAAAAAGGGCGTAAAGTCGTTGTCCTGCTGGCTTTCGCTGTCGATGCCGTTGTTGATGGCAATGAAGCGCACGTCCATATCCGGGAAGCGGATCTCCGTGTAGAGCCCCACCCCC
>JAEXWS010000209.1 GCA_023406225.1 Bacillota bacterium | reverse complement strand
CCCTTCCTCAACACGAGCCTGGGCCTGGTGATGCTCTTTGTCCGCTTCGTTCCCATGGCGGCGGCCCTGGTCATCGGCGGGAGCATGGCCGAGAAAAAGAAGGTCGCCGCCAGCGCGGGCACCCTCTCCACCTGCAACGCCATGTTTGTGTTCCTGCTTATTTTGGTCGTGCTCATCATCGGCGCGCTGAGCTTCTTCCCGGCGCTGTCCCTCGGACCCATCGCGGAATTCACCCAGATGGCCGGATTAGGTTAAGGTAGGTGTATATCATGACAAAAACCAAATCTTTCTTTGCCGACAAGGCCCTGATGGGCCGGGCGGTCAAATACGCTTTTCATAAGCTCTCTCCCAGGGATCAGGTGAAAAATCCCGTCATGTTCCTGGTCTATCTCTCCGCCATCCTGACCTCCGCGCTGTTCCTGCTGTCCCTGGCGGGCATTTCCGACGGGCTCTGCTCCAGCGGCTTCATCCTGGCCATCGCGGTCATTCTCTGGCTCACCAGCCTCTTTTCCAACTTCGCCGAGGCCATCGCGGAGGGCCGGGGAAAGGCCCAGGCCGACGCCCAGCGCGCGTCTAGGCGGGACGTGACCGCCCACCGGCTGGCCGATCCCGCCCGGCGGGACGTTTTTGACGACGTGCCCGGCGCGTCTTTGAAAAAGGGCGATCACTACCTGGTCTCCGCCGGAGAGCAGATCCCCGCCGACGGCGAGGTGGTGGAGGGGGCGGCCAGCGTGGACGAGAGCGCCATCACCGGCGAGTCCGCCCCCGTCATCCGGGAGGCGGGCGGCGACCGCAGCGCCGTCACCGGCGGCACCACCATCCTGTCCGATCATCTGGTGGTCCGGGTGACCCAGGAGCCCGGCGGCTCCTTCCTGGACAAGATGATCTCCATGGTGGAGGGCGCCGACCGGAAAAAAACTCCGAATGAGATCGCCCTGCAGATCCTGCTGGTGGCTCTCTCCATCATCTTCGTGCTGGTCACCGCCTCCCTGTACGCCTACTCCCGTTTTTCCGCCGGGCAGGCGGGGATGGAAAACCCGACTTCCGTGACGGCCCTGGCGGCCCTGCTCATCTGTCTGGCCCCCACCACCATCGGCGCGCTCCTCTCCGCCATCGGCATCGCGGGCATGAGCCGCCTGAACCAGGCCAACGTCCTGGCCATGAGCGGTCGGGCCATCGAGGCGGCGGGGGATACCGACGTGCTGCTGCTGGACAAGACGGGCACCATCACCCTGGGAAACCGCCAGGCGGCGGCCTTTCTGCCGCTGGACGGCGTGACCGAACGGGAGCTGGCCGACGCGGCCCAGCTCTCCTCCCTCCCCGACGAAACTCCAGAGGGCCGCTCCATCGTGGTGCTGGCCAAGGAGCGCTTCGGCATCCGGGAGCGGTCCCTCTCCGACGGGCACATGAAATTTATTCCCTTCACCGCCCAGACACGCATGAGCGGCGTGGACTACGACGGCGGCGAGATCCGCAAGGGAGCCGCCGACGCGGTGCGCGCCTACGTGGAGGCGGCGGGCGGGGCATACGGCCCCCAGTGCGCCGCGCTGGCGGACGGGGTGGCCCGGCAGGGCGGCACCCCCCTGGTGGTGGCGAAGGACCGCCGGGTGCTGGGCGTGGTCCATTTGAAGGACATCGTGAAGGACGGCGTGAAGGACCGCTTCGCAGACCTGCGGACCATGGGCATCAAGACCATCATGATCACCGGCGACAATCCGGTGACCGCCGCCGCCATCGCCGCGGAGGCCGGAGTGGACGACTATCTGGCCGAGGCCACCCCGGAGGCCAAGCTGGACATGATCCGCAAATTTCAGGCTGAGGGCCATCTGGTGGCCATGACCGGCGACGGCACCAACGACGCCCCCGCCCTGGCCCAGGCCGACGTGGCCGTGGCCATGAACTCCGGCACCCAGGCGGCCAAGGAGGCGGGGAACATGGTGGACCTGGACTCCTCGCCCACCAAGCTCATTGAGATCGTCCGCATCGGCAAGCAGCTTTTGATGACCCGGGGGAGCCTGACCACCTTCTCCATCGCCAACGACATCGCCAAGTATTTCGCCATCATCCCCGCTTTGTTCATGGGGCTGTATCCGGGCCTGGGCGCGCTGAACATCATGCACCTCAACAGCCCCCAGAGCGCCATCCTCTCCGCCCTGATCTACAACGCCCTCATCATCGTGGCGCTGATCCCCCTGGCGCTCAGGGGCGTGAAGTACCGGGAGGTCCCGGCGGGAAAGCTGCTGCGGCATAATCTGCTGGTCTACGGCCTGGGCGGCGCGGCGGTGCCCTTTCTCGCCATCAAGCTCATCGACCTGCTGGCGGCCCCCCTGCTTGGGCTGCTGTGAGCGGAAGGTGGGAACCTGATATGGCAGTTACCCCCGTGACCGTCCCGCACAGGAGGACCAAACAGGTGAAAACGCCGCGCAGCGCCGCGGCGCAGCTGGAGAAGGCCTTGATTCGTCACCCGGTCGTGACGTTTGCGGCGGCCCTGGTCCTGAGCGGGTGCGGCATGGTGCTGGCGGTGACACTGACCACCCTGCTGTGCGTCCTGCCTCTGGGATTTTTCTTCGGCTGGTATTGATGAAAAGGAGAACACCATGAAGCATTCATTCCATCTCAAAAAATCCGACCTATTTGGCCTGGCGCTGATGATCGCGCTCCTGATCGGAGCGGCAGCCATACGGTGCGCGGTTTTTGTGCCCCGGTATTTGTAAGGAGAGCAGACGATGAAACAGACGATTTTACGCGCCGGCGGAATGCTGGTTTTTATGATGGTCCTGTGCGGCCTTGTCTACACCCTGCTGGTCACCGGCATCGGCCAGCTCATTTTCCCCCATCAGGCCAACGGCAGCGTTATCGAGGCGGGCGGCAGGACCTACGGCTCCGAGCTGCTGGGCCAGAACTTCACCGGAGCGGAATACCTCTGGGGCCGGGTGATGAACGTGGACGCCGAGACCTTCACCGATGAGAACGGCCAGCCGGTCATGTACGCCTGGGCCTCCAACCTCAGCCCCGCCAGTCCGGAGTTCGGGGCGCTGGTGGAAGCGCGGGTAGAGGCCCTTCACGCGGCAGACCCCGCCATGGCGGACGTCCCCATCCCCGTGGACCTGGTGACCTGCTCCGGCAGCGGCCTGGACCCGGACATCTCCCCCGCGGCGGCGGAGTACCAGGTCCACCGCGTGGCGGAGGCCCGGGGCATCCCGGAGGACGACGTGCGCGCCGCCATCGGGGCCGCCACCAAAGGCCGCCTGCTGGGAGTCTTTGGAGAGCCCCGGGTGAACGTGCTCCAAGTCAACCTGATCCTGGACGGGATTTTGGAGAGCGGCCGGACCGCCGTACCTCTGTCCGGCACCAACGGCGGCGGCGTTATCGCCGGGGAGGATTGATATGCTCTATCCCCTTCAACAGGCCGGGGAGGAGGCCGTCCTCCTCCCTCCCCTGCCGCAAGGCCGCTCCCCCGCCGCCCGGTTTTTGGAGCTGGCGGCGGGGCTGAACGTCCTCTTTGACGAGACCCCGCATGTGCTCCGGCTGTCCGGCGGCGCGTCCCTGACCCTGCTCTACCGGGACACGGCCTACCGCCGGCGGGATGTCTGCGATTGCGTGGGCGCCCTGGCGGCGGCTCTCTCGCCCGGGGCGCCGCTCACCTTTTTCGGCGCCACGCAGACACGGGAGACGGCGGAGTTCACCATCGCTCCGGCTGGGCCGGGCAAGGGCCGGGTGCTCTTGCGCTCGGTATCCGGCAGGCCCTTTGACCTGCTCCAGGGCCTGGGGGTCCGGGTGGAGCTCCCCCGGGCGGAGGAGGCGGCCCGGTGGGCGGAGGCCGCCGCGGCCCTCCCCTTCCGCGGTCCCTGCGGCGTGCTCCCGGGCGAATATGGGGACTTCCTCGCGGACTGCGGGCTGCTGGTCCCCGCCCGGGGAAGCCTCTTCGCCTACCTGGCCTGGGAGGCAGTCGGTCCGGATCAGGCCCTTTCCGCCCTGGACTGCGCCCACAAGGCGGCCCTGTGGCGGGCCTTTCTCCTGGACGGGCGGCAGCCGCTGGAGTTCGAGTGGCTCTGGGAGAGCTATTATACCGGCGAGGCCCGGTTCCTGCTGGAATGGGAGCTGGCCCTGCGCGCGGTGCTGGAGGACCTGGGTTTCCGGGTGGAGCGGGGGAAGGCCAGCTTCCGGGTGACGGACCGGGAGGGCCGGCAGCGGCGCTTCGACTTCGCCCGGGGCGGCCCGGCGGAGAAGCTCTTTTTGAAGCTGCTCTTCCCCCTGGACAACAAATGAACACGCGCCGGACGGCCTCTGGGGCAGGACCGTCCGGCGCGTGCGCCGCTTTCAAAGATGAAGGAACTTCTGCAGATCCCGGTTGTCCCCCAGGATGAGGACAGTCTCCCCCGCCTGAAACTGGTGGCCGGGGCCGGGCATGGGGTCCAGCTTTCCCTGGCGTTTGACGGCCAGGACCGTGACCTTGTACCTCTGCCGCACGGCCAGCTCCGCCACCGTTTTGCCCACCCAGCTCGGCGGAACGCCGGTCTCGTAGATGGAGTAGTCGCTGGTGAGCTCCACATAGTCGAAAATGTGGTCCCCGCTGTACCGCACCGCCGCCCAGGAGGCCATCTGCTTTTCCGGGTAGATCACCTTGTCCGCGCCGTTGCGCAGGAGGAACTTGGCGTGCACGTCCCGGGTGGCCCGGGAGAGGACGAAGGACGCGCCCTGCTCCTTCAAAAGAGCGGTGGTCTCCAGAGAACTTTGAAAATCGTCCCCGATGGCCACCACGCACAAATCGAAATTCCGCACCCCAAGAGAGGCGATGAACGACTCGCTGGTGCTGTCCCCGATCTGGGCGTGCGTGACGTAGGACAAGGCGGCGTCGATCCGCCGCTCGTCCCGGTCCACGGCCAGCACCTCGTGGCGCAGGTCCCGGAGCTTTTGCGCCATGTGCCGCCCAAAGCGGCCCAGGCCGATCAGCAATACAGATTTCATCTTTGTTCCTTTCTTTATCCCACGGCCACCCGTTCCCGGGGGAGTTGGGACACGCCGGGGGCGGCGCGGTCGGCCACGGCATAGAGCAGCGTCAATCCGCCCACCCGCCCGAAATACATGAGCACGATCAAAACCAGCCTGGACCCGGCGGACAGCCCGGGAGTGATCCCCAGGGAGAGCCCCACCGTGCCGATGGCCGAGGCGGTTTCAAAGAGCGCCGCCGGAAGGGATACCTCCCCGTCCATCCGGCAGATGAGCACGCCGCCCGCGAGGAACAGGAGGATGTAGAGGAGGAAAATGGCCGTGGCGCTGCGCAAAGCGTCGTCCGGAAAGCGGCGGCCGAAGCATCCGGGGCTCTCCCGGCGGCGGAAAACGGCCTGGACGGTGAGCAGCAGCACGGCCAGGGTGGTGGTCTTGAAGCCGCCGGCCGTGGAGCCGGGAGAACCGCCGGTGAGCATGAGCAGGATGGTAGCCAGCCGGCCCGGCCCGCTCAGCTTTCCAAGCTCCACCGTGTTGAAGCCCGCCGTCCGGGGCGTCACGGCCTGAAACGCCGCCGCCAGCCCCCGCTCCCCCGCCGTCAGCTCTCCCCACTGGGGCAGGGTAAATTCGTGCCAGAAGAAGGCGAAGCCCCCCAGAAGGAGCAGCGCCGTGGTGAACAGGATCAACTTGGTCTGGAGCCGGCAGAGCCGGAGGCGGAAGCGGTGCTCCCAGAGGTCGTGCCAGGTGAGAAAGCCCAGTCCCCCCAGGATGATGAGCGAAGCCGTGGTCAGCGTGACCAGCGGATCGTCCGCGTAGGCGGTCAGGGAGGAGAAGGGCGCCTGGGTCCCCATCAGGTCGAAGCCCGCGTTGCAAAAGGCGGAGACCGCATGGAACACCGCGTACCACAGGCCCCTGCCCAGGCCGAACTGGGGGCAAAAGCGCAGGGCCAGCGCGCCGGCCCCGGCGGCCTCCAGGAAAAAGGCGGTCTTCAAGATGAATTTGGTCTGCCGCAGGATGCCGCCCACCTGGGGGGCGGCGATGGATTCCTGCATGACCCAGCGCTGCTTGAGGCCGATCTTCCTGCCCGCGAACATGTTCACGGCCACCGCCATGGTCACCACGCCCATGCCCCCCGCCTGGATCAGCGCCAAAATGACCGCCTGCCCAAAGGGGGACCAGTACAGGGCCGTGTCATGGATCACCAGCCCCGTCACGCAGGTAGCGGAGGTGGCGGTAAACAGCGCGTCCAGCAAAGACGCGCCGCCGGGGCCGCTGGTGGCGGCGGGGAGCAGCAAAAGCCCCGTCCCGGCGAGGATGAGCAGCAAAAAGGCAAGAATGATGACCTGCGCCGGCGTCACCCGCTCATGCTTCCAGAAAGGCACGTCGCTCCCTCACATTCGTTTCTCAGTTCAGATGGTACGATGCATTGTACCACAGGAAAAGTGAGCGTTCGGTTAAGAGAACGCCCACCGCATTAACGCCGCATTAAGATTTGTCTTTATGCAATTTTAATGCCCGCCGGAAAAACACCAATACCGCGCTGATAAAAGCTGTGGTATACTGAAACCCGACAAAAGGGAGGCGAGCCTATGGCGGAGGATATGCGTCCGGACCCCCGGGCCCTTCTGCGCAGCGTTCAGGGCGCGCAGCGGGAGCCGGGCGGAAAACTGAAGATCTTTTTCGGCTACGCCGCCGGAGTGGGCAAGACCTACGCCATGCTGGAGGCGGCCCGCCGCGCCGCGGCCGCCGGGACGGACGTGGCGGCGGGGTACGTCGAGCCCCACACCCGCCCGGAGACCATGGCCTTGCTGGAGGGGCTGGAGCAGCTCCCTTGCAAGCGCGTTCCCTACAAGGGCATGACGCTGCTGGAATTTGACCTGGACGCCGCCCTGGCGCGCCGCCCCCAGCTCATCCTGGTGGATGAGCTGGCCCACACCAACGCCCCGGGCTGCCGCCACGCCAAACGCTATCAGGACATCCAGGAGCTGCTGCGGGCCGGGATCAGCGTCTATACCACGGTGAACGTCCAGCATTTGGAGAGCCTCAACGACGTGGTGGCCTCCATCACCGGCGCCGCGGTGGCCGAGCGCATCCCGGACCGCGTGTTCGACTCCGCCGACCAGGTAGAGGTGGTGGACCTGGAGCCGTCCGACCTGCTGGAACGGCTCCGGGAGGGGAATATCTACCGGGAGCGGCAGGCGGCCCAGGCCATGGACCACTTTTTTACAGAGCCGCATCTGGCCGCCCTGCGGGAGATCGCCCTGCGCCGCACGGCGGACCGGCTGGAGCGGTCCCCCGCCTCCGCCGGCGGTCCCCGGCCCCGTGCGGGAGAGCACATTCTGATCTGCCTCTCCGCCGCCCCCTCCAACGCCAAGGTCATCCGCACCGCCGCCCGGATGGCGGAGGCCTTCCACGGGGCGTTTACCGCCCTCTTTGTGGAGACGCCCGCCTTTTCCGCCCTGAAGCCGGAGGAGCAGCGCCGCCTGCGGGACAATCTCCGCCTGGCCGAGGAACTGGGCGCCCGCATCGCCACGGCCTACGGGGACGACCCCGCCGTGCAGATCGCGGAGTACGCCAAGATCAGCGGCATTTCCAAGATCGTCCTGGGCCGCAGCCCCCAGGGCCGCAGCTTCCTCCCCGCCCCCAAGAGCCTGATGGACCGGCTGGGGGAGCTGGCGCCGGACCTGGACATCTACATTATCCCCGACCGCCGACCGCCCCGGCGGCCCTCCCGGCGCAGGGCGGCCGCGTCCGTCCAGGAGCGTTTTTCCTGGATGGACCTGGCGCGCATGCTGGGCATCCTGGCGGCGTGTACCGCCGTGGGCTACCTCTTTCTCTGGCTGCATTTCACCACCGCCAACATCATCATGATCTACATTCTGGGCGTGCTGGGAGTGTCCATGGTCACCGCCGGACGGAGCTACAGCCTGCTGGCCTCCCTGCTCTCGGTGCTGATCTTCAACTTTTTCTTCACATATCCCTATTTCACCTTGATGAGCGACCCCAGCTACGTCGCCACCTTCGGCGTGATGTTCCTGGTGGCGCTGCTGGGCAGCTCCATGACCGCCCGCATCCGCCGCCAGGCCGTCCAGAGCGCCGCCAAGGCCTACCGCACCGAGGTCCTGCTGGAAACCAGCCGGAAGCTGCAAAAGGCGGAGGACATCCCCTCCATCCTCACCGTCACCGCCGCCCAGCTCGGAAAGCTGCTGGAGCGGGACCTGCTCCTCTACCCCGCGGGCGAGGGGGGGACGCTGCTGGAGCCCATGTGCTTTCCCAGCGCGGAGGGCGGCGATCTCTCCCCCTGCCTGACGCCCCAGGAGCGGGCGGCGGCGGAGTGGGTCTTTCGGAACAACAAGCACGCCGGCGCCGCCACCAACACCCTGCCCAACGCCCAGTGCCTCTATATGGCCGTGCGGGGGACCGGGGGCGCGCTGGCGGTGGCGGGCATCCGCCTGGGGGACGGCGGCCCCCTGCCGGAGGTGTTTGAAAAGAACCTCATGGTGGCCATCCTGGACGAATGCGGCCTGGCCCTGGAAAAGGAGACCCTCTCCCGCGCCAAGCGGCAGGTGGAGGAGACGGCCCGTCAGGAGGCCCTGCGGGCCAATCTCCTGCGGGCCATCTCCCACGACCTGCGCACCCCCCTCACCAGCATCTCCGGCAACGCCGGCATCCTCCTGGAGCGCGCCGGCGCTTTAAACGAGGAAAAGCGCGGGGAGCTGTACAGCGCCATCTACGACGACGCCATGTGGCTGATCGACCTGGTGGAGAACCTGCTGTCCATCACCCGCATCGACAACGGCAGCATGGCGCTGCACCTTCAGCCGGAGCTGCTGGACGACGTGTTCCGGGAGGCCGCGTCCCACCTGGACCGCGGCGCCGCCGCCCACCACATCACCCTGGACCTGCCCGACGACCTGCTTATGGCGGACATGGATGCCCGGCTCATCGTCCAGGTGGTCATCAATTTGATGAACAACGCCGTGAAATACACCCCGGAGGGCTCCCACATCACCCTGTCCGCCCGGCGGCAGGGGCAGACGGTGGAGATCCGGGTCTCGGACGACGGCCCCGGCATCCCGGAGGACGTCCGGGAAAAGCTGTTCGACATGTTCTACACCGCCGACAACGTCCGGGGGGACGGCCGGCGGGGCCTGGGACTGGGGCTGGCCCTGTGCCGGTCCATCGTCTCGGCCCACGGCGGCGCCATCTCCGTGGAGGACAACCCACCCCACGGCGCCAGCTTCCGCTTTACTTTACATGCATCGGAGGGAGTGCCTCATGAATAAGCCCCAGATCTTGATCGTGGAGGACGACGCCGCCATCGGCAATCTCATCGCCACCACGCTGGAGACGCAAAACTACCAGTTCCACCGGGCCAACACCGGCGCGGGAGCCGTGCTGGACGCCCTGTCCTACCGCCCGGACGTGATGCTGCTGGACCTGGGCCTGCCCGACATGGACGGGGTGGACATCATCAAAAAGATCCGCTCCTGGAGCAACCTGCCCATCATCGTGGTCTCCGCCCGCAGCGAGGACAGCGACAAGGTGGCCGCCCTGGACGCCGGAGCGGACGACTATCTTACCAAGCCCTTCTCCGTGGACGAGCTGCTGGCCCGGCTGCGGGTGGCCCTGCGGCGGGTGCGCTACGACGCTCAAAAGACCAGCGGCGAAGCCAGCGTCTATGAAAACGGCGGCCTGAAAATCGACTATGCGGCGGGCTGCGCCTACCGGGACGGTGCGGAGATCCACCTCACCCCCATGGAGTACAAGCTCCTCTGCCTCCTGGCCAAGAACACGGGCAAGGTCCTGACCCACAACTATATCCTCAGCGAGATCTGGGGCAGCCCCTCCGCCTCGGACACGCCCTCCCTGCGGGTCTTTATGGCCACCCTGCGCAAAAAGCTGGAGGCGGACCCCGCCCGCCCCCAGTATATCCAGACCCACATCGGCGTGGGCTACCGCATGCTCCGCCAGACCCGGCAGGACGAATTGTGACGCCGTCCGGCCCCGTTCAACGGCGAAAAGAAGCGGCATTTGGAATCCTCCAAATGCCGCTTCCTTTCATATTCGGCCCGCCGAAGGCAAACCGGCGCTCCGGCGGGCGCGGGAGCAGGAACGGGAGAGGTCCGGCGCGTTTCCCCCGCCGGCAGCGGGAGGCCGCTCCCCGGACGCCTGCCAGATCTCCCGCTTCTCCCTCATAAGACCGTCTCTTCCTCCCCTTTGGACGCGGCCCCCTCTTCCCGCAGAACATAGGCGCAGATCTTTTCAAAGGACTCCTCGCTGAGATCGTGCTCGATCTTGCACGCGTCCTCCGCCGCCGTTTTCTCACAAACGCCCAGAAGGGCCAAAAACCGCGTCAGCATCCGGTGGCGGGCGTAGATCCGCTCCGCGATCTCCCGCCCCGGCGGCAGCAGCATGATGCAGCCCTCCGCGTCCATCCCGATCAGTCCGTTTTCCCGAAACCGCTTCATGGCGATGCTGATGCTGGGCTTGGAAAAATTCATCTCATTGACGACGTCGATGGAGCGGACCGTGCCCAGCCGCTCCTGCAGGATCAAGATCGTCTCCAAATAATCCTCGGCAGATTCGTGGATATTCATAAGAAACGCCCTCCTTTTCCAGCCTTCTTTACACAGGTTAACAAAAACTAACCAAAATTGCAAGTTTCTTTTCTTCCAGGGATTGACAAGGGCGGGCCGCTTATGTTAAACTTCAAACGAATCAGAGGTTAGAAGTCACTAACCTCATTTCTTTGAACCGGAAGTTAGCTATAACTAATTCACGGAAGGAGGGCGCTTATGCTGCCGCTTGCAATGGCAAAGACGGGCGAGACGGTGACGATCCGGAAGATCTCCGGCCGGGACGGGACGCGCCGGCACTTGGCGGAGCTGGGCTTCGTGGTGGATGGGACCGTCACGGTGGTCAGCGAGATCGGGGGAGATCTCATTTTGCAGGTGAAGGACAGCCGCATCGCGCTGGACAAAACCATGGCGAACCGGATCATGATTTAAAACAAGACAGGAGGAAACCGCATGAAAACGCTGAAAGAAGTGAAGGTGGGCGAGACCGCCTCGGTGGTGAAGCTCCACGGCGAAGGCCCCGTCAGGCGCCGCATCATGGATATGGGCATCACCAAGGGCGTGGAACTCCACGTGCGCAAGGTGGCGCCGCTGGGAGACCCCATGGAACTAAGCGTCCGGGGCTACGAGCTGTCCCTCCGCAAGGCGGACGCGGAGATGATCGAGGTCCAGTGAACCGGGGCGGCCTTTGACCGCCGTTTTTCAGACGCAGAGGTTAGTTTTAACTAACATTTATGGAAGGAGCATGAAATGGACATCAAAATCGCACTGGCCGGCAACCCGAACTGCGGCAAGACCACGCTGTTCAACGACTTGACCGGGTCCAGTCAATACGTGGGCAACTGGCCCGGTGTCACGGTGGAGAAGAAAGAGGGCAGGCTCAAGGGCCGCAGGGACGTGGTCATCCAGGATCTGCCCGGCATCTACTCCCTATCCCCCTATACGCTGGAGGAGGTGGTGGCCCGGAACTATCTGGTGGGCGAGAAGCCCGACGCCATTTTGAACATCGTGGACGGCACCAATATTGAGCGCAACCTGTACCTTACCACCCAGCTGATCGAGTTGGGCCTGCCTGTGGTGTTGGCGGTGAACATGATCGACCTGGTCCGCAAGAACGGCGATCAGATCGACCTGGAAAAGCTGGGCGGCGCCCTGGGCTGCCAAGTCGTGGAAATGAGCGCCTTGAAGGGCGAGGGCGGCACGGCTGCGGCGGAGAAGGCCGTGGCAGCGGCTCAGTCTCGCAAGGCCGGCGAGCTGCCCCATGTGTTCACCGGCAGCGTGGAGCACGCCGTCGCCCACATCGAGGAGTCCATTTCCGGCATGGTGGACGAGCGGTATTTGCGCTGGTACGCCATCAAGGTCTTTGAGCGGGACGAAAAGGTGCTCTCTGAGCTGAATCTGAGCGCCGAGCTAAAGTCCCATCTGGAGGCCCACATCACCGATTGTGAAAAAGAGCTGGACGACGACGCGGAGAGCATCATCACCAACCAGCGGTACGCTTACATCAACGGCGTGGTAGACCGGGCGGTGAAAAAGAAGGCGGAAAAGCACAGCCTGTCCGCCTCGGATCAGATCGACCGGGTGGTGACCAACCGCATCCTGGCCCTGCCGATTTTCGCCGTGGTCATGTTTGCGGTCTATTGGGCGGCCATGGGTCCTCTGGGCACCTTCCTCACCGACTGGACCAACGATGTGCTGGGTGGGGCGTGGCTCCAGGCCGGGTCACGGACCCTGCTGGAGGGTTGGGGCGTGGCCGAATGGCTGACGGGCCTGGTTTCCGATGGTATCGTTGCCGGCGTGGGCGCGGTGCTGGGCTTCGTGCCCCAGATGCTGGTGCTGTTTTTGATGCTGGCCATCCTGGAGGATATCGGCTACATGGCCCGGGTGGCCTTCATCATGGACCGGATCTTCCGCAAGTTCGGTCTCAGCGGCAAGAGCTTCATCCCCATGCTCATCGGTTCCGGCTGCGGCGTGCCCGGCGTCATGGCCTCCCGCACCATTGAGAACGAGCGGGACCGGCGCATGACCATCATGACCGCCTGCTTTATCCCCTGCGGGGCGAAAATGCCCATCATCGGCCTGTTTGCGGGCGCGCTTTTCGGCGGCAGCGGGCTTGTGGCCGTGTCCGCCTACTTCATCGGCGCGGCCGCCGTCGTCCTCTCCGGCATCATCCTGAAAAAGACGAGAGCCTTCTCCGGCGGCCCGGCCCCCTTCGTCATGGAGCTGCCCCAGTACCACGTCCCATCCGCCGGAAACGTGCTCCACGCCGCCTGGGAACGGGGCTGGAGCTTCATCAAGCGGGCGGGCACCGTCATCGTGGCCTCCTCCATCATCCTCTGGTTCCTCCAGGGCTTCGGCTTCACGGAGGCGGGCTTCGGCATGGTGGAGGACAACAACGCCTCCCTCCTGGCGGCCATCGCCGGCTCCGTCGCCTTTCTCTTCGCGCCCCTTGGCTTCGGCGATTGGCAGTCTGTCGGCGCGTCTGTCACCGGACTGATCGCCAAGGAAAACGTGGTGGCTTTTTTCGGCGTGGTCTTCCACATCGGCCAAGAGGTGGCCGAGGACGACGCGGCCCTTTGGGCCGCTATCTCCCAGCACTACACCATGCTCTCCGCGTATAGCTTCATGGTCTTCAATCTCCTCTGCGCCCCCTGCTTCGCGGCCATGGGCGCCATCAAGCGGGAGATGAACAGCCCCAAGTGGACCGCCGCCGCCATCGGCTATATGTGCGGCTTTGCCTACCTGATCTCGCTGATGATCTACCAGTTTGGCAGCCTCATCACCGGCGAGGCCGTCCCCGGCCCTGGGACCATCGCGGCGGCCGCGGCCCTGGGCTTCTTCCTCTACATGCTCTTTCGCAAAAACAAATACGACGGCCACCGGCTCACCGTCAGCGCCGTGCGCGCCGCGGCGGCCCGGTAAGAAAGGAACGGATATGAACGCACCCACTGTGATCCTGGGCCTGCTCGTGGCGGCGGTCTTCGCCGCCATCGTGGTCCGGGGCGTCCACAACAAAAAGCGCGGCAAGGGCGGCTGCTCCTGCGGCGGAGACTGCGGAAGCTGCGGCGCCTGCCGCCACGATTGATCCCCCGTGGGGCGCGGGTATCCCGCGCCCCACGGGGCGGCTTTGCGAAGCTGCGGCGCCGTCACTCGGGCGGCGCGGAAGCGGACCGTTCAGACGGCGGGAATAAGGAAAGCCCCCGGAACCAAAACGGTTCCGGGGGCTTTCCTTTGGCAGCGGGTGAAGGATTCGAACCCTCACATACAGAGTCAGAGTCTGCTGTGCTACCTTTACACAAACCCGCTGTATCTGCTCGTCGTGCGCAACGAACAGATATTATTATACAGGAAAGTGTTTTTTTGTCAAGGCTTTTTTTGCATTTTCCACGGCTTTTTTATTCGCGGCGCTCAGCGGCGGCCGCCCAGGAGTCCCTTGAAAAAGCCGCCCTTCCCGCCCTTCGGCTTTTCCAGGCGGGCAAGGCCCTCCTTCGCGTCCTCATATCCTCCGTCCAGGGCGGACTGGTACAGCTTCCGGGCCTTTTCCACGTCGCAGGCCACGCCCTTGCCGTACTCATAGCACCAGCCCAGATTGTGCAGAGCCCGGGGATACTCCGCCCGGGCGGCGCGCTCGTACCACTGGACCGCCTTGGCCCAGCTCTGCTCCACGCCGCGCCCCGCCTCATACATATAACCAAGGTTGCACTGGGCGGCCACGTCGCCCTTTTCCGCGGCTTTGGCGTACCACCCGGCGGCGGCGGCCAGGTCCTCCCCGACTCCCTCGCCGTGCTCATAGCACACGCCCAGGTTGCACATGGCGGCGGCGTATCCCGCCTCCGAGGCCTTCTGATACCACCGGACCGCCTCTTCGAAGTTCTTTTCCACGCCCCTGCCGTTTTTGCAGCACACGCCCATGCAGAACATGCCCCGGGGGTCGCCCTGCTCGGCGGCCTTGCAGTACCAGTGGGCGGCCCGCTTTTCGTTCTTCTCCACGCCCCTGCCGTACTCATAGCACCAACCCAAATTGCACTGGGCCCGAGGCATTCCCTGCTGGGCGGCGGCGCTGTACCACTTCACCGCCTCCTCCCAGCTCTGCTCCACGCCCACGCCCGACTCGTACAGGAAGCCCAGATTGCACTGGCCGGTGGCGTTGCCCCGCTCCGCGGCCTGCCGGTAAAGCTCCGCGGCCTTCTTCACGTCCTTGGGCACGCCCTCGCCCTGCTCATAGCACACGCCCAGATCGCACATGGCGGGCGCGGACCCCGCGTCGGCGGCCTTTTGATACCACCTGGCGGCCTCCTCCGCGCTTTGCTCGACGCCCCAGCCGTAGTCATAGGCCCTCGCCACGTTGAACAGCCCCCGGGGGTCGCCCTGGTCCGCGGCGGCCCGGTACCACCGCAGAGACGCGCTGTAGTCCTGCTCCACGCCCTTGCCGTGCTCATAGCACCAGGCCAGGTTGCACTGGGCCCGGGGAAGCTCCCGCTCGGCGGCGGCCCGGTACCATTTCACCGCCTCCTCCCAGCTCTGCTCCACGCCGGTCCCGGCCTCATACATGTACCCCAGGCAGCACATGCCGTCCTCGTCCTCCTGGTCCGCCGCCTTGCGGTACCAGGCGGCGGCCTCCGCAGGGTCCAGCGGCACGCCGTGGCCCCGCTCGCAGCAAAAGCCCATACAGACCTGGCCCCGGGGATAGTCCTGGTCCGCGGCGGCGCGGTAGAGCCTGGCCGCCTCCGGATAATCCTTTTCCACGCCCTTGCCGTGCTCATAGCACCAGGCCAGATTGCACTGGGCCCGGGGATAGCCCTGGTCCGCGGCGGCCCGGTACCACCGCACCGCCTCCTCCCAGCTCTGCTCCACGCCCACGCCCGACTCATAGCAAAACCCGATGCAGCACTGGCCGGGGGCGTTGCCCTGGTCGGCGGCGGCCCGGTACCACTTGGCAGCCTGCTCGGCGCTTTGCTGGATGCCGGTGCCGAATTCCAGGCACCGGCCAAGCTCCGTCTGGGCGGCAGGATAGCCCAGCCACGCGGCGGACTGATACCACTTGGCGGCGGCCTCGTCGTCCCGCTCCACGCCGAAGCCCCGGCGGTACGCCTCTCCCAGGAGGAACTGGGCCCGGGGGAAGCCCTGCTCCGCGCCCTTGCGGAAGCACTCCAGGGCCTTGGCGTAATCGGTCTCCACGCCCACGCCGTATGTATAGCAATAGCCCAGATTGGTCAGCGCGGGCATGTAATCCTGAGCCGCCGCCTGGGCGTACAGCACCACCGCCTGCCTGGGATCGGCGGGGACGCCCACGCCGGCCTCGAAGCACCAGGCCAGATTGGTGAGGCCCAGCACCTCGCCCATGGCCGCCGCCCTCTGGTAGCAGGCCAGGGCGTCGGTCTCCCGCTTCTCGTCCACGGCCTGGTTGCCAAGGGTCACCCAGTCGCCGCCGGTGAGCGCCTCCTCCTCCATGGGGATAAAAAAGGTCCCGCCGCAGCGCGGGCAGACGTCCGGCTCCTCCTCGGCCACAAAGCCGCAGTCGGCGTTTTCACAACGATAGTAATCCATACTCTATACCTCGCTTTTCTTGGTTTCGCAATCCGATGAGCCGTCCCGCGGCCCGCCGTAAAATTCCAGGAAGGAGTGGGCCTGTCCCCGGGTCTTAAAGCCGGGGAAGGTGTCCAGCTGGACGCCGTGGATGGCCCGGAAAATACTTTTTTCCACATTGGGGTTGACCGCCTTCAACTGCCGCAGCAGCACCTTCATCTCCTGGCGCTTGCTCTCCCCCACCCCGTCTCCGGCGGCGTCCCGTGCCTCGGTGAAGCGGCAGGCGCACTGGAGAAAGCGCAGATGATTGTAGTTTTTCCAGGCGATGATGGCGTCCTCATGGATGCAGTATAGGGGGCGGATCAGCTCCATACCGGGAAAATTCCTGCTGTGGAGCTTGGGCGGCATGGCCTGGAGCTGCGCGCCGTAAAAAAGGCCCAGGAGCGTCGTCTCCACCACGTCGGAAAAGTGGTGGCCCAGGGCGATCTTGTTGCAGCCCAGCTCCTGCGCCTTGGCGTAAAGGCAGCCCCGGCGCATCCGGGCGCAGAGATAGCAGGGATTCTTGTCCACCTGCACGGTGACGTCGAAGATGCCGCTTTCAAAGATCGTGACGGGAATGCCCAGCAGTCGGGCGTTTTCCTCGATCAGCGCCCGGTTGGCGGCGTTATAGCCCGGGTCCATCACCAGAAATTCCAGGGCGAAGGGATGGTCCGTGTGGCGCTGAAGCTCCTGCATGAGCTTGGCCAGGAGCATGGAGTCCTTGCCGCCGGAGATGCACACCGCGATGCGGTCCCCGGGCCGGACCAGCTCATAGCGCTGCACGGCGGCGATAAAGGGCTTCCACAGTTCCCGGCGGTATTTTTTAATGAGGCTGCGCTCCGCGATCTCGCATGGAGAGAGGTCTTTTGACATGAACACAGCTCCTTCTTCCTCAGTATCGCAGCCCCCCGCGTCTCCGCGCCCCGTGGGCGCCACCGGAGGGGGGCTAGGGGGAACCCACGGTTCCCCCAGTTCTTCCGCCCCGAAGCGGAAGAAGAAAATCCAATCATTTTCGGCAGGGCGTGTACCTGCCGAAAATTCCTCGACCCGTTAGCCCTTGGGACAAACACACCAGTCCGCAGACTGGTGGTGGGGGGTCTAAGGGAGGAGCACCGCTCCCCCTTTATCACAGCCACACCGCCCCCAGCCGCAACACCGAAGCCAGCGCGCAGCGGTACCAGGGCCGGCGGCTCCACTCCTCGAAGGTGTAGAGGGCGCTCTCCGCCATGGTGCGGTCCATATCCTCCAAAAGCTCCTCCACCGCGGGCATGTGGTACAGCAGCACCGCGCACTCATAGTGGAGCTGGAAGGTGCGGTAATCCATGTTCGTGCTGCCGATCAGCGCCGCCTCCCGGTCCACCATCACGCTCTTGGCGTGGATAAAGCCGGGGGAATATTTATAGATCTTCACCCCGTGGGCCAGCAGCTCCCCCCAATAGGTCTCCGCCACCATGTAGGTAAACTTGTGGTCCGGGATGGCGGGGATCATGAGACGCACATCCACCCCGGCGTCCGCCGCGATGCACAGCGCCTGCTGCATGGATTCCTCCACGGCGTAATAGGGCGTGGTGATATACAAAAACCGCTTCGCCGAGGCGATGAGCTGGAGGTACGTCCCCTCCACGGGGTTATCCGGATTGTTCACCGGCCCGTCGGTGAAGGGCTGGCACCAGCCCGTGCCCGCGCACTCCCTCCGGGGGCGGTAATAATCGTCCTCATTGGGCAGCGTCCGGCCGATCATCTTCCACATCTGGATGAACTGGGAGGCAAAGCCCCAGGCCCCCTCCCCCTCGATGCGGACGCCCGTATCCTTCCAGTGGCCGTAGCGGACGATCAGGTTCGCGTACTCGTCGGCGATGTTGATGCCGCCGGTATAGGCGTAGACCCCGTCGATCACGGCGATCTTCCGGTGGTCCCGGTAATTGAAGTAGATGCGGTTTACATAACGGTGGACGGGATTGAACACCTCCACCTCGATGCCCGCGTCCTGCATGGCCTGCAGCGTCGCGTCGGACAGCCGGGTGATGTTGCCGAAGTCGTCGAAGATCACCCGGACCTCCACGCCGGCGGCGGCCCGCTCCCGCAAAATGGCGAAGATGCGGTCCCAGACCTGTCCCTCCGCCAGGATGTAATACTCCAGGAAGATATAGACCTCCGCCTTTTGAAGGTGGGCCGCCAGGTCGTCGAAGAAGGCGGCGCCGTCCGGCAGGTATTTCGCCTGGGTGTTGCGGTAGAGCAGAAAGCCGCGCTTTTGCAGATAGGACGCCAGCCGCCCCCAGGCCGGGGACTGCCTGGAAAGGCGGGCGATGTTGTTGCCGCTCTCCATCCAGGCGCTCTCCCGCTCCGGCGTGGGCGGGACCTTCCGCAGGCTCAGGCTCTTGGCCTGGTGGGCGCCGCCCCACAGACAAAAGAGGATCATGCCGGAGACCGGCAGAGCCAGCAGCAAACACATCCACACCAGCTTATAGCTGGGGCTGCCCGGCCTGTGATAGACCCAGATGGCCACCGCCGCCCCCGCCAGCTCCAGGACGAAATAGACGTAATTGGCCTTTTCCTGCAAAAAACGGGTCAGCAGCAGCGTGACGGCGATCTGCGCCAACACGGTCAGCGCGCACATGGAGAGACTGGTGGCGGCG
>JAEXWS010000174.1 GCA_023406225.1 Bacillota bacterium | reverse complement strand
TGCACATTTCGAGGCGGCGGAAGCCGCCGGAAGGGGGGACCGCTGTGAAAAGACGGATTCAATGCGCTGGACTGGCGCTGGCGCTGGGGATCATGCTGCTGGCGCTCAGCGGCTGCGGCTTCACGCTCTCCCCCCAGGAGCTGTACAGCCTGCCCAAGCTCCCCCCGGAATACACGGAGCTGGATAACCAGATCAACGCCATCCTGGCCGGGGGCGCGGAAAACGCGCCGCCCACCTCCGGGAACTACACCCAGCCGGTGCAGATGCGGGACCTGGACGGGGACGGACAGCAGGAGGCCATCGCCTTTTTCCGCAGTCCCAACGATGAAAAACCACTGAAGATCTATATTTTCACCGCCCGGGACCAGACCTATGTGCCAAGCGCCGTCATCGAGGGCAGCGGCACCGGCATTTACAGCGTGGATTACCGGGACCTGGACCAGGACGGCCGCACGGAGCTGCTGGTGGGCTGGCGGGTCAGCGCGGACATCCAGGCGCTGTCCATCTACTCCCTGCGCCGGGGCGAGCCGGAGGAGCTGCTGGGCAACAACGTGAACTATGTGAAGTACGCCGTGATGGACCTGGACCAGGACCAGCTTTTGGAGCTGGTGGTCCTCCACGCGGACGAAGAGGGCAGCGGCGTGGCCGACTATTACGGCTGGCAGGACGGCGGCTTGGTGGGCAAGGCGTCCGTCCGCATCTCCATGACCATGGCGGAGCTGAGCCAGCAGGGCCGCGTGACCAGGGGCGCGCTCCAGGGGGGCGTGCCGGCGCTGTTCATTACCGGCGTGGACGACGGGTCCAAGGCCATCACCGACATTCTGGCCGTGCGCAACGGGGAGCTTTCCAACATCGTGCTCTCCGATATCACCGGCGTCTCCACGCAGATCGCCTCCTTCCGCAACCTCTATCCCACGGACATCCACGGCGACGGCGCCACCGAGGTCCCCGTTCCGGCGGACCTGCCTGCCTGGGGCGGGGAGGACGCCGTGTCCCAGCGGGTGGACTGGTACGGCTATGACGTCCAGGGGACGCCGTTCAGGGCTGTGAGCACATACCACTCTCTGGAGGACGGCTGGTATTTGAAGCTGCCGGACGGCTGGGCCGACCAGATCGTGACCTCCCGCAGCGCGGGGGCGGACGAATCCGCCGTCACCTTCTCCATCCGAGGAGAGAACGGCCGGCCGCCCCGGGACTTTTTGAAGATCTACACCCTCACCGGGGCCAATCAGGAGATCAAGGCGGGCAGGGGCAACCGCTTCATCCTGCGGCGGCAGTCCGCCATCTACGCGGCGGAGCTGCTGGAGGCCAACGACTCCTGGGAGCTGGGCGTGACGGAAAAAGAGGTCCAGGAGGCATTCAATCTGATCACCCGCGAATGGAACCCCGGCGACAACTGACCGGCCCGGACCGGAAGGAAAGGACGATATCATGAAAAAGGTACTGGTTCTGGAGGATGAGTCCAGCATCCGCAGCTTTATTGTCATCAATCTGCGCCGGGCGGGCTACGACGTGATCGAGGCCGAGACCGGCGAGGCGGCCCTGGAGTGCCTGAAGGAGGACCCGGATACAAAGGTGGCCCTGCTGGACATCATGCTGCCGGGCATCGACGGGTTCGAGGTCCGCCGCCGCATCCGGGCCACCAACACCAAGATCGGCATCATCATGCTCACCGCCCGCTCCCAGGAGATGGACAAGGTGACGGGATTGATGACCGGCGCGGACGACTATGTGACCAAGCCCTTCTCCCCGGCGGAGCTGACCGCCCGGGTGGACGCCCTTTTCCGCCGGGCGGGCGGGGATGAGACCGCCCAGACGGGAGAGATCCGCCAGGACCCCTTCCTGCTGAACACCCGGAACCGGACTCTGGAAAAAAACGGCGCGCGGATCAAGCTGACCCAGGTGGAGTATTCCATCATGAAGGTCTTTATGGAAAATCCGGGCAAGGCCCTCTCCCGGGAGGAGATTTTGGACATGGTCTGGGGCCGGGATTACTTCGGAGAGCTGAAGATCGTGGACGTGAACATCCGCCGCCTCCGGCTGAAGATCGAGGACAACGTCCAAAACCCCACCTACATTACAACGGTCTGGGGCTACGGCTACAAGTGGGGCTTTTGACCTTGCATAAAGGAGGGGTCAGGGGACCGCGGGTCCCCGGTCCTTTCGCCTGGAGCGAGAAGAAAATGGAATGTTTTCGCCGCGGCGTGTACGCGGCGGAAATTCCTTGACCTGTCTGCCCCTGGGGCAGCCACACCGGTCCGCAGACTGGTGTGGGGAAATCTGAAGGGGGACCGGTCCCCCTTTGCCGGAAGGAGGTGTTGACGGTGGCGGAAGAAGAGAAGAACGTAAAATGGAAGGCGCTCCGGCTGCGGGGCCTGCGCCAGCGGTGGATCGTCAACACCGTTATGCCGGTCATGGTGCTGCTGGTGCTCATCGTGACGCTGTTTTCCGCCGGCGTCTCCAGCTATTACTACAGCAGCATGCAAAAGGGCCTGGAGAGCCGGGCCAGCACCATGGCGGACGCGTTCAACAGCTATTTTATGACCAGCTATGTGGAATACATCAAAATGGCGGACCAGGCGGTAAACTCCTTTGAGGACAAGGGACAGATCGAGCTGCAGTTCATCACCAGCGGCGGCAGCATCCAGACCTCCTCCTCGGGGCTGACGGCGGGCACCTCCCCCGGCACCGACGACATCAAAAAAGCCCTGGACGGCGAGGAGCTGCCGGTGTTCCAGGGTCGGGACCCGGAGACGGGGGAGAACATCCTGGCCGTTTCCACGCCGCTGTCCTATGGAGGCAGGGTGGAGGGGGTCATGCGCATGGTCACCTCCCTGCGGGCGGTAAACCGCCAGATCATGCTGGCGGTGCTGGCGATCTTGGCTGTGGCCGTGATCTGCATGGCGCTGGTGGTCATCTCCAACCTGCTGTTTATCAACAACGTGGTGGAGCCGGTGGCGGTGGTCACCGACGCGGCCAAGCGCATCTCCGCCGGAGGCTACGGCTTCCGCATCGAGAACAAATACACCGACGAGCTGGGCCAATTGGTGGACAATATCAACGACATGTCCCTGAAGATCGGCCAGAACGAGAAGATGAAGTCCGAGTTCATCTCCTCCGTCTCCCATGAGCTGCGCACGCCCCTGACCGCCATCAACGGCTGGGGGGAGACGATCCTGGAGGACACCGGCAACGACCCGGAGCAGATGCGCCGGGGCATCCGCATCATCCTCAGCGAGTCCCGGCGGCTCTCCACCATGGTAGAGGAGCTGCTGGAATTTTCCAAGATGGAGGATGGACGCTTCACCCTCCGCATCGAGGAGGTGGACCTCCAGGCGGAGTTTGAGGATGCCATCTTCACCTACCGGGAGTTGTTCCGCCAGGAGGGGATCGAGCTGGAATACGCCGCGGGCGACGAGGACCTGCCGCCCATCCCCGGCGACCCGGAGCGGCTCAAGCAGGTGTTTTGCAACGTGCTGGACAACGCCGCCAAGCACGGCGGCGGGGGAAAGCGCATCGCGGCCTCCGTCTGCCGGGAGGGGGACCAGGCGGTGGTCCGGGTCCGGGACTTCGGCCCCGGCATCCCCGAGGCGGAGCTGCCCTATATCAAGCAGAAGTTCTACAAAGGCTCCTCCAAGGCCCGGGGCAGCGGCATCGGCCTGGCCGTGTGCGACGAGATCATCGGATTGCACAACGGCACGTTCACCATCGGCAACGCCGAGGGCGGCGGCGCGGTGGTCACCATCCGCCTGCCCATGCGGGATTGAATGGGCCGTGCTGCCTTTTCAAACCGCGGCCTGTTACGAAAATCGAACAAATGTTTGCATTTCGCTGAGCGATATGATATAATTTCGTCAACTTAGAAAGGGAGACCCATGGCAGAGAAGAATTCCTGCGCCTTCCGCACCAGCATCGGCGGACAGGCGCTCATCGAAGGCATCCTGATGCGCGGCCCGGAAAAGCAGGCCATCGTGGTCCGGGACCAGGAGGGAAACCTGGTGGAGAAGGTGGAGGAGCTGAAGCTCATCAAGGACCGCCACCCCAGCCTGGGCTGGCCCTTAGTCCGGGGCACCGTGAACTTTCTGGATTCCATGGTGAAGGGCGTGAAAGCCCTGATGTACTCGGCGGATTTCTATCCCGAAGAGGAGGCGGCTCAGCCCGGGAAGTTTGAGCAGTGGCTGGAAAAGCACCTGAACAGCAAAAAGCTGGAGAGCGCCGTGGTGGCGCTGGCGGTGCTGCTGGGCGTGGGGCTGTCCGTCTTTTTGTTCCTCATCCTGCCCACCTTCATCACCGGCGGCATCCTGCACTTTTTCCCCGGCTTCCCCATGTGGGGCCGCAATCTGGTGGAAGGCCTTTTGAAAATCGTCATTTTCCTGCTGTATCTGGTCTTCTGCTCCAAGCAAAAGGACATTTACCGGGTATTCCAATATCACGGCGCGGAGCACAAGACCATCTTCTGCTACGAGGCGGGCCTTCCCCTGACGGTGGAGAACGTCCGGGTCCAGCCCCGGCACCATCCCCGCTGCGGGACGAGCTTTTTGTTTGTGGTCATTTTTGTGTCCATCCTCCTCTCCAGCGTGGTGTTCGGCATCTGGCCCATCACCAACGTCTGGCTGCGGACCCTGGCCCACCTGCTGCTGCTGCCCCTGGTGGTGGGCGTCACCTACGAGTTCAACCGCTGGGTGGGCCGCCACGCCCAGGACAACCGCCTGGCCAAATGGCTCACCGCCCCCGGCATGTGGATGCAGAATTTCACCACCAACGAGCCGGACGACGGTATGATCGAATGCGCCATCCGGTCGTTGGAGCTGGTGCTGCCGTCTGCAAAGGGGAAGGACGCGTGGTGACGTAAGGGAGGAGCAGGCTCCCCCCCTTAGACCCCTCACCACCAGTGACGTCTGTCACTGGTGAACGCCGCCCAGGGCGGCTGAGCCGGGGAATTTTCGGCAGGCGCATGTCCTGCCGAAAATGATTCCATTTTGTTGATTTGCCTCCGGCAAATCAACTGGGGAAAACCAAAGGTTTTCCCCTAGCCCCCTTCCCTCTTGCGCCTGCGGGCGCGGGATGGCGGGGGATGAGGACGGCGTGGGCGGCTGGAAAGGAGACGGAGATGATACG
>JAEXWS010000155.1 GCA_023406225.1 Bacillota bacterium | reverse complement strand
GCGCTGAACACCGTGGGCAGCATCATCGGCACCTTCCTGCCCACCTTCGTCACCATTCCGGCGGTGGGGACCTCGGTGACGTTTCTGATCTTCGCGGGCGTTCTGCTGGCCCTGTGCCTGGCCTATTTTCTCAGCGGCAGGGTCAGGACCGTGTCCTGCGCGGCGGCGGGGGCGGCGTTTGTCCTGTGCTGCGTGTTCGGGCACTCCTCCGCGTTCGCCTTCTGGGAGGACGGGCTTTTGGTGGAGGAGGAATCCGTCTACAACTACCTGCAGGTGAAGGAGACGGACCGCTCCGTGATCCTCTCCACCAACGTCATGTTCGGCGTCCAGTCCATCAAGATGAAGGAGGACGGCCTCACGGGCATGTACTACGACTACGCCCTGGCGGCGCCGCTTCTGGCGGGCGCGGGGGAGGCGGACGCGGCGGAGGTGCTCATCCTGGGCCTGGGCACCGGGACCTACGCCACCCAGAGCCTGCGGTATTTCCCGGCGTTCACCTTCGAGGGCGTGGAGATCGACCAGAAGATCGCGGACCTGGCGCGGGAGCACTTCGACCTGCCGGAGGCGGTGGCGGTGGACACCTATGACGGCCGGGCCTGGCTGGCCGCGTCGGACAAGCTCTACGACGTGATCATGGTGGACGCCTATCAGGACATCACCATCCCCTTCCAGATGTCCACGGTGGAGTTTTTTACCTCCGTGCGGGACCATCTGCGCCCCGGCGGGGTCATGGTGGTGAACCTGAACATGTACTCCGAGGAGGAGGAGAGCCTCAACGCCTATCTGGCCGACACCATCGCCTCCGTGTTCCCGGAGGTGTATCTGGCGCCGGTGGCGAACAACACCAACTGCGAGCTTTTCGCCTGCACCGGCGCGGAGGCGGACGAGGCGTTCCGCGCCGCCGTCCCCGCCCTGGGGAACGGGGAGCTGCGGCGGATGATGGAGACGGTCCTCGCCGCGCTGACGCCCTATGAGGGCGGCGGCCGGATATTGACGGACGACAAGGCCCCGGTGGAGGTGCTGGGGATGCGGGAGCTGGACCGCATCATCGGCGGCGGCCTGGGGGATATCCGGACCGCCTTCCGGGAGGAGGGCGTCTCCGGCCTTCTGCGGTTCATAGAGTGAAGCGCGGAGCGTTTTTTCTGACGCACGCGCCGCCGGAGAAAACGGACGGTCCTTTTTTCGCCGCTCCGGCGGCGAAACGCCGAGAGGTTTTTGACAAGCTGAGACGGGAGCGGCCAACGGCCGCCCCCGTCTTTTTTTCTTCACGAAATATTCACAATTGAAGAGAGAAAACCGGTTGACAGAAGGGGAGGGAATGCCTATAATCAATGACAGCCTGTCACAAAGTGACGGCTTGTCACTTTTTGGAAAGAGGGAGTTTATGCCGAAAGAGACGTTTCTGCGCCTTCCGGAGGAAAAGCGGAACCGGTTCATGGACGCGGCCTGGAAGGAATTTCTCCGCACGCCCTTCGTCAGCGCCTCCATCAATCAGATCGTCCGCCGGGCCGGGATCCCGCGGGGCAGCTTTTACCAGTATTTCACGGATAAGGAAGAGCTGTTCGTTTACTTGATGAAAGACGTGCAGCAGAGCATGGCCAGGACCTACGCCCAGCAGCTCCGGTCTGCGGGCGGGGATCTGTTCCGGGTGCAGGTGCTGTCCTACGACGCCCTGACCGATCCCCAGTCGGGGAAGGACGGGGGGCTGGACCGGTGCCTGAGCATCCTGCGCATCAATCCGGGCCTGGACCTGCAGAAGATGATGGTGGGCCGTCCCGGGCGGGAGCTGATGGAAGCGGTGTGCCGGGAGATCGACACCAGCGGCTTCCGGCGGAAGGACCCGGTCTTCGTGCAGCAGGCGTTCACCCTCTCCATCATGGCCCTCGGCCCCGCCGTGATGGATGCGCTGGCGCATCCGGAGCGCAGGGCGGAGAACCGCGCGGAGCTGCAGGAGCGTTTGGAGATCATTCGGTGCGGGTGCCTGGCGCCCGCCGGAGCCTGAGAAGGAGGAAACGATGAAACAACGGATCATTGCACTGTGCCTGACCCTGGCGCTGCTGCTTTCCCTGGGGGCTGTGACCGCCCTGGCGGAGGAGGCGCCCGCCGGAAAGACGGCGGAGGAGCCGGCGGACGGGGCGGCCCCGGAGGAGGGCGGAGAGGCCGCCGGAAGCGAGACGGAGGAGGACGCGGAGGCTCCCTCCCCGGCGGGACCGGACAAGGAGGACGAGACGCCCTACGAGCCCGACGCGGTGGGGACGATCAGCTTTGAGAACCTGGAGCGCCGCATGCGGGAGAACAATTTAAACCTCCTCTCGCTCAAGGAGCTGACGGCGGCGGTGGAGGTCGTGGACTACGACAAGATGTACGACGATTTGAAGGACCAGCTCAACGGCATCGCCAAAATGCAGTGGGGCATGCTGGAGGCCAGCCACCTGCCCGAGGATAACCCGTATCACATGCCCATGGACAGCTACGCGTACGGCCAGCTCGACCAGGCGTATGACGCGCTCCGGGACACCTTTGACGATTTGAAGGAAGGCAAGCTGCAAGAGGATAACGCGGGCGTCATCCGCCAGTTGAAGAACGCCCAGGACCAGGTGGTTATGGCGGGAGAGTCTTTGTTCGTGGCGCTGGCGGGGATGGAGAGCCAGCAAGGCGCCCTCCAGCGCCAGCTGTCCGCCATGAACCGCACGGTGGAGGAGCTGGAGCTGCGCTACAAGCTGGGCCAGGTCTCCGCTTTGCAGCTGGAGCAGGCCAAGGCGGGGCGCACGTCCCTCATCAGCGGCCTGGGGACGCTGCAAATGAACATCGAAACTTACAAGACCCAGCTGGAGTTGCTGCTGGGGGCGGAGCTCACCGGGGAGATCGCCCTGGGCGCGGTGCCGGAGGTGACGGCGGCCCAGCTTGAGAAGATGGACCTGGAAAAGGACCTGGCCGCCGCCAAGGAGCGGAGCTACACGGTGTACGACGCGGACCGGACCCTGGAGGACGCCAAGGATACTTATAAAGACAAGGGCAAGAAATACGGCTACAACGAGAGCAAATACGAGTTCCTGGCGGCCAAGCACCAGTGGCAGGCCGCCCAGTACACCCACGACGCGGCCATCCAGAACTATGAGCTGAGCTTCCGCACCCTGTACGCCCAGGTGGGCGATTACAAGCAGATTTTTGAGGCGGCGAAGGTGTCCCTGGCCAGCCAGCAGTCGTCCTACGGCGCGTCTGAGCTGCAATTCCGGCAGGGGAACCTCTCCAAAAACAAGCTGCTGGACGCCGAGGACGAGCTGCGCGCGGCGGAGGATAAGGTCCGCACCGCCGCCATCGACCTCTTTTCCGCATACAACACCTATTGCTGGGCTGTAGAGCACGGCATTCTGAACTGATGGGAGGACCTACATAACATGAGGAAGAAGAATCGCGGGGCCGCCGCGCTGCTGGCGGGCCTTCTGGCGCTGAGCCTGACCGCCTGCGGAGACGCCGCCGCACCGGAGGAAGCGCCCGCCGGCGTGGCGGTGCAGGCCCAGGAGGTGACGGCGGGCACCATCTCCACGGAGAACAAGGTCTCCGGCAAGGTATCCGCGGACAACGAGTCCACCATTTTCATCGCCACCAGCGCCAAGTGCACCGCCGTCTACGCCCAGGCGGGCGACGCGGTGAGCGCCGGGGACGTGATCTGCACGCTGGACCTGGGCAGCACCCTGGCGTCCTACAACGCGGCGGAGATCAGCTATTCCTCCGCCGTCCAGAGCTATCAGGACCAGTCCGCCGTCTTTGAGAGCCAGATCGGCCTGTATCAGAAAAACGTCAACGACCTGAAGGCCCTGATGGAGATCGGCGCGGCCTCCCAGGCGGAGATCGACGCGGCGGAGCTGCAGCTCCAGTCCGCCATCGCCACCCGCAACTCCACCCTGGCCCAGCTGGAGGCCGGGATGCAAAACGCCAAGAGCGGTTTGGAGCAGCTCTCCACCGCGCTGGAGAACGTGGACGGCGCGGGCAACGTCATCTCGCCCATCACCGGCACCCTGGTCACCATGAACGCCGTGGAAAACAGCTTCATCTCCACCTCCATGCCCGTGGCGGTGGTGGACGGCGCGGACCAGATGAAGGTCACCGTCTCCGTGTCCGAGGCGCTGGTGCCCAAGCTCGCCATCGGGGACGAGGCGGACGTGTCCGTGAGCGCGGCCGGCCAGACCTTCTCCGCCGCCATCCGCTCCGTGGAGCGGGCGGCCAACATGCAGACGAAGCTGTACACCGTCACCCTCGCCGTCCCCTCGGACGTGGGCGGGCTGCTCGCCGGCATGTTTGCGGACGTGACCTTCCGCACGGACACCTCCGCCAACACCATCGTTGTCCCCACGGAGGCCGTCCTCACCAGCGGAGAGGACCAGTTCGTCTTTGTGGTGGAGGCGGATGCCGCCAAATACGTGGCCGTGACCACCGGCCTCACCGGAAACGGCGTCACGGAGATCACCTCCGGATTGAAGGAGGGGCAGATGCTGGTCACCGTCGGCCAGGCGTACCTGGAGGACGGCGCGCCTGTCCGGATCGTATCCGGGGAGGCGTGACGGCGGATGAACAGCGCGAAATTTTGCATCAAGCACAAGGTCTCCACCCTTCTGGCGGTGATCATGATCGCCATCTTCGGACTGGTGTTCACCACCCAGCTCCAGATGTCCCTGCTGCCCAATATGGAGGCCCCCATGGCGGTGGTCATCTGCTATTACAACGGCGCCACCCCCACCGACATGGAGGAGCTGGTGACCCGTCCCCTGGAGACGGCCATCATGTCCGTCTCCGGCGTGGACCAGGTGAAATCCACCTCGGCGGACAGCATGACCCAGCTTCAAATCACCTATGTAGACGGAACGGACGTGGACATCGCCGCCACCAAGCTGCGGGAGCAGTTTGACCGGCTGAGCCTGCCGGACGGCGCCATCGAGCCCGTCATCGTCAACATGAACATCAGCGATATGATGCCCACCGCCATGATCGCCCTCATGGGCGACGACCTGGCGGCCCTCCAGGCCCAGGCGGAGGACGTGGTGGGCCCCGCCCTGGAGCGCATCGACGGCGTGGCCTCCGTGGACGTGTTCGGCGGCGTGAGCCAGCAGATCGCCGTGGAGCTGGACCCCGCCCGGGCGGCGGGCTTCGGCCTCTCCAACGCCTATATCTCCCAGTTCCTGGCGGCGGAAAACCTGCTGTATCCCGGCGGCGACATGAAAAGCGGCTCCAAGACCCTCACTGTCAGCACCGACGCCAAGTTCCAGACCGTGGAGGACGTTCAGAACATGCTGGTGGCCCTGCCCACCGGCGGCAGCGTCCGTCTCGGCGAGGTGGCGGATGTGGCGCTGGAGAGCACGGACCCGGACACCATCGGCAAGGTGGACGGCACCGCCTGCGTGCTGCTGCAGGTCGCCAAGCAGTCCGGCGCCAACGAGGTGGCCGCCTCCGACGCGGTGTCGGAGCGGATGGAGTCGCTCCGGGAGGAAAATCCCAACATCCATTACACGGTGCCGTACCTGGCCTCGGATTACATCAACATGGCCGTGGACTCCGCCATGCAGAACATCATGCTGGGCGTGCTGCTGGCGGCCGTGATCGTGTTCCTCTTCCTGCGCCGCTGGGGCGCCACCATGACCATCGCCGTCTCCATGCCCGTGTGCATCCTGACGGTGTTCATCCTGATGAACGTGTTCGACCTGACGCTGAACATGATGAGCCTGGGCGGCATCGCCATGGGCGTGGGCATGATCGTGGATAACTCCATCGTGGTGCTGGAGAACATCTACCGCTTCGCGGGAGAGGGCCGCAGCCGCATGGAGTCCTGCGTGGACGGCACGAAGGAGGTCACCTCCTCCGTGGTGGCCTCCACCCTGACCACCGTGGCCGTTTTCCTGCCCCTGGGCCTCACCGGCGGCATGGCGGGCATGATGTTCAAGGACTTCTGCCTTACCATCGCGTTTTTGATCCTGGCCTCCATGGCCATCGCCCTGACCTGGGTGCCGCTGCTGTGCTACATCCTGCTGGACGAGGACAAGGTCCGCCGGCAGGCCCTGAAGCGGGCGGAGAAAAAGCAGAACGCCGCCGCGGGGCGCATCGCGGGCTGGCTGGAAAAGCTGAACCGCCTGTACCTCCGGCTGCTGGACTATTTCGTTCACCATCTGAAGGCCGGCATGCTGACCTCCGTGGCGCTGGTGGTGCTGTTCTCCGTGTGCTGCCTCTCCACCAATATGGTGCTCATGCCCGAGATGGACCAGAGCATGGTCTCCATTTCCGTCAGCATGCCCACCGGCTCCGAGGTGGAGGAGACCACCGCCATCGCGGACCGGGTCGTGGCCATCGCGGGGGAGGAGGTCCCCGAGCTGGATTCCCTGTACTACATGTCCCAGGCGGAGACGGCCTCCGTCAATTTGAACCTGGTAGGCCGGGACGAGCGCAGCCGCAGCAGCGCGGAGGTGGCCAACGACCTGCGGGAGGCCCTTCGGGACATCGCGGGCTGCGAGATCACCGTCAGCGCCTCCGGGATGACCGCCATGATGGGCGGCAGCGACATCAGCGTGGACATCTCCGGCGACGATTACGCCACCCTGGAGATGATTGCAAACGACCTCACCGGGCAGATCGCCCGGCTGGAGGACGCGGTGGATGTGAAAAGCTCCCTCTCCAAGCAGGTCCCCCAGGTGAAGGTCACCATGGACCGGGAGGCCGCGTCCCAGTACGGACTCACCGCCGCCACCGTGGGCGCGGCCGTCCGCGCCGAGCTGACGGGCAACACCGCCACCACCGTCACCATCGACAACAAGGAGCTGGATGTGGTGGTCCGGGGCGACGGCACGGCCGCCGCCAGCCTGGACGCCCTGCGCTCCATGCCTGTGGCCACCAGCTACGGCGGCTATGTGCCGCTCAGCTCCGTGGCCCGGGTGGTCATCCTCCAGGCGCCCCAGAGCATTACCCGTGTGAACCAGTCCCGCCAGGTGAACATCAGCGGCGACACGGTCAGCGGCGACACCACCGCCATGACCAGGCAGATCAACGCCATCCTGGACGGCTACCAGATGCCCGAGGGCTACACCGCCGAGATCAGCGGCGCCTACACGGACATGATGGAGAGCTTCGGGAATCTGCTGCTGGCGCTGCTGGTGGCGCTGGGCCTGGTGTATTTCGTTCTGGCCGCCCAGTTTGAATCCTTCCTGATGCCCGTCATCATCATGATGATCCTGCCGGTGGCCTTCACCGGCGCGCTGTTCGCCCTGCCGCTGACGGGTCGGGACCTCTCCATGATCTCCCTGGTGGCCCTCATCATGCTGGCGGGCACGGTGGTCAACGCCTCCATCATCCTGGTGGACTACATCCGCGTCCGCCGGGAGATGGGGGAGACGAGAGAGGACGCGATCTTGAAGGCGTGCCCCCTCCGCGTCCGCCCGGTGCTGATGACCACCCTCACCACGATCCTGGCCATGGTCCCCATGGCCCTCGGGATCGGAGACACCAACGAGATGATGAGCGACATGGGCATTACCATGATCAGCGGCATGATCGTCTCCACGGTGGTCACCCTGCTCTTTACCCCGGTGTACTACTCCGTGATCGATAACTTCAGCCACGGCTTCCGCCGGAAGAAGAAACCGGACGGACCCGAGGCGGAGCGGGTCCCCGCGGAGGTGTGACCCCTCAAAAAGCCCCCCGCCGCCCTATGGGCGGCGGGGGGCTTTTTTGAGTCAGTCCCGGGAGGCGGGCCGGTCCAGGACGAAGGCCTGGATTTTTGCAAAGGTCTCGTCGCTCAGGTCGTGCTCGATCTTGCACGCGTCCGCCGCCGCGGTCTCCGGGCCGACGCCCAGGCGGATCAGAAATTTCGTCAGCAGGCGGTGCCGGGTATAGACCCGCTGGGCGATGGCCAGCCCCGGCTCCAGCAGCGTAATGCAGCCGTCCGGGTCCATCCGGATGTAGCCGTTTTCCCGCAGGCGCTTCATCGCCACGCTGACGCTGGGCTTGCTGAAGCCCAGTTCGCCCGCGATGTCGATGGACCGCACGTAGCCCCGCCGCTCCTGAAGCATCAAAATGGCCTCCAGATAATCTTCCGCCGATTCGTGGATGTTCATAAAAAGACTCCTTGCCGCTCACTGGTTTTCATCAGGTTAACACAAACTAACCAGAAATGCAAGACGTTCCGCGGCCCCGCGCTGCCTTTTGGGTGTGTTTTCCGTTCTGTCGGAGATTAAAAAATATTACAGCGCTCAAAATGTAATAAACTGCACAAAAAAGAAAGGGCGAATCCAAATAAATTAAACAAAAAGATGAAAAATGACAAAAATTTTATTGACAAGTCATACCACTGCTGATATCCTTTTGGTATACCAAACGAATACAAAATGGCTACATGCCAAAAACGACATGCGAACAAGACAAAGGAGGCAATTATGGTATTCGGAACCAAGGGAACCATGCAGGTCGATTATGAGGCGCGGATCGACTTTGACCGCATGCGGGCGTACCGGGAGGGGCGCATTCAGGACCTTTTGCAGAAGACGGATTTCTCCTGCCTGATTCTGTTCGCAACAGAGAACAAGCGCTATGCCACCTCGACGGCGGTGGCGTCTCCCGAGGTGGACAATATGGGCCGGTACGCCATTGTTCCCCGGGGCGGCAAACCATATATTTTCGGCTTCGGCTCCGAGGTGGCAAACGAGCGGCTCAACTGTCCCTGGATCGCAGACCGGGCCTATCCCGCTCATACCACCATGTTTGGTGCGCTTCCGGCCGACTGGGGCAGCGGCGGACATCTGGACAGCTTTGAGTCGGACCTGCGGATGGTCCTGGAGGAAAACCACCTGGATCCCAAGGCCCCCATCGGAGTGGATAAGATCGACGGCCAGCTTATGGCGGAGTTGATGAAGCGCGGCTATACGCTGGGAGACGGCGAGGAGATCATGTGCGCCGCCCGAGAGATCAAAAACGAGGACGAGATTCAAATCATGATGCAGGCTGCCGCCAGCGTGGACGCTGCTTTTTACCAGATGGCGCGGGCCCTGCATCCTGGTGTTCGGGAAAATGAACTCCAGGCTGCTGCTGCGGCAGAACTGCATCGGCAGGGTTCTCAGTGGATCCATAATATTCAGATGACCTCTGGTACCCGGGCCCATCCCCATCCTCATTTGTCCTCCGACCGGGTGATCCAGCCTGGAGACATGGTTTTTGCGGATATCTGCACGTTATTCAACGGCTATCACACCTGTTATTACCGGACGCTTTGCTGCGGAAAACCCACCGATCAAGCCAAACGTGTCTATGAAAGCGCCTACCAAATGCTTCTGGCGGGCATCGACAAGTGCCGGGTGGGTAATACGACGGCTGATGTGGTCAATGCTTGGCCGGATTGCAAGCATTGGGGATTCAAAAACCAGGGGGAGTCCTTCGGGTTGGCTTTCGCACACGGTTTGGGCGTGTGCCTGTGGGAGCGGCCCATGATCGAGCGCAGTTTCTCTCTGGACCATCCCGTGGAGCTGCAGGAGGGTATGGTTATTGCAGTGGAGACCTACGATGGCGAAGGCCATGTGGGAGCTCGCATTGAAGATGAAGTGGTCATCACCAAAGAAGGCCCGCTGGTGATCTCCAGATTCCCCAAAGAGGAACTCCTGGCCTGCCCGATCCTGTGACATACTTGAGACGATAGGGGGAGTAAAGATGCTGAAAGGGAAAACAGCGCTTGTGACCGGCGGTGCTAGCGGCATCGGACAGGCGACCGCGGTTAAACTTGCGGCATATGGTGCGAACGTCTTGATTGCAGATTATAACCAGCAAGGCGCGAAGGCTGTGGCAGATCGAATTATCACAGCAGGCGGCTGTGCGGCGACTGTTCAGACAGATGTTTCAAAACGGCAGGAGTGTGAGCAGGCGGTACAGGCGGCAGTGGACGCTTATGGTACCCTTGATATCGTGACAAACTGCGCGGGTATTAATATCGCTTGCAGGATGGTTGATATGACTGACGAGATTTGGGACCGTATCAACAACATCGATTTGAAAGGGACACTTTACATCTGTCAGGCGGCAGCTAAAATTATGATGAAAAAGCGATATGGTCGAATCGTCAATATTGCCTCGATTTCTGGGAAAATTGGCGAACCCATGAATGGGGCCTATTGTGTGGCCAAGGCGGGCGTTCAGATGTTGACACAGGTCATGGCCATTGAATTGGCGGAATATGGTGTCACGGTCAATGCGGTTTGCCCGGGGCCTGTGAATACCAATATCATGCAAGAGGTGTTCGTCCAGCGCGGTGCGATTTCCGGTATGACGCCGGACGAGTTCCGGCAGCATTTTCTGCGGGATATTCCCTTGGGGCGTATGGCAGAGCCGGACGATGTTGCGGAGTTAATGTGCTTTTTGGCCAGCGATCGGGCGTCTTATATCACCGGTAGCGCCTACACCATTGCAGGTGGCAAAATTTTGATCTGAGAAACAGGGCGCGGTGATCCGCACCGCGCCCTGGCTGTTTAGGGTGCCAAGGTGTGAGGAATATAAGGAGGTTTACATGAAAGCGGCGAGATATTACGGAAAGCGTGACATTCGTTTCGAAGAAGTGGACGAACCTAAAATTAAAGCCGATGAAGCTCTAATCAAAGTAAAAAGATGCGGCATCTGTGGCACGGATCTGCATGAATATGTATACGGTGTGCAGACGCTGTGGTTCGACAGACCCCATCCGCTGACAGGCCATATGGGCCCGCTGGTCATGGGCCATGAGTTTTCCGGTGTGATCGAAGAATTAGGCAGCGAATTGGATCATAACCGCTGGCATGTGGGCGAGCGTGTCTGTGTGATGCCTCTGATGCACTGCGGTAAGTGCAAGTATTGCAGAATGGGTCTGGAGCATTTGTGCGAGCAGTTCGCCGCTACGGGCCTGCAATGGCCCTATGGCGGCTTTGGTGAATATGTGAATGTTAAAGAATACCAGCTGCGGAAACTACCAGATAATGTGACATTTGAGCAGGGAGCCTGTATCGAGCCGTTGTCACTGGCCCTGTATGGCTTGCGCCGTGGCAACATGCAGGTCGGTGATACGGTCTTGATCGGTGGTGCCGGACCTACCGCAGTATTATCTCTTTTGGGTGCAAAGGCCGCTGGAGCATCTCAGATTTACATGAGCGAAGTGAAGCCTGTCCGCCGGAACCGTTGTATGGAATGGGGGGCTACGGAGGTCTTTGATCCCACACAGGTAAATGTTCCCGAAGAGGTCATGAAACGTACGGAGTATGGCGTTGATATCGCCATTGATTGTTCCGGTAATAACTCCTGCATGAAGGACTGCCTGCAGTCGATGAGAAAGCGCGGGACTTATGTGCAGAGCGGGCTGCCGGTGGGTGAGGTCACGTTGCCGATGTTCGATTTTGCCTATCGCGATTACAACGCAGTAGGTCTATGGTGCTTCAACACCTATGATTTTGAACAGAGCATTGATTTGGTGTCCTCCGGTAGGATTCCAGTGGAAAAGGCCGTTACCAAGATTGTCGGTGTTGAGGATACGCAAAAGGCGTTTGACGAACTGGCGGATGATCAGGAGGGCACAAATGTAAAGATCCAGGTTTCTTTTGAGTAAAGCTCTACGCCGGTTATCAAAGCTGGAGGGGAAATATGTCAAAAAAACTGTTGCAGCTTGACGGAATTGTTAAAGATTTTCCAGGCACAAGGGCTTTGGACCATGTAAAGGTAGAGGTGGACTACGGGCAGGTTCATGCGATCTGCGGGGAGAACGGCGCAGGAAAATCCACTCTGATGAATATCGTTGCGGGAGTGTTTCCGCAAACGGAAGGCACGATTATCTTCGAGGGAAAAAACGTGAGCTTTTCGAGTACGCTGGATGCGCAAAAGCTTGGGATCAGTATTGTTCACCAGGAGATTAATCTCTGCCCCCATATCAC